>NZ_JBKFGH010000018.1:0-200829 GCF_051233475.1 Neobacillus terrisolis | reverse complement strand
GCTTTTTTTTGGCTGTGTTAGAGAACAATATTATTTTGAGCACTCTGTTGATTGGAGCGGAAGGTGCGAGACTCCTGGGGGAAAAGGTGTCACGGGAGACCCCGCAGGCGCAATAGCGCCGAGGAGAAGGAAAAGCGGAAGCGGCTTGCCCAGGGGCGACAGGCATAAGACGAGCCGGCATGAAGGTCGTTCTTTGACCTTCTTGACGGATTGGCTTATGACCCCGAGCCCCTAGCCGCTGTAGCTAGACAGGCTCGCGGACTCCCCCTAAGGTGCGCGAGCACCTGGAGCGGAAATCAACAGAAAACTAACAGAGTCTTTTGGTGCAAAAATTGTAGAACATTCCCTAAAAAATGAAATTTATGTATTATTTTGCGATGAAAAATAAAAATATAGTATAATAATGCGAGGTGTAAATAGAAAAAAAGGTCAGCTAAGTGAGTGGAGGGAAAGCTTTGTCAGATAGGAATGAGGAAACAAAAGACTTAATTCGAAAAAAAATGATCGAACGCCAAAGCGAGGCAAAGGTTGTTCGTAAAATTGTCCTTATAGCTTCTATTATTATTTTTCTGCTGATCAGTGCGGTGTTTGGCGGGGGATATTTTTACATTAAAGCCGCGTTGCAGCCGGTCGACCCTGACAATAAACAAGCAAAAACAGTCGATATTCCCATTGGCTCTTCTGTTTCTGGAATAGGTGAGATTTTAGAAAAGAAAGGGATTATCAAAGATGCCAAAGTGTTTAAATATTATGTGAAATTCAATAATGAAACCAATTTTATGGCCGGGAGCTACGAGTTGGCCCCATCCATGACGCTTCCAGAAATCCTTGACCATCTTAAAACAGGAAAAGTATTAGAGGAGGTTGTTTTCAAAATCACCATCCCGGAAGGAAAACAACTTAAACAAATTGCCGATATTATTGCTGAAAAAACAAATCGTGGCCACGATGAGGTCTTTAATCAACTTAATGATCCTGCCTTTGTCAAAAAAATGATGGAAAAGTATCCGAATGTCTTAACAGAAGAAATTCTAAGCGAAAAAGTAATGTATCCGTTAGAAGGATATTTGTTCCCTGCGACTTACCCCTTTTATGAGGAAAATCCTTCGATTGAAAAAGTAGTTACTGAGATGCTTAATAAAACAGACGATATTTTAAATGAATACGAAGTTCAAATGAATGAAAAAAGTGTTTCGCCACATCAATTATTAACGATGGCATCGTTGATTGAGGAAGAAGCCACTGAAAAAGCAGACCGTGATATGATTGCCAGCGTGTTTTATAACCGAATAGGAGCTGGAATGCCATTACAGACGGACCCAACCGTATTATATGCAAAAGGAAAGCATAAGGATAGAGTGCTATATGAGGATTTAAAGGTCGATTCTCCTTATAATACGTATAAATATCCGGGCTTACCGCCGGGACCGATAGCTTGTGCAGGTTCGATGTCAATTGAAGCCGCTTTGAATCCGAAAGAATCAGAGTATTTCTATTTCCTGGCCACTTCAGAAGGGAACGTTATTTTTACGAAAACCCTTGATGAACACAATAGAGAAAAGGCAAAACATATAACAGGAAATTAATTAAATTAGCTTTCCAATTTTTTTTATGATAAAATAATTCGAGTGTTTTGATACACTATTGCAATAGCGTGACCCACAGATTTGTTAGGATCTTGTCTGAAGCAGTGCTCCTGTTTCGGTTATCCCCTCTGTGACCGCTATTTTTTCTTGTTCAGTAATCGGCAATAATAAAGTATTCAGTACTGAAATTAGATAAATATCTAGCTCCAGCGCCCAGCGCCTAGTGGACTTCGCCCACCTCCCTACGATAAGTCAACATCGAAAAGCTGCCGCTTTTCGTGTTTCCTTTATCTCAGTCGATGTGCTCCAGTCCTGTCGTGCGCTCCCCGGGCGCTTCCGCTTTAAGGTGAGGTGATGGCAGCTTGGAAAATGAGAAGCTGCAGTTATATATAGCAGAACTAATACCCGACCGGTCTGAAATATTTTTCGAGATGGAGCAGTATGCGAAAGAATTTGGTGTTCCGATTATGGAACTTACCGGAATTGAAACGATGCTTCAGCTTTTACGGCTTCACAGTCCTAAACAGATTTTAGAGGTTGGAACGGCTATTGGATATTCGGCATTAAGAATGGCGGATGCACTCCCTTCATCTAAAATCATTACAGTTGAACGAGATGAGGAGAGGCTTAAGAAGGCGGCCGAGTATATTGCAAAAGCAGAAAAACAAGCTCAGATTGTTGTCATTAGCGGTGATGCTCTAGAAACAGAGGATCAAATTAAAGCTTTTGCACCATTCGATGCTATTTTTATTGATGCTGCTAAAGGTCAATATCAACGCTTTTTTGAGTTGTATTCTCAATATCTTAATAAAGATGGTTTGATCATTACGGACAATGTATTGTTTAAAGGTATGGTATGTGAGGAAACCATTGAGAATAAGCGGTTACGATCATTAGTAAAAAAGATTAAAGATTTTAATTGTTGGTTGATGAAGCATCCCGACTACAATACTGTCATTATTCCTGTTGGAGACGGGATTGCGATTAGTAAAAAGAGGTGAAAATGATCATGAAGAAACCGGAATTATTAGTGACACCAACTTCAGTAGACGATATTATCCCTTTAGCCCAAGCGGGTGCTGACGCCTTCATGATTGGAGAGCAACGCTATGGCTTACGTCTGGCTGGAGAGTTTGACCGTGCTGCCGTTGCGAAAGCGATAGAACTTGCCCATGACCATGGGAAAAAAGTATATGTCGCCATGAATGCTATTTTTCATAATGAAAAAATTGCAGAATTAAGCGATTATGTATCGTTTTTAAGTTCGGTTAAAGCAGATGGGATCGTGTTTGGGGACCCTGCAGTTTTAATGACGGTAAGAGAAGTAGCGCCAGAAATGAAGCTGCATTGGAATACCGAAACAACCGGAACAAACTGGTATACTTGCAACTATTGGGGCCGCAAAGGAGCGAAACGGTCTGTTCTAGCTAAAGAAATCAATATGGATGCCATAATTGAGATGAAAGAACATGCAGAAGTCGAAATTGAAGTTCAAGTTCATGGAATGACCAGTATGTTTCAATCGAAACGCAGCCTCCTTGGTAATTACTTCGAATATCAAGGTCAATCGTTAGAGGTGAGCAAAAGCAAATACGAAAAAAATATGTATTTGCACGATAAGGAGCGCGGAAATAAATACCCGATTTTTGAAGATGAGAATGGAACCCATATCATGAGTCCAAATGATATTTGTATCATTGATGAGCTTCAAGACATGATTGAAGCAGGGGTCGACTCTTTTAAAATTGAAGGCATTTTAAAAAGCTCTGAATATCTTATCGAGGTTACCAAGCTTTATCGAAAAGCGATTGATGTTTGTGTGGAAGATCCAGATCAATACGAGGATTTAAAAACGGATTTACTAGAGGAAATCGAGAAGATTCAACCAGACTCCCGCCCGCTTGATACAGGCTTCTTCTTTAAAGAAACCGTTTATTAAGAAAAAATCAAACATCATCGTTTAACAGAAGTAGCAAGAAATATAATATATGAGGAGGCAAACAGGATGACTGCTAATATAAAAAACAATATTTCAGAAATCGTAAACGGCAAACGTGTTATTGTTAAAAAACCAGAACTCCTTGCGCCTGCAGGTAATCTTGAAAAATTGAAGATTGCCGTCCAATATGGAGCAGATGCCGTCTTTATTGGTGGACAGGAATATGGCCTTCGCTCAAACGCTGATAACTTCACTTTTGAAGAAATGAAGGAAGGCGTGGAATTTGCGAAAAAGTACAATGCAAGAATTTATATAACCACAAATATATATGCTCACAATGAAAATATTGACGGGTTAGAAGACTATTTACAAGGGCTAAAGGAAGCCGGCGTTGCCGGTATTATCGTTGCCGATCCGCTTATTATCGAAACATGCCGCAGGATTGCTCCTGAAATAGAAGTGCACTTAAGTACACAGCAATCCCTTTCGAACTGGAAGGCTGTTCAGTTTTGGAAAGAGGAAGGCCTCGAACGGGTCGTTCTCGCACGTGAGACAAGTGCGGAAGAGATTAAAGAAATGAAAGAAAAAGTGGATATTGAGATTGAAACATTTATTCACGGTGCAATGTGTATTGCCTATTCAGGCCGCTGTACATTAAGTAATCATATGACAGCGCGTGATTCGAATCGCGGCGGTTGTTGTCAATCTTGTCGATGGGATTATGACCTCTACAAGGCAGAGGGTGATCATGATCAGGCATTGTTTTCAGAAAATGATGCTCCGTTTGCAATGAGTCCAAAAGATCTCAACTTAATTGAATCAATCCCACGGATGATTGAACTCGGAATTGACAGCCTTAAGATCGAGGGACGGATGAAATCAATCCATTACATTGCAACAGTAGTCAGTGTTTATCGAAAAGTTATTGATGCATACTGTGCTGACCCTGATAACTTCGTTATAAAGCAGGAATGGATCGAGGAACTGGATAAATGCGCAAACCGAGATACCGCTCCAGCCTTTTTTGAAGGGGTACCTGGGTATAAAGAGCAAATGTTTGGAAACCATAGCAAGAAGACAACATTTGAATTTGCAGGATTAGTATTAGACTATAATCCGGAAACGAAAATGGTTACTTTGCAGCAGCGAAACCATTTCAAGCCAGGCGATGAAGTGGAATTTTTTGGACCGGATATTGAAAACTTCACTTATAAAATTGATAAAATTTGGGACGAGGATGGAAATGAATTAGATGCAGCACGTCATCCCCTCCAAATTGTCAAATTTAAAATGGACCATGCAGTATACCCTAACAACATGATGCGAAAGGAGAATTAATTTTATGGGTCGCAAGCCTGTTGTAATAGGTGTAGCTGGCGGTTCCGGGTCGGGAAAAACTAGCGTTACAAAAGCAATTTATCAGCAGTTTAAAGGACATTCCATCTTAATGATCGAACAAGATTATTATTATAAGGATCAAAGTCATTTGCCGTTTGAACAAAGGTTAAAGACAAATTATGACCACCCGCTTGCTTTTGATAATGATTTGCTGATTGAACACATTGAGAAATTGCTTAAATATGAATCCATAAATAAACCTGTCTATGATTATTCGATTCATACCCGCTCAGACGAGGTGATCGTTGTTGAGCCAAAGGATGTAATTATTCTCGAGGGAATCCTTGTTTTAGAAGACGAACGCCTACGAAATTTGATGGATATTAAATTATTCGTTGATACCGATGCTGACTTAAGAATTATTCGCAGATTACTGAGAGATATTAAGGAACGAGGCAGAACAATGGATTCGGTTATTGATCAATATGTGAACGTTGTTAGACCTATGCATAATCAATTTATAGAGCCAACGAAGCGTTATGCAGACATTATCATCCCAGAAGGCGGTCATAACCACGTTGCGATTGATCTTATGGTCACAAAAATTCAAACAATTCTTGAACAAAAATCATTTTTATGAAACAATAGCATAGATAATAAAAAAAGAAAAAATACGCGCGCCCTTTAACAGGACGCGCTCCTATGTATTTTTAAGACCCTACATAATTTTTATCCACAATTTCAATGGGTGATTGTGAAGACTAGAAGGAGTGAATGTCTTTGGCTACAGAAAAAGTATTTCCGATGACACAAGCTGGTAAAGAAAAACTTGAGCAGGAATTAGAACAATTAAAAACCGTTAAACGTAAAGAAGTTGTTGAGCGGATTAAAATTGCAAGAAGCTTTGGGGATCTCTCCGAAAACTCAGAGTATGATTCTGCAAAAGAAGAGCAAGCCTTTGTTGAAGGCCGAATCACAACATTAGAAAATATGATTCGTAATGCCAAAATTATTGAAGAAGATGAAATGCAAAGCGATACTGTTTCGTTAGGCCGCTCTGTCACTTTTGTTGAGCTTCCTGATGGAGAAGAAGAAACTTACACGATCGTGGGAAGCGCTGAGGCAGATCCGTTTGAAGGGAAAATTTCAAACGACTCACCTATTGCAAAAAGCTTAATGGGTCGTAAGGTTGGAGATGAAGTGTCTGTTCAAACTCCTGGTGGAGAAATGAGCGTACGCATCGTTACCATTAAATAACGATCTTTGTTTATATTTTGTTTGAAAATGCAAAACCTCGTCAAAACTTTTGACGAGGTGTTTTTTATGTTAAAAAAACGGATGATGGTTTGGGTAGTGGTAAGTTTTGTTTGTTTAGGCTTGCTCATGGGGCGATTAATGGAAATACAGCTTTTTGCCACAAAGAGCTTCTCAAAGCATCAAATCAATTTATTGGAAGCAAGTGTTAAGCAGCGCTCCCAAGAAGTAATCCTCGATAGCGGCAGAGGAAATTTTCTTGACCGAAATGGGAGTCCGATCATTTATGAAGATATTCCTGTCCTTATTTTATTTCCTTTTTTGAAAAAGATTGATTGGGATGCTGAAAAGATTGGGAAAATTATTGGGGTTGATAAAAAATTACTTTATCAAAAGGTAGAGAAAGCTAAAAAACCGTTTGCATTTGGAGACCCTAATCCAATCCATCTAACAAGCTCGCAGATGGAGAAAATCAATGCTCTGAAAGTTCCTGGAGTATTTGCTGTGAAACGAAAGTATTTGTTGGCTAACACTCCAGCTGAGCAATTGATAGGCTTAGTAAAAGAAAATCAGCAGGAATTGAACGAGAGGTATCCTGATAAAGAATATTCACCGCAAACATTAATCGGCATTTCGGGATTAGAAAAGAGCTTTGATGAGTTTTTAATTGCTGAAGGAAAATCTAAGTTGGTTTATCATGTCGATGGTGATGGTGCACCATTATTTGGGGTTAATGTGAAATACGTGGATTCCAGCAATCCGTATTATCCTGTAAATATAAAAACAACTATTGATAAAAAAATACAATTGGCCGCCGAAAAACTTGTGACCCAGCATGGGATTAAAAAGGGAGGACTCGTTCTTCTTGATATTGAAAACAATAGTGTATTATCACTCGTTTCACGCCCTAGCATTAACCATAAGGATCCATATAAGGGAAATGGGATTGAAAATATGATGGTTAAGCAGCAGATCATTGGATCAGTCTTTAAGACTGTAGTAGCCGCCGCAGCGATCGATAACAATCTTAATGATCCAACCCGGACTTTTGATTGCAGCAGAAAAATAAATGGCGATCCAGATTTAAAATACAGGCATGGCATGCTTAATTTCAAAGACAGCTTTGCACGAAGCTGTAACCGTACATTTGGACAAATTGCCAATGAATTAAAGGACATTAATCCGAACCTTATTGGAGATTATGCCAATAAATTAGGGTTAATAGGTCAAGTTGGCTGGCAGGGAACCATTTTTCATCTCGACCAATTTAAACAATTACCAGATGAAGAGGCTGGAAGGGTATTTATTTCCGAAGATGCGAAAAAGGATAAAAACTTTGTAGCGATGACGGGGATTGGCCAGCACGAAGTTAGAGCTACCCCACTTGGAGTAGCCAACATGATGGCAACCATTGCCAGAGGCGGAGAAAAGGATATGGTTCGTGTCGCCTCAAAAATTGAATATCAAAACGGCACAACAATGTATGAGTTTCCAAAAACAGAATCGAAAGGTGATTCGATAGCTCCCTATACGGCAATGAAATTACAGGAGCTCCTTCGCGAAGTTGTTACAAACGAACAAGGTACGGGACGGTGGTTTAAAGATTTGCCCTATGCTATAGCTGGTAAATCAGGAACGGCAGAGACGGGGAAATTTGAAAATAAACAGCAGCTCCATAATAAATGGTTCGCCGGCTATTTTCCGTTTGAGGATCCAAAATATGTTTTAGTAACGGTGAATTTGGATGTGACAGAAGATCAAGGCGGAGTCAATCTTTTGTTTGCCGATATGGTTAAAAAGCTTTATGAAATCGATACAGAGAACAATGGTGCACAATAATCTCCTTCAAGTTTTCAGTTTGGCATGGTAGAATATTATCAACTTGTCAAAGGAGGATTATCCCTTGAAAAGCAATTTTGATCAATCAAGAGATGGAATGCGATCTCAGGTTCGCGCAAAAAGAAGAAAAACGAATTTGATTCTTAATGGCCTTATTGGCGTCGTCATTCTCTTAATTATTTTTGTTTCAGTGTCGATTTTTTCAAATGACGATCAAAAAGACAAAAAACAAGAGGAATCTGTTGAAAACAGTGTAAACCAAAATGAGAATGTCAATAGTTCAAATAAGACCGTTGAAACATCAAAGCAAGATGAAGATTCTACAGATGATGCTGTGGAAGAAGAGAAGGAAGATGAGGAGTCACCAGTCATTACAGAAGGTGGCGGCAACAATGTAAAACAAACGATTATGAATCCAGCTTGGGAACCAGTTGGAACCACACAGACAGGTCCGTATACTTCTGATTCCGATTGGGACGAAAGGGTTCAAGCCTTGGCCTATGCAATTGGCATTGACAAGGAAAATATGACCGTCTGGTACTTAAGTAGAGATGGTTCATCAGAAGGCTCGATTGGAACCGTAACCGCAAAAGGAGACCCGCAAGCATACCGGGTTTACTTGGAGTGGGAGGACGGTGGAGGCTGGAAGCCTGTGAAGGTAGAAGAATTGATTGAAAATGATAAAGGCAAGCAGAGTGAGGACTAAGAAAGTAGGGATCGCTAATCAGCTTTAATTCCGGCTTTCTCGTTCTTCTCGTACATAATAGAAAAGAGGTTTAAGCATGAAAGTAGCCATCATCGGAGCAATGGAAGAAGAAGTAACCTTATTAAGAAAGAATATCGTTGATCAAACAGTTGAAACAATCGCTGGCTGTGAATTTACGACTGGAAAAATGGATGGTGTAGATGTGGTTCTGCTTCGTTCCGGAATCGGGAAGGTGAATGCGGCCATGTCCACTACGATTTTGATGCAGAAATTCGCTCCTGATTATGTTATAAACACAGGATCTGCCGGAGGATCAGATCCAAGTCTTAATGTCGGTGATGTCGTCATTTCCTCTGAAGTTCGCCATCACGACGTTGACGTGACGATATTTGGTTATGAATACGGTCAAGTACCTAATTTACCAGCAGCGTTTATCGCAACAGAAAAATTAGTGGAAATAGCTGAGCAAAGTGCGAAAGAAATTTCCGGTATTCAAGTCGTTACGGGTGTAATTGCGACAGGAGATTCCTTTATGAATGATCCCGAACGGGTCGAGTTCGTCCGTTCTAAATTTGCTAATCTCCATGCAGTGGAAATGGAAGCAGCAGCGATTGCCCAGGTAGCCCATCAATTTGAAGTACCATTCGTGATCATTCGTTCTTTATCGGATATTGCCGGAAAAGAATCAAACATATCATTTGAACAATACTTAGACAAGGCTGCCGTAAATTCTGCTACGCTTGTGATGAAAATCGTCTCAGGTATCTCTAAAAGTTTAAACTAGGTATCATTACCTGGTTCCCTCCTTTGCTAAATATTACATCATCTATAACACTGGATTGTGTGTTACAGTAGTTTTATAGATTTTAGTAAAGCAAGGTGAGAAGATGAAACACGATGAGAAACGATTACATGAGAAAATGATTGATTATAGCCGTTATGGAGCAGTAATGCTGGCAGTAAGTGTGTTTTTCTATCTTGGTTTAATCATCCCTTCTGAGTTAGTATCAGAACATCAGTTGAATGCCCTAATCGGTGCTACGGTTCTTTTTTTGGTCGGATCCATTTTCTTTTTTAATGAATCGAAAATTTGTAAAAAATTATTAGTAGAGTTGGAAGAGAATCAAAATAATTATTAAAAGCCACAGTGTAGAATAACATATATATAATGCACAAAAACGCATGGATCATATTGAGTCCATGCCTTTTTGTGTGTTGTGTCTAGACGATTTCATTTTGGGGATTTTTGCGGACATAGAGTCCGTTATTTTGTGTAAAAACGCTATTTTGGAGATGTTTCCGGACATAGAGACCGTTATTTGTGAAAAAATCAAGGGAATATCGGGAATATAAGCTAAATAACGGAACGTATGTCCGACAAAAGAGAAAAATCACCCTTTTTGATTCAAATAGCGGAACGTATGTCCGCTCAAGTTCCGCTTCGATCCGATCCGCTTCAATCCAATCCAATCCACTCCACTCTGTTCCGTTCCGTTCCTCTAGTTAATCCGATGATATCACTATATAAAATAATCACCGTACTTAAAAAATGGATGAGGAAATGTTTCCTCATCCATTGCCATTTTTCCGTTTTTCCTTTTCGGCACGATAAAACTCATGGAACATCTTCATTAAGGCACGCTTCTCAATTCTCGAGACATAGCTTCTTGAAATGCCTAATTCTTTGGCGATTTCCCGCTGTGTCTTTTCTTTTTGCAGGTCAAGACCAAAGCGACCGATGATGACCTCCTTCTCTCTTTCATCCAAAACGTCAATGTATTCCTTTACTTTCTCGAGCTCCATATTTAGCTGGATCGTATCGATAACATCTTCAGATTCTGATTTAAGCACATCGATCAGCGAGATCTCATTACCCTCTTTATCCTGTCCAATTGGATCGTGCAATGAAACATCTTTTTTTGTCTTTTTTAGGGCTCGTAAATGCATCAATATTTCGTTTTCGATACAACGAGCTGCATATGTAGCCAGCTTCGTTCCTTTACCTTCTGAATAGCTTTCAATCGCTTTTATTAAACCAATTGTACCAATTGAAATAAGATCTTCAGCGTCTTCACCAGTATTTTCAAATTTTTTGACAATATGGGCAACTAAGCGAAGATTATGCTCAATCAGCATGTTTCGTGCATGTTGATCTCCATTTGCCATTAGACGCAAATATTTTCGTTCATCAGCAGCAGACAAGGGTTGTGGAAAGGCATTATTTTTAACATAAGAGACAAGAAAAACGATTTCTTTAACTAAGTAACCAAGTGCTGTTAAAATTCCGGACATGGATTCACCCCCCGGGAGATTAGGCCAATGCCTATACCTAATTCCTATGTGATTAGGAGGAAGTTTGTGTCTGTCCAGAAATTATTTTTTAAAAGTTTTTCGAAACATAATCGTTAATAACAGGACATGCAGTGACAAAGCGAATCACCCCTTTTTAAGCATCGTTAGGTGGTGTCTTTCTCCACCCATAAGCAATTTTGCCGTCGTTGAATAATGAATAACATATACATAACCACCTTTCTTAATAATTAAAAAATCTCTTAGAATTGACGATAAACGGTAAACTGGCGATCTTTATTTTGTTCATAAATTTGCTCTACAAATTCTTGATGAACAACCTCTTGCTTTGTAAGCTTTCGTTTTTTGATCGTGATCGTTAAAAATAGTATATGAAGCGTCAAATGACTCACCTCCTTTCAAAAATAGCCATAAAAAAACCGCAGGGAGAATTTTCTCCTGCGGATATGAGTGTTTTCGGGCACAAAAATACCGCAGGAGACACCATTCCCCATGCGGTTAGGATAGCCTTAAGAAAATAACAAAATTAAGCAATCCATTTCCAGTTGGTCGAATGTGTGTAGGATAAAACTATTTGATTCTGATTTACTGAATAGACAATACTAATCATTTCATTCGACCTCCTTTTTGGAAAATTTCGCTTACACAGGTTATTATATCCATATTAAAATGGAATGTAAACTGAATTTACACCCATTTATCCGACAATTTTCTATTTTTTAATTTTTTTGTTATGCTTTTTCCATTCCTTGTTTTAGCATGGAATGATTTAAGGCTTTTATTCACAAACTAATCTTTGATCAGGACTCAACGGACTCAATAAAAAAACAGCACCAAAATGCGTGCTGTTTTTTCTCATTACACTTTTTTAAGCTTAAATGGACTGATCATTAATAAAGATAACAGAATAATTAAAAAGAGGAATGTTTGTGGAGGGGAAAACGATATTGCAAGATAACTGAGTGTGACAAGGCAGCCTGCTGCAGTAATCGGCAGACCTGTAAAATACCCGTTATTTTCAGAAATGTTAAATCGTGCTAAACGAAAAGCTCCACATCCAATATAGAAAACAGTAAAGAAAATTCCAGGCGCACCAAATTCATTTAAGATTCCTTGATATAATAATAGTGCAGGTGCGACTCCAAATGATATAATATCACTCATGGAATCGAGTTGTTTTCCAAGCTCCGATTCTATATGGAACTTTCTGGCGACCATTCCGTCAAACCGGTCAGCAAGTGCAGCAATGAAAATAAGCAGGAGACTGAGCCGAAAACTACCGTTCAAACCAGCAATAATTGCATACCCGCCAAGACCTAAATTGGTTAATGTTAACACGTTTGCTGTTTGACTTTTTAGCTTTTTAATGGTTTGATCAAATACTTCTAATAAGAACAATTTCTCCTCACTCCTTAAGAACGGAAGGGGTATTTTCTGGAATTTATATAATAATATTTAATTTTAAGCTTTTTATGCATGTGAGTAAAGACTATTTCACATTTTTTGGAGGTAACCAAATTGATTCAAAGTTTATACAGATTCCTGATTGAGTTAACGAATGGCAGAATTTCTTCACTTATTTTAAAGCGTTTTGCGACGTCTAGGCTAAGTCGTGTTATTATTCCTTCTTTTGCAAGGGTCTATAATCTTAATCTGATGGAAATGGAAAAGTCATTACATGAATTCCCTACACTTCATGATTTGTTTGTCCGTAAACTGAAGGAAGAGGCCCGGATACATGATCCCCATCCAATGAGCGTAGGGAGCCCGGTCGACGGAGTCGTAGAGGATATCGGGGAAATTGGCGAAACAAGTGAAATAACAGTTAAGGGTAAAACGTATTCTATTTCGGAAATGCTTGGAAGACAGGATGCACTCCACAAGTATTTGCAAGGGACCTACATCATTTTATATTTAAGTCCAAGCCATTACCATCGTATCCATAGCCCGATAGCAGGAGAAATTATCGATCAGTGGACACTTGGAAAGAAATCTTATCCCGTAAATAAATTAGGGTTAAAATATGGACGACAGCCCTTATCAAAAAATTATCGCAGGATTACCGAACTAAAACACCAAACCGGTCATTTGGCGGTTGTAAAAGTAGGAGCTATGTTTGTTAATTCTATTGAACTGGTTCATGAGGGAAGGAAGATTTCAAAAGGTGAAGAATTGGCTTATTTCACATTTGGATCAACTGTAGTATTATTGTTTGAAAAAAATACATTTAAGCTAGCTCCTGAATTGAAAACACCAACAGAAGTAGTAGTTGGGACAAAATTGGGTGAAATTATCACAAGCGCTTAAGGGCTGGAAAAAAAATAAGCCCGGTTGGCTTATCGACTTAAGAAGATACTTTTATTTTTTGATATAACGATCTTCGTTGTAGTTCTATTTCGATTAGGCGAATAAAATCGGGGTTAAGTTTAAGTTCTCTGGCCTTGTAATAGGATTCAATTAGTAGTTCATCTGAAAGCTTTTTCATGCCAGGATTCCACCTCCGGGATAAATTTATTCTATTTATCAAAATAAGGCATATAATGGTAGGCTCGCTTGCTGTATCATTACTCTATCAAATATAAATTGTTAGAACAACCGTTCTGTTATCCACAGTTGTTAGTGGATAACCTGTGATTAAATTGTTTATAAATGTCTATAGTATCAAAAAAACTAACGTGTATAATGTGTATAAAGTTATCCACAGAATGAATAAGTGGGGAAGTTGTCGAAAACTTTTAATAAACAAGCTATTATTTAGTTATAGTTTCGAGGAGATTCTACATAATTATTGTAATGGTATTATTAGGAATATGAGGTGTAATCATTGTTAAAGAAATTTTTGCCAAACCAACATGTAAAAAGTATATTTGATATTACTCCCAAAAGTTTGAAGGAAAAAGGAGTAAAGGCCATTATTACTGATTTAGATAATACATTGGTGGAATGGGACCGCGCTTATGCAACCCCAAACCTTATTGAGTGGTTCGAAGATATGAAAAAGAATGGGATTTTGGTGACCATCGTCTCCAATAATAATGAAGAGCGTGTAAAGGCGTTTTCTGACCCTTTAGGGATTCCGTTTATCTTTCAAGCAAGAAAACCAATGGTTAGAGCCTTTCAAAAGGCGCTCAATCAAATGGGCGTCCAAAAAGAGGAAGCGGTTGTCATAGGAGATCAATTATTAACGGATGTGCTTGGTGGAAACCGAGGTGGCTTTCATACTATTTTAGTGGTACCAGTAGCTAAAACAGATGGATTTATTACCAAATTTAATCGGCAAATAGAAAGAATCATCTTAAATTGGTTTAGAAAAAAAGGAATGATACAATGGGAGGATTAATTTGTGAGTGAACATTTAGTTTGTATCGGCTGCGGTGTGAAAATTCAAACCGATGATCCGGCTGAATTGGGCTATGCTCCAAAATCTGCTTTAGAAAAAGAAACGATTATTTGTCAACGCTGTTTTCGCCTTAAAAATTATAATGAAGTGCAGGATGTTCGGTTAACCGATGATGATTTCTTAAAGATCTTAAACGAAATCGGAAAAAAAGATGCACTTATTGTGAAAATAGTCGATATTTTTGATTTTAATGGCAGCTGGTTACCCGGTTTACCCCGTTTTGTTGGAAAAAACAAAATTTTGTTAATCGGAAATAAAGTGGATCTATTGCCAAAATCAGTAAAGCCTAGTAAATTAATTCATTGGATGAAACAAGAGGCTAGAGATTTGGGCTTAAAACCAGAGGAGGTATTTCTAATCAGCGCGTCAAAGGGTCACTTTATCCGCGAAGCAGTGGCTGCGATTGAAGAATACCGGAATGGCAAAGATGTTTATGTTGTCGGGTGTACAAATGTAGGGAAATCTACATTTATTAACCGAGTTATTAAGGAGTTTTCAGGTGGCGAAGATGTCATTACTACTTCTCATTTCCCTGGAACAACACTCGATATTATCGAAATACCGTTATCTGACGGCAAGGCTCTCGTTGATACACCGGGAATTATTAATCACCATCAAATGGCTCATTTTATCGATAAACAGGATTTAAAATACATCACACCAAAAAAAGAAATAAAGCCAAAGATTTATCAGCTAAATGAGGGACAAACTTTGTTTTTTGGTGGACTGGCCCGTTTTGATTATTTAACTGGCGGCCGCCGTTCCTTCGTTTGTTATTTATCAAATGAGCTGTCCATCCATCGGACAAAATTAGAAAAAGCTGATGAATTGTATCAAGATCATGTTGGTGAGATGCTGACTCCGCCTAGACAAGAGCAATTACCAGAGTTTCCCGAGCTTGTTCGTCATGAATTCACCATTAAAGAAGGTAAAACAGATGTCGTTTTTTCAGGACTCGGTTGGATTACCGTCAACGAACCGGGAGCAAAGGTTGCAGCTCACGTACCAAAGGGAGTATCCGTCATGCTGCGTAAATCACTAATTTAAAAAAAGGCTATGTTGAATGGAGCGGAAGGCACGAGACTCCTGCGGGAGAAGAAGGACAGGGGAGACCCCACAGGCGCAAAGCGCAGAGGAGGCTCCCGGACTGCCCGCGGAAAGCGAGTGCCTGAAGCGGAAATCAACCTAAAAAGATAGAAGTGAAGGGGAGAGGACAGTGAAAAAATTATTTGGCGTAATCGGTGACCCGATTGCCCATTCAATGTCACCGCTCATGCACAATGACCTTTTTCAGCATTACAAAATAGATGCTGATTATTTGCCGTTTCACATCAAAGAAGCACAATTAACAGATGCAATAAAGGGTCTAAAAGCATTAGGTGCGGGTGGTTTTAATATCACCATTCCTCATAAGATTGCCGTAATGCCATTATTAGATAAAATTGATCCACTTGCGGAAGCGATTGGAGCAGTCAACACAGTCGTCAATCAAGACGGACTGTTAATCGGTTACAATACAGATGGTATCGGATACGTTAGAGGATTGACGGAGAAGATTCCGGATTTAAGTGACCGTTCTGTCTTAATGATCGGGGCAGGTGGAGCCGCAAGAGCCCTTTTCTTCTCCCTAGCAAAAGTGGGAGTGAAAAAGCTCGATATTTATAACAGAACGATTGCTAAAGCACACGATTTAATAAGCGAGTGTCCATATGCAGTAGATTCTAATGCCATTGGAAAAGAACAGGCTGAAGCAAGCTTAGCGGATTATGATGTCATTATTCAAACCACATCAATTGGGATGGCGCCTCATCTTGATGAACTCCCGTTAAGTTTGGAAAATCTAAGAGAAAATGCGTTCGTCAGTGATATTATCTATAACCCGCTCGAGACCAAACTTTTAAAGGAAGCCAAAAAAAGACAGGCAAGAGTTCAAAATGGTCTTGATATGTTTGTTTTTCAAGGGGCCCTTGCGTTCGAGTTATGGACAGGAATCTTCCCTGATCCAAAACGAATGAAGCATACTGTAGAGCGACAACTAGGAGGAAAACAATGTTAACAGGAAAACAAAAAAGATTTTTACGTTCAAAAGCCCATCATTTAACGCCAATCTTTCAAGTTGGAAAGGGCGGAGTGAATGAAAATATGATCAAACAAATCTCGGAGGCTTTAGAGGTTCGGGAATTGATGAAGATTAGTGTTTTACAAAACTGTGATGAAGATAAGGATGTCGTGGCTGAACAATTAACCGATGGAACTGGCGCTGAACTAGTGCAAGTGATTGGCAAAACGATTGTTCTCTATAAGGAGTCTGTCGAAAATAAACAAATCCAATTGCCATAATAGCAAGGAGGGCTTGAGTTGAGAAAAATTGGCATACTCGGAGGTACATTTGATCCTCCCCATAATGGGCATCTGCTCATTGCCAATGAAGTACTCCAAGGATTAGATTTAGCTGAGGTTTGGTTTATGCCCAATCAAGAACCCCCACATAAACAAATGTCGGAGGGGGCAAGTACTGACGATCGGGTAAAAATGCTTGAATTAGCCATTTATGGACATCCTAATTTTAAAATAGAAACCATTGAGCTGGAACGATCCGGCAGGTCTTTTACGATTGATACAATGCGGCTCTTAAAGAATGAATATCCAAATGTTGATTTTTATTTTATTATCGGTGCGGATATGATTGAGTATTTACCAAAATGGAACAAAATCGATGAGTTAATTAATTTGGTTACGTTTGTCGGTGTTAATCGACCTGATTTTCTGGAAGTTACATCATATCCGGTCATAAATGTTACGGTTCCAGAGATGGGAGTCTCGTCCAAATTGATTCGCACTCGAATAAAAGAACAGAAAACGATACGGTATTTAGTCCCTGAGCCTGTTCGAATGTATATTGAGGAGAAAAAGTTATATGGAACGTGAAACGGCATTAAATTTAGTCAAGCCTCACTTGACCGACCATCGATATCAACATACATTAGGAGTAATGGAAACGGCAATCCAGCTTGCCAAATTATACGGAGCTGATCCCAAAAAAGCCGAACTTGCAGCCATTTTTCATGACTATGCTAAATTTCGTCCAAAAGAAGAAATGAAACAAATTATTCTGGAACAGCGAATGGACCCTAAGTTATTATCTTTTAATAGTGAGCTCTGGCATGCTCCCGTTGGTGCTTATCTCGTTGAGAAGGAAGCTGGAATAAAGGACGGAGAAATTTTGGATGCAATTCGGTATCATACATCAGGAAGACCATCCATGACGTTATTAGAAAAAGTCATTTACCTTGCTGATTATATTGAACCAGGCAGGCAATTTCCGGGAGTAGAAGATGTGAGGGAAATGGCAAAAGAGAATTTAACAGATGCGTTGATTGCTTCAATGAAAAACACGATTGTTTTTTTACTAAAAAAAAATCAACCTGTTTTTCCAGATACGATTGAAACCTATAATCATCTCATCATAAATAAGGAGAATTGATTTCATGACAGAAAGAAGTATATTGCATACGGTTGTAAAAGCAGCGGATGATAAACGAGCAGAAGATATTTTAGTTCTAAATATGGAAGGCATTTCATTGGTCGCTGATTATTTTATTATTTGCCACGGAAATTCAGATAAACAGGTTCAGGCTATTGCCCGAGAAATAAAAGATAAGGTTGAAGAAATGCAACATCCTGTTAAGCGGATCGAAGGTTTCGACGAGGCAAAGTGGATCTTGGTTGATTTGGGTGATGTGGTGGTCCATGTCTTCCATCGTGATGAGCGTCAATACTATAAACTTGAGCGTCTTTGGGGAGATGCACCTATCGAGAATATCCTTAGCGAGTTGAATCAATGACCTATAATCGGTTTGCCTATCTTTACGATGAATTGATGAAAGAAACCCCGTATCATCAATGGGTTGATTTTGTGGTACGACAAATCGAAAAATATGGAGTTAAAGCGGAGACTATTCTGGATGTAGCTTGCGGGACGGGAGAATTGTCCATTTGGCTCGCGGAAGCAGGCTTTCGTGTATCAGGGGTAGACTTATCGGAGGATATGCTGGCAGTCGCCCAAGCAAAAGCTGCTGAAAGGGGACACGCCATTCAGTTTTTTCAGCAAAATATGGCTGAATTAGAAGGCTTTGATTCACTTGATGTAATTACCATTTTTTGTGATTCATTGAACTATTTACAATCGGAAGAAGAGGTTGTAAAAACCTTTCAACATGTATTTGAACATTTACACTCAAATGGCTTGTTTATGTTTGATGTCCATTCTATTTATAAAATGAATAACATATTTCGAAACGGGACTTTTGCTTTAAACGAAGAGAAAATCTCTTATATCTGGCAGTGTTACGAAGGCGAATGGCCGAACAGTGTTGAACATGATTTGAGTTTTTTTGTGTTGGAAGATCAAACTGGTTTATATGAACGCTTTGATGAACTTCATTTCCAACGTACGTATACGATTGAACAATATAAACAGTGGTTACAAAATGCCGGGTTTGAAGTGCTGGAAGTATCAGCTGATTTCTCGGATCAATCACCCGAAGAGCATTCTGAAAGAATTTTTTTTACAGCCCGAAAAAAATAACATAAACAGGCTGACTCAACAGGGAATCCCCCTAAACTTGAGTCAGCCTTTTTTAAAGAATAATATTGATTTTGAGCATTCTGTTGATTGGAGCGGAAGGTGCCAGACTCCTGCGGGAGAAGGTGTCACGGGAGACCCCACAGGCGCTATCGCGCCGAGGAGGCTCGCGGACTCCCCCGCGGAAAGGGAGCACCTGGAGCGGAAATCAACAGCCAAATTTAACACAGCCTTATAAAAAAAATTATAAAACATCGCAGGAATATTAAAGGTACATCAAGAAATTATATAGGGTATTGTTTACTAATCTTCTGAACTTCTTCCTTAAACTTAAGATGGGTTGCAGCAAAGACATGCTCAAACACATCGCCTAACTCTTCTTCTAATACTTTTATACCTTCTCCGGTAATCCCACCTTTTACACACACTTTTTCTTGTAGAGTAGGTAAGGTAAAATGTCCTTTTTTTAATAGTTCCCCAAGTCCAATTAACATTTCACTGGCTAAGGTTACCGCTGTTTCTTGGTCAATATCTGTTTTTCTTACTGCTGCTAAGATAAACCGCTGCGTCAAATAACTAAAGAATGCAGGTCCACAGCTTACAATATCGGACGCTACTCTTGTTACATTATCCTCAATTTCAATCGGAACAGAAATTTTACGAAATAAACGTTCCATCGTTGTTTTCCATTTCACTGAACAATTAGATCCAAATGTTAACAATGAGACGCCTGCTTTTGCTCGATTGGTAATACTCGGAATGGCTCTTACAACTGAACAAGGAACAATTGATTCCAACTGGTTTACACTAATCGGACTTGTAATCGATACTATGCATTTATCTTTTGTTAAATGTGGGGAGATTTCTTGAATTACCCAATAAATATCGAGAGGCTTTAAGCATAAGAAAATTAAATCTGAGCATATCGATAAATCCTTTGCCGTGTCAACAACGGAAATATCGGAATATATATTTTTAAGCTCAAGAGCTTTTTTCTTTGTTCTATTCATAATTGTTAAGGAAGAGGGGGATATTGCCTTCTCTTCAAGTAATGCTTCAGTTAAAATCCTCCCCATATTTCCTATCCCTATAACTCCAGTTTTCATCTTTCTATCCTCCTTCGTGAGCAGGTTTCTCATATAACCATATGTAAATAAAGGTAAGAATATAACTAATGAAAGGAATGGTACAAATTGAAAGAATGGATTAAAGAGTACAAGGGCTATGTTTTCGGATTATTTCTTTTCCTATGTTTGCTTGTGTATTATTTTTTTGCCCCAATTACTCCAAACTTACTTCCTGTTAATGAACACCCCTCAACTGAAGAGTCCCAAATAAAATTGAATGAGCAGGAAACCACTGATACCCCGAGTCCTACAAAAATCATGATTGATTTGAAAGGGGCTGTTAAAGCACCAGGTGTTTATGAAGCGCACGAAGGAGAGCGAGTGATCGATGTGCTTGAGAGGTCCGGAGGATTATTAGAAACAGCAGATGAATCAAAGATTAATTTAGCCATGTATGTTAAAGATGAAATGGTCATTTATATCCCGCAGATGGGTGAAGTAACTCAAGGAATGGCGATCATGGCGGATGGAAATTCAGCTAGTGATAAAGTAAATATTAATACGGCCGAAGCGAGTGAACTTGAAACATTACCTGGAATCGGTCCGTCAAAATCTGCTGCGATTATCGAATACCGAGAGAAGAATGGGCCGTTTAAATCGATTGAGGATATCCAATCAATTAGTGGGATTGGACAAAAAACATTCGAAAAATTAAAGGATAAAATCACGATTCAATAAATATATCAAATTGACGCTCTTAGGCTTGGGCATTACACTTAAAGGGAGGCATCTGCATGTTGAGGGAGGAAATATGATTGGAACGGATCTCTTGGAATGAATATTTTATGGCACAAAGTCACCTACTATCATTAAGAAGTACATGTACCCGATTAACCGTAGGTGCTACGATTGTGAGAGATAAACGAATTATCGCAGGGGGCTATAATGGATCGATTGCGGGCGGCGACCATTGTATCGACAAAGGCTGTTACGTCATTGATAATCACTGTGTAAGAACGATTCACGCAGAAATGAATGCCATTTTACAATGTGCAAAGTTTGGAGTCCCTACTGCTGAATCAGATATTTATGTAACACATTTTCCATGTCTGCAATGCTGCAAAGCGATTATTCAAGCAGGGATTAAAACAGTATATTATGCGGAGGATTATAAAAACCATCCTTATGCTATGGAATTATTTTCAGCTGCAAATGTTCATGTTGAAAAAGTCGATTGTAAACCTTCTTTTGATTGGAATAGACAAGAGAAATCAGAGTTTATTACAAACCTGTTATCAGAGCTTGAAAAAAACGGGGCAAGTGAGGAATCACTAGCGAAGCTAACGTCAGAAGCAAAAAAACTTTTTTCTGTTTAACAAAAAGCCGGTTTTTTAACCGGCTATTTTTTTGAAAACGTAAAAAGGAGTAGAGAAAATGAAAGGGAAGGGCATATTTGTAGCAGTTAGCGGACTGCTTGGCGTATGTTGTGCGCTGCTCGATTTTACTTCATTTATGATTGTTTTTTTAATTTACGCTGTTTTTCTTTATTCTCAGAAATCATTCTCAAAGAGCCAATTTCTGTTCCTACTGTTCACCTTTTTTCTATATAGTATGATAGGCAACAACGTAAATTTAAGCAACCAGTCACAAATCTCGGATACGGAGGAGGATTTCACTGTTTTACTTCAGCAATGGAAAATGGACGGAGACCGATTACAAATTGAAGGAAAGGATGTAAAAACGAAAGAGAAGCTTTTGATCCAATACCGATTTAAATCGTTACAAGAAAAGGTCCTACTCGAAAAAGAAATGAAGGCGGGACTAAAATGTAATCTTTCTGGCAAATTGGAATCCCCATCTTCTGCAAGAAACCCAAATACCTTCAACTTCAAAAAATATTTAGCCTCGAAAAAAATCCATTGGATCTTAACTCCCGAACAATTTCCACTTCAATCCTGTTCTTCTTTTCAACCTTCTTTTCATAATAAAATCCAAAATATCCGCTCAGAGGGAATTCATTATGTAGCAACCCATTTCCCAGAACCGCTTGCATCGCTTTCAATTGCTCTACTTTTTGGAGAACAGGCTTTAATAGAAGAGGATTTGATGTCTTCTTATCAAAAGCTTGGCATCATCCATTTATTGGCCATTTCCGGTTTACAGGTCAGTTTTTTAACCGGAGTTATTTTCTTTTGTGGGATTCGAATCGGTGTCGTGAGGGAAAGAATGGTCACGATCCTGCTTGTTTTTTTGCCGTTATATGCGTTATTGACTGGTGCAACGCCCTCGGTAGTTCGAGCCGTTACGATGATGCTAATCATTCTGGTTAGTTTGCGATTTGGTAACAATCGAATTCTGCCATTGGATGCTTTATCAGGAACATTATTATTGCTTTTGCTGGCAGCGCCGTTACAAATCTTTGATGTTGGCTTTCAGCTTTCTTTTACCGCTAGTGCTGCTTTGCTTTTATCTGTGCCAATAGTAAAAGATAACTCGAATCATATTCAATTATTGTTAACATCCTTTATCGCTCAGCTGGCAACACTTCCGATTATCTTATATCACTTCTATGAGTTTTCATTTCTCTCACTCCTTGCTAATTTTCTATTTGTTCCGTTTTTTTCTGTTTTCTTAACCCCGTATATCTTTTTTATATTTATCCTTCATCCGCTTATAGGTGTTTTATTTACTCCACTTCTTGCATTAACTAATCAGACAATCATCCTTGTTAATTCGATTATTGAGCGGCTGTCGAACGTTCCGTTTCAAACGCTTACTCTTGGACGGCCTGGATTAGTTCTGCTCCTAATTTATCTGCTGGTGGTCGTGTTCACTTTTTATAAAATGCAAACTGAACCGAAAAAAATGATTAAGCATTGTCTGTTTGTTTTTTTACCATTGTCCTTACAACTAGGAAGCAATATATTTTCCCCATTCGGAGAAATAACGTTTATTGATGTCGGACAAGGTGATGCGATCTTCATTAAATTACCATTTCATCAGGGAAATTATTTAATTGATAGTGGAGGCACGATTCCCTATACAAAGGAAAAATGGCAACAGAGAAATTCCAATTTTGAGGTTGGTGCGGACATTGTTGTCCCATTCCTAAAAGGTAAAGGAATAAACAGGCTTAACAAGCTGATTCTTACCCATGGAGATTTTGATCATGTGGGCGGTTCGAAGGCCATTATTGAAGAATTCAAGGTTGACGAAATTATTCTGCCGATGGTAAAGGAGCAATCTGAATTGGAAGGTAAGGTAGTGGCAATCGCTAAACAAAAGGAAATCCCGATTACGTTTATTTCAGAAGGAGATGGCTGGGAAGCAGGGGGAGCAGTATTTGAAGTGTTATCGCCACGTGTTAATGGCCAGGAAAATGGCGGAAATGATGGTTCAATCGTTATTCAGTCGGAAATGGGAGGTCTCACTTGGCTTTTTACCGGTGATATCGAAAAGAATAAAGAAATGAACCTTGTCAAAAAATACCCCTTTTTGGATATTGACGTATTAAAGTTGGCTCATCATGGCAGTCATTCTTCCACCTCCGAGGAGTTACTCTCTCAGTTTAAACCGGAAATAGCGATTATTTCTGTTGGGGAAAATAATCGCTATGGGCATCCGCATCAAGGGGTAATTTCCAGGTTAGAACATCACAGGATTCGCATTTTTAGGACCGATGAACAGGGCGCTATTTCTTATTTTTTTAAAGATGGGAGAGGAACTTTTTCTATGGCAGTTCCATAGTATATTGTAAACCACAACTTCCCTCGATGTTCTATTCACAATAACTAGTGCTTGTGCATGATAACTTAACTTCGCAAAAAAAAAGACTGCATTTTTAATGCAGTCTAAAAAATGAAGCTATGTATCGGTAATTAAGATCCGACAACTTTTATGACTGTTGCAATAATAAACAATGTAGCGAAAAATCCAAATGAAACAAAGAATCCCATACCAGAGTCTATTGCATCATTACGTTTTTCGACGCGATTTACAAATTCGTTCACAGTCTATTCCCCTCCCCTATTTCATTTTTTAGTATAATCTAAACTTTTGAAAAAATCTAGATATGTCTTTCCTCTTCCTTGATTGACAAGAGTTGTCACAAATAGTTCGAATTCGTTTTGTTAAAACTATCTTTACAAACGTGATACCGTTGTGAAGTAAGTTCCTAGGCCTTATGTTCACGACGTTTAAATAGAAAGGGAATTGATGGGCTGGTACCATTAATTCCCTCCTTAGCACTTGTCAAATCCTCTTTGCTTCATTACGATAAGATTAGCATAATTCTTCAAAGTGATCGGAGCGAAGGAACTTGGTTTTTGATATTTGGAAGCAAATTAAAAAAAAGCAAATAGCCCCTATTTATTTATTATATGGAACTGAAACGTTTTTCATTAATGAAACAAAGCAACTTTTAATTCAGCATGTACTCGATGCTGACGAATCTGATTTTAATTTTTCTTCATACGATTTAGAAGAAACACCGATAGAAGTGGTGCTAGAGGATGCTGAAACATTGCCTTTTCTCGGTGAAAAACGATTGATTCTTTTACATAACCCAGTATTTCTAACAGCAGAAAAAACGAAGGAAAAAGTGGAGCATAATCTATCAAGGCTTGATGCCTATCTTAAGGAGCCCGTTCCGTTTTCTGTGTTAGTCTTTATTGCGCCATATGAAAAGCTTGATGAACGGAAAAAAATAACGAAGGAATTAAAGTCTAAGGCTGTGACATTTGAATCAAAGCCGCTGTCTCCTCAAGAACTAAAGCAATGGGTGAAGGAGCGTGCTTCATTAAATCAAGTTTCAATAACAGATATCGGGGCCGAACGAATGATTGAGCTCGTTGGCACCAATTTATTTATGTTGACGAATGAAGTGGACAAAATGGCGTTATACGCCAATGAATCAAAATTAATTGATGAAAATGTTGTGGAAAATTTAGTTTCCAAATCATTGGAGCAAAATATCTTTACTTTAATCGATAAAATAGTTGGTCGTAAGACGGATGAAGCACTTCGCATTTATTATGACTTGTTAAAGCAAAATGAAGAGCCATTAAAAATATTGGCGATTATTACTGGTCAATTTAGATTAATTTATCAAGTTAAGGAGCTTTCGAGAAGAGGTTATGGTCAGCAGCAAATGGCAGGGTTTCTAAAAATCCATCCATATCGAGTTAAGCTGGCTGCAGGTCAGGCCCGACATTTTTCTGATGAAGAATTAGCAAGTAAAATCAATTTATTAGCCGATGCCGACTACAAAATGAAAACGGGTGGCATGAATAAAGAAATGCTAATCGAAATGTTTTTACTTCGTTTGTAATTGTAAATAAAAAAACGACCTTTGCGGGGTCGTTTTTTTTATAACATTAAGCGTTTAAAGAATTGATCTTTTTCGCTAAACGTGATTTCTTTCTAGCAGCAGCGTTTTTGTGGATTAAGCCTTTTCCAGCAGCTTTGTCAAGCTTGCTTGCAGCTTCAGTAAAAGCTTGTGCTACAACAGTATCATTGTTTGCAATAGCAGCTTCTGTTTTCTTAACAGCTGTACGCATCGCAGATTTAACTTGTACGTTTTGTGCATTAGCAGTTTCGCTTGTTTTTACGCGTTTGATCGCAGATTTAATATTTGGCATTCCGTTCACCTCCTAAAAAGCATCGAGATTATATGAACTCGACATACACATTCACATTCATAACAAATATTTAAGAACAAGTGATATTTTATCAAACGCCCACTCATATTGCAATACTCTCCTGATATTTTAAGTCAAAGACGAATGTAATTATGATAAACAGGAAAAGATAGGAATTGAGTAAAAACCTCATAAAATACAGTCACTAAATTAAAAACGGATTATTAAATTGATCATTTTGTTGTTGAAGTCTTCCAAAAAGAAAATGGAGGGAAACAAATGAGTGAAACATTGGATTTAAGCAAGTATACCGTACGGACTGACCTTGCCGTAGAAGCAAGGGAGATGGCGTTAGCGGAAAAAGCAAAAACGGTGCAAAATGCAGAAAACCTCTCAGAAATTGAGGGTGTGATTATAAAGGAAAAAGAGGAAAATGATATTAAAATTTCCTTAGTTGAAATAACAAAACAAGCTGAAGAATCGATTGGGAAAAAGCCTGGTCGTTATTTAACAATCGAAGTAACGGGAATTAGACAGCAGGATAGTGAACTGCAACAAAAAGTGGAAAAGGTGTTTGCACACGAATTTTCTCATTTCTTAAAAATGCTGGGAATAAAGGAAGATGCATCCTGTTTAGTAGTAGGTCTTGGAAATTGGAATGTCACCCCTGATGCGCTTGGTCCGTCTGTATGTGAGAATTTACTCGTTACCCGCCATCTATTCCAATTGCAGCCTGAAAATGTTGAAAAAGGATTTCGGCCAGTTAGTGCGCTTTCACCTGGAGTAATGGGATTAACCGGAATTGAAACGAGTGACATTATTTTTGGTGTCGTCGAAAAGACTAAGCCTGATTTTGTCATTGCCATTGATGCATTAGCTTCGAGATCGATTGAACGGGTAAATGCGACAATTCAAATTTCTGATACAGGCATTCACCCGGGTTCAGGCGTTGGCAATAAACGTAAGGAAATCAGCCAAGAGACACTTGGGATCCCTGTCATTGCTCTTGGTGTGCCAACGGTGGTGGATGCTGTTTCGATCACAAGTGATACGATTGATTTTATTTTAAAACATTTTGGTCGTGAACTGAGAGAAGGCGGCCGTCCATCTAGGGCGCTTGCTCCAGCAGGGATGAGCTTTGGTGAGAAAAAGAAGCTTACAGATGAGGATTTACCTGAGGAACAGCATCGTAAAACCTTTCTCGGGATGATTGGTGTCTTACCAGATGAGGAAAAAAGAAAATTAATCTATGAAGTCCTATCCCCACTTGGGCACAATTTAATGGTTACACCCAAGGAAGTGGATGTCTTTATCGAGGACATGGCTAATTTATTGGCAAACGGTTTAAATGCTGCCCTACATCAAACCGTTAATCAAGACAACACCGGATTTTATACAAGATAAACATATTAAATTGGCAAGCTAAATTTGTTGATTGGAGCGGAAGGCGCGAGACTCCTGCGGGAAAAGAGGACACGAGAGACCCCGCAGGCGCGAAGCGGCGAGGAGGCTCCCGGACCTCTCGCGGAAAGCGAAGCGCCTGGAGCGGAAATCAACACAAATAATTTAACAGTTCTATCTTCTCTAGCAAATTCATAGTATTTACTAGAATTGCATTAGAGAGGTGGAACCATGAAACATAACAGGGGACAAGGTTTAATTGTAGCTGTTCACGCGTCCAGTATTATAAAAGGCATTATTGGATTTTTTCTATTTTTATTTTTCGTTTTTTCATTGAGCGGCCTGATGACTTCGCTAAAACCGGAATATCGTCTTTCATCCACATCCGTCAACAATGTCGCAGTGAATATGACGGGTGAATGGCTGTACCACCTAATGGGTTCTGAAAATCATTTTTTTCTTGAATCTTTACCTGAAACAAGCAAGCCGCCCAAATTAACTAACATTGTTTTTAAAATGTCTACCAATATTAATTTGGATGATCCTCGAAGTTTGTTAGGGCGAGAATTACCGGGATTTTCATTATTTGATGGACAAATTATCGTTGCGGGCGAAGGGACAAATTACACCAATATGCCAATAGAATCAGCACCGCCGCTTGAGGTGCTTAAAGCGGAGCAGGAGGCCTCGCTACAGAATACAGAGGAAATCGATGAAGGAAGTAAGAATGAAGAAGGCGGTCAACCGCCTTTAACCACAGGCGGCCGCCAGGTGGTCTATGTTTATTTTACCCATAATCGGGAGTCCTATCTTCCATACTTAAAGGGTGTAACCGATCCTAATAAAGCCTACCATTCCCAAATCAATGTAATGAAAATAGGCGATAAGTTAAAAGAACAATTAGAAAGTCGCGGGATTGGAACAGGCATTGAAAAAACAGATATCCAGGGAAACTTAAACAAAAAGGGTTTAAGCTACTACCAGTCGTATCTAGAATCAAGGCCGGTTGTTCAAGCGGCAATGGCAAACAATCAAGATTTTGAATATTTCATCGATATCCACCGCGATAGTCTTCGTAAGGATCGGACGACGAAGATCATCAATGGACAAGCCTATGCGAAACTAGTTTTTATTATTGGGGCAAATCAAAGCAATTATGAAAAAAATGCAAAACTAGCGAAAGAGCTTCATGATCTTTTAGAAAATAAATATCCGGGATTAAGCCGCGGTGTTTTTGTGAAAAAAGAAGGGAATGGCAAGTATAATCAGGATTTGTCAGAAAAGGCCCTATTAATTGAGTTCGGCGGTGTCGACAATACATTTGAAGAATTGTATCGATCGTCAGAAGCGTTAGCAGATGTATTAAGTGAACATTACTGGCAGGCTGAAAAGGTTAACCAAGGAACAGAACAACCTGCTAACCCCAATTAGAATGTAGGTGAAAATATGAAATTGTTTATGCTGAAAAGTTTTCTGTTGGCTTCGCTCATGTTCGTTTCCGTGTTATTTGGGATGCAGCAGGCGAATGATGGGATTCATCGAATGAAGGGGTATGAAGATACGGGTTTTGGGAAGGCATTTACCCTAAATGAGGATGAGCAAGGAAAAATGGCGGGAACATTTTTAGGAAATGATGTAACCAGTCATGATTTAGAAAAAAAGAAACAGGAGCTTGCAGAAATGAATTCCTACAATTTCTTTTCATCTATTGGAAAAAGCATGGCAAAGGGGATATCAGAGGCAACGGAAAAAACGATAAATTACTTCGTTGATAAAGCAGGAAAGTGAGACAGAGCGATCATTCGACTCTGTTTTTCTTTTTCCCCCAAAATTTTCTTTTAATTGATTGTGAAATAGGCAATTGGTATAATGAAAAATAGTGTATATTGCGCGAGTATTGTAGGAGTGAACGATAATGAACAGAGAAGAAAAACTAAAACGACAATCAAAAATCCGTAATTTCTCCATCATTGCTCATATAGATCATGGGAAATCCACTTTAGCTGACCGGATCTTAGAAAAGACGAACGCGTTGTCTCAACGTGAAATGAAGGATCAGTTATTAGACTCCATGGATCTAGAAAGAGAACGGGGAATCACGATAAAACTTAATTCCGTCCAATTGAACTATAAAGCAAAAGACGGAGAAGAATACACCTTTCATTTAATTGATACACCAGGGCACGTCGACTTCACATATGAGGTGTCCCGCAGTTTAGCGGCATGTGAAGGAGCAATACTGGTCGTCGATGCAGCTCAAGGTATTGAGGCGCAAACATTAGCAAACGTCTACCTTGCCCTTGATAACAATCTTGAAATTCTCCCGGTTATTAATAAAATAGACTTGCCAAGTGCTGACCCTGAAAGAGTTCGCCATGAAATTGAAGAAGTAATTGGACTAGACGCATCTGAAGCGGTTCTTGCTTCAGCAAAAGCTGGAATCGGGATTGAGGATATCCTTGAACAAATCGTTGAAAAGGTTCCTGCTCCTGAGGGCGATCCTGATGCCCCGTTAAAGGCTTTGATTTTTGATTCATTGTTCGATGCATACCGCGGTGTTGTTGCTTATATCAGAGTGGTTGAAGGCACCGTTAAGGTTGGCGATAAAATCAAAATGATGGCAACAGGAAAAGAGTTTGAAGTTACTGAAGTAGGCGTATTTACTCCAAAAGCTGTCCTTCGTGATGAGCTTTCTGTTGGTGATGTTGGCTTTTTAACAGCTGCAATCAAAAACGTTGGTGACACACGTGTCGGGGATACGATTACCAATGCGAAAAACGGAGCAACTGAAGCATTGCCAGGTTATCGCCGTTTAAATCCAATGGTATACTGCGGATTATATCCAATTGATTCAGCGAAATTTAATGATTTGCGTGAGGCGTTAGAAAAGCTTCAATTAAACGATTCCGCTCTGCAATTTGAAGCAGAAACATCGCAAGCATTAGGATTTGGTTTCCGTTGTGGTTTCCTTGGTCTATTGCACATGGAAATTATTCAAGAGCGTATTGAACGTGAATTTAAAATTGACCTTATTACTACAGCACCAAGTGTTATATATCATGTAATTAAAACAGATGGCGAAGAAATCAAAGTGGACAATCCATCCAAAATGCCGGATCCACAAAAGATTGATCGAATTGAAGAGCCATATGTGAAAGCGACAATGATGACGCCTAATGATTATGTGGGTGCCATCATGGAGTTATGCCAAGCCAAACGCGGTATTTTCATCGATATGCAATATTTAGACGAAAACCGTGTCAGCATCATTTATGAAATTCCGTTATCTGAAATCGTCTATGATTTCTTTGATCAATTAAAATCCAGTACAAAGGGCTATGCTTCCTTTGATTACGAGCTTATTGGTTACAAAGAATCCAAGTTGGTTAAAATGGACATTCTATTAAATGCTGAAAAGGTGGATGCATTAAGCTTTATCGTTCATAAAGACTTTGCATATGAACGAGGCAAGGTGATTGTCGAAAAGCTGAAGGAATTAATTCCGAGACAGCAATTCGAAGTTCCAGTCCAAGCAGCGATTGGTCAGAAGATTGTTGCCCGCTCCACGATTAAATCGATGGGGAAAAACGTATTAGCGAAGTGTTACGGTGGAGATATTTCCCGTAAACGGAAGCTTCTTGAGAAGCAAAAAGAAGGTAAGAAGCGGATGAAGCAGGTGGGCTCCGTTGAGGTTCCACAAGAGGCATTCATGGCCGTATTAAGAATGGACGACAATAATACGAAAAAATAAATCCTTAATGGAGGTTAGACATGTCTGATAAGACGATGCTAGCCTCTTTTTCTTAGATTAATAAAAGAAAGGACGTGAGACGATGATTCATGCCGCTTATCTGCATATACCGTTTTGTGAGCATATATGCCATTATTGTGATTTTAATAAGGTCTATTTAAAAGGTCAGCCAGTGCAAGACTACCTTTTTGGATTAGAGAAGGAAATCAAGCTAACCTTTGATCAGGTACCCCCTCCTCAACAATTAAAGACAATCTTCGTAGGCGGAGGAACACCTACTTCCCTTTCAGAAGAGCAGCTTGCATTTCTTTGTGAAGTAATCGGGAATAATATTCCGTTTGGCTCGGATACAGAATTTACGTTTGAAGCCAATCCTGGCGATTTGTCGAAGGAAAAGTTTCAAATACTAAAGAATGCTGGTGTTAATCGAATTAGCTTTGGTGTTCAAACCTTTAATAATGAATTATTGAAAAAAATAGGCAGAACCCATCGAGCAGAAGATGTCTATAAATCGATTAAACTTGCCAAGGAAACAGGCTTCGAAAATATAAGCGTAGACTTGATTTACAGTCTACCAGGTCAAACAATAGACGATTTCGCCCAAACCTTAGACCTTGCCTTTTCGCTGGAGATTCCTCATTACTCAGGATATTCCTTGATAATAGAGCCAAAAACGGTCTTCTATAATTTGCTAAATAAAGGAAAACTCCCGGTTGTAAGTGAGGACACTGAAGCTGAGATGTACGAACTGTTAATGGAAGAAATGGACAAGCATGGATACAAACAATATGAAATAAGCAATTTCGGATTTCCTGGCTATGAGAGTAGGCATAATCTTACCTACTGGAACAATGATTATTATTACGGATTTGGGGCAGGGGCCCATAGTTATGTTAATGGGTTTAGACGAGCTAATACGGGTCCAATCAAAAAATATATCGATCAAATAGAAATGAACCAGCTTCCGATCATAGAAAACCATGAAGTGACAAAAAATGAAGCCATTGAAGAAGAAATGTTCCTTGGATTAAGAAAAACAGCAGGCGTATCCTTAGTGAATTTTTATAAAAAATTTCAAGAGGATCCAATCGCCTTATTTTCAAAGGAAATAGACGATTTAAAAAAACGAGAATTGATTAAAGTAGAGGATGAGCATATTAAGTTAACGAAACGAGGAAAACTACTAGGTAATGAAGTGTTCCAATCATTTCTAGGGGTTATCTAAACGTTGACACTCTGCTCCTTATTTGTTAATTTAATATTAGAATTAGCACTCGTTCATAAAGAGTGCTAACAGAGGTGATGTTCCGTTGTTAACAGATCGTCAATTGTTGATATTTCAGGTAATAGTTGATGACTTTATTCGATCTGCGCAACCAATCGGCTCAAGAAGCTTGTCTAAAAAAGAGGAAATTTCCTTTAGCTCAGCCACGATTCGTAATGAAATGGCTGACTTAGAAGAAATGGGGTTTATCGAGAAAACCCATATATCATCAGGAAGAATTCCGTCTGAAAAAGGCTATCGTTATTATGTTGATCACTTGCTTTCACCACAAAGACTAGAATCAGATGATGTTTCAAAGGTGAAGTCGATTTTTGAAGAACGCTTATATGAGCTTGAAAAAATCGTGCAAAAGTCTGCTAAAATTTTGTCGGAATTAACAAATTACACTTCGATTGTCTTAGGTCCTGCAGTAAGGGAGAATAAATTAAAGAAAATCCAAATAGTCCCTTTAAATCAGGAAACAGCGATTGCCATTATTGTTACTGATACAGGTCATGTAGAAAATCGAATGTTTCATTTACCGGCAACAATGGATGCAAATGAACTTGAGAAGCTAGTCAACATATTAAATGATCGTTTAGTCAATGTGCCGATTGTTGATTTAAATGAAAAAATTTATAAGGAAGTCGCAACGCTTCTGCGTCAGCATATTCATCATTATGATTCGATGTTAAGCTCGCTTGCCGATACACTTAAGCTTCCAACCACAAACAAATTGTTTTTTGGCGGAAAGACGAATATGTTAAGGCAGCCGGAATTTCATGATATCGAGAAAATCAGGCTTTTGATGAATATGATTGAGCACGAGGACGGAATTTATGATTTGATTCAAAAAAATCCAGTTGGTATTAATGTCAAAATTGGCCGTGAGAATAACAACTTAGCGATGGAGAACTGCAGCCTCATAACCGCAACCTACTCGGTTGGTGCCGAAAAACTAGGATCAATAGCTATATTGGGACCGACTAGGATGGAGTATTCACGAGTCATCAGTTTGTTGCAAATGATTTCCAGTGATCTTTCTAAGGTTTTAACAAAGTTGTATCAAAGTAACTAACGCAGGAAATATTGATTAGGGTGGAGCAATGGCTCCATCCCCTTTCTATGTATATTTAGGTGAGCACTTTTATTTTTGGGAGGTGAAAAAATGTCACAAGAACAAAACGTAAAAAATCAAGAGGAAGTTCAAGTCGAAGGGCAACAAGTTGACGAGACTGTTGAAGTTAACGAAACAGTTGAAACAACGGAATCTGTAGAAGAAATTTTTGCAGAAGCAGATGGTACCCAACAAACTTCTGAACAAGAAGCAGATCAAGAACTTGCAGAGGTTAAGTCAAAACTTGCAGAAGTAGAAGGCCAATTAGAGATTGCCGAAAACCGTTATCTGCGTCTTCAAGCTGATTTTGATAATTTCCGTCGCCGCACAAGGCTTGATGCTGAGGCGAGCGAAAAATATAGAGCCCAAAATTTAATTACTGATCTTTTACCTGCTCTCGATAATTTTGAAAGAGCACTTGCAATGACAGCTGAGAACGAGCAAACAAAATCATTGCAGCAGGGGATGGAGATGGTATATAAGAGCTTGCTAGAAGCGATCAAAAAAGAAGGTGTTCAACCAATTGAATCCGTTGGGCAAGAATTCGATCCACACCTTCACCAAGCTGTCATGCAAGTAGAAGATGCTAACTTTGGACCAAACGTTGTTGTTGATGAGTTCCAAAAAGGCTATATGTTAAAGGACCGTGTCATTCGTCCTTCGATGGTGAAAGTGAATCAATAAAAAAATGATGAAGCACTTACATAGTAAGTATTGGGAGGTAAAGAAACATGAGTAAAATCATTGGTATTGACTTAGGAACTACAAACTCTTGTGTAGCTGTTCTAGAAGGCGGCGAACCAAAAGTAATTCCAAATCCAGAAGGAAACCGTACAACTCCTTCGGTTGTTGCATTTAAAAACGGTGAGCGTCAAGTTGGGGAAGTGGCTAAGCGTCAAGCAATCACAAACCCTAATACAATTATTTCCATTAAGCGTCATATGGGTACTAGTCACAAAGAAACAATCGAAGGAAAAGACTATACTCCACAAGAAATTTCTGCGATTATTCTTCAATACTTAAAATCGTATGCTGAAGAATATTTAGGAGAGCCGGTTACAAAAGCAGTTATTACAGTACCTGCATACTTTAATGATGCCGAGCGTCAAGCAACGAAAGATGCTGGTAAAATTGCTGGTCTTGAAGTTGAACGGATCATCAACGAACCAACTGCTGCAGCTTTAGCTTACGGCTTAGATAAAACAGACGAAGACCAAACCATTCTTGTATTTGACCTTGGTGGCGGAACGTTTGACGTTTCCATTCTTGAACTAGGTGATGGCGTATTTGAAGTTAAATCTACTGCTGGGGATAACCGTCTAGGTGGAGACGACTTCGACCAAGTGATTATTGATTACTTAGTAGAGCAATTTAAAAAAGAAAACGGCATTGACTTGTCTAAAGATAAAATGGCGTTACAACGCTTGAAAGATGCGGCAGAAAAAGCGAAAAAAGACTTGTCTGGTGTAACTTCAACGCAAATTTCATTACCTTTCATTACGGCAGGGGAAGCAGGACCATTACACCTTGACGTTACTTTAACAAGAGCGAAGTTTGATGAGATTACTGCTCATCTTGTTGAAAGAACAATGGGCCCTACTCGTCAAGCACTTAGAGATGCCGGCTTGTCTGCATCAGAAATTGATAAAATCATTCTTGTTGGTGGATCTACTCGTATCCCGGCTGTTGCTGACGCAATTCGTAAGGAACTTGGAAAAGAGCCTTCAAAAGGGGTTAACCCTGACGAAGTAGTAGCTATGGGAGCTGCAATTCAAGGCGGTGTTATTACTGGGGACGTTAAGGACGTTGTATTACTTGACGTTACTCCATTATCACTTGGTATTGAAACAATGGGTGGCGTATTCACAAGATTAATTGATCGCAACACGACCATTCCAACATCAAAATCTCAAGTGTTCTCAACTGCTGCTGATAACCAAACTGCTGTAGACATTCACGTTCTACAAGGGGAACGTCCAATGGCTGCTGACAATAAAACATTAGGAAGATTCCAATTAAGTGATATTCCGCCAGCACCACGCGGAATTCCACAAATTGAAGTAAGCTTTGATATTGATAAAAATGGTATCGTAAATGTTCGTGCAAAAGACCTTGGCACAAACAAAGAACAAGCGATTACAATTAAATCTTCTACCGGTTTATCTGATGAAGAAATCCAAAAAATGGTTCGTGAAGCAGAAGAAAACGCTGAAGCGGATAAAAAACGTAAAGAAGAAGCAGAGCTACGCAATGAAGCAGATCAGTTAGTTTTCCAAACTGAGAAAACATTAAAGGATCTTGAAGATAAAGTTGATGCTGCAGATGTTGCAAAAGCAAATGAAGCGAAAGATGCTCTCAAAGCGGCAATCGAGAAAAATGATTTAGATGAAATGAGAGCGAAGAAAGATGCTCTTCAACAAATCGTTCAAGATTTGAGCGTAAAGCTGTATGAACAAGCTCAAGCGGAGGCTCAAGCTGCTCAAGGCCAATCGGGAGAAGCAAAAGGCAAAGACGACAATGTAGTTGACGCTGAATTCGAAGAGGTTAACGACGATAAATAGAAAATTTCAGCTTTAGGGAAAAAGTCAAAGTCAGCTCGTTCATGGCTTTGGCTTTTTCATTATCAAAGCTACCTGAGTATAGAGCTTTTCATTGCTTTTTTTTAGATTAGAATGTTACAATAACGTTTATGTGAAAGGATGCGGGAGTGGTAACATGAGTAAACGGGATTACTATGAAGTCCTTGGAGTTAGCAAAAGTGCGTCAAAGGATGATATTAAAAAAGCTTATCGTAAGCTTTCAAAGCAATATCACCCAGATATAAATAAAGCAGAAGATGCTGCAGATAAGTTTAAAGAAATTAAAGAAGCTTATGAAGTACTAAGCGATGATCAAAAACGTGCCCATTATGACCAGTTTGGTCATGTTGATCCAAATCAAGGCTTTGGCGGCGGAGATTTTGGTGGTGGCTTCGGTGGTTTTGAAGATATTTTCAATACCTTCTTTGGTGGCGGCGGAGGTCGTCGCCGTGATCCGAATGCACCTAGACAAGGGGCAGATTTACAATATACAATGACCTTGAAGTTTGAGGAAGCAGTTTTTGGCAAGGAAACAGATATTGAAATTCCGCGCGAGGAAGAATGTGAAACTTGTCATGGATCTGGTGCTAAACCAGGGACAAAAGCAGAAACATGTAAGCATTGTCATGGATCAGGTCAGTTAAACGTAGAGCAAAATACACCATTTGGCAGAATTGTTAACCGTAGAACTTGTAACTACTGTGGTGGAACAGGTAAACAAATTAAGGATAAGTGTTCTACATGCGGCGGTTCAGGTAAAGTTAAAAAGCGTCGTAAGATTCATGTGAAAATCCCTGCCGGAATTGATGACGGCCAACAACTTCGCGTTTCAGGTCAAGGGGAAAGCGGAATTAATGGCGGACCTCCTGGAGATCTTTATGTAGTGTTCCATGTTAGGGATCATGAATTTTTTGAGCGGGATGGCGATGATATCTATTGCGAGATGCCGATCACATTCACTCAAGCAGCCCTTGGTGATGATGTCGAGATTCCAACCTTGCATGGTAAAGTTAAATTAAAAATACCTGCTGGTACCCAAACAGGAACCAAGTTTAGACTTAAAGGTAAAGGCGTTCCTAATGTTAGAGGGTATGGGGTCGGAGATCAGCATGTGATCATTCGTATTGTTACCCCATCAAAATTATCAGAAAAACAAAAGCAGTTGCTTCGTGAATTTGCTGAAATCAGCGGTAAGGTTCCGAGCGGCGGTCCTGAAGATAGTTTCTTTTCAAAAGTTAAGCGAGCCTTTAAAGGTGAATAATTAGAAAATGGAGTTGGTAGAGATGAAATGGTCAGAAATCAGCATTCATACTACAAATGAAGCGATTGAACCAATCTCAAATATTTTACACGAGGCAGGCGCCAGTGGCGTGGTAATCGAAGATCCCTTTGAGCTTAGTAAGGAAAGGGTGGATCGCTTCGGTGAAATCTACCAACTCAATCCTGATGATTATCCAGAAGAAGGAGTCATTATTAAAGCTTATATTCCCATCAACAGTTTCCTCGGTGAAACGGTGGAAGAAATAAAAGATGCAATCAATAATTTAATTTTATTTAATATTGATATTGGTAAGAATAATGTTACTATCAGTGAAGTAAACGAGGAAGAATGGGCGACAGCTTGGAAAAAATATTATAATCCAGTTAAAATATCTGAGCGGTTCACGATTGTTCCTACTTGGGAAGATTATTCGCCGGTTTCTAGTGATGAGTTAATCATCGAATTGGATCCTGGAATGGCATTTGGGACAGGAACCCATCCAACTACGGTAATGTGTGTTCAAGCTCTTGAACGGACTGTTAGCCTTGGAGATACTGTTATTGATGTTGGGACCGGTACCGGTGTGCTTAGCATCGCTGCTGCATTATTAGGTGCAAAGAATGTTACAGCATTAGACCTCGATGAAGTTGCGGTTCAATCAGCGATACTCAATATTAAGCTTAATAAAGTGAAAGAATACGTAAACGTGTCCCAAAACAATTTATTGGATGGGATTGAAGGTCCGGCAGATATTGTTGTCGCGAATATTCTTGCTGAAGTGATTCTGCGATTTACGGATGATGTAGCAAGAGTAGTTAAGAAGGACGGTTATTTTATTGCCTCAGGGATTATCCAGCAGAAGAAAAATCAAGTGAAAGAAGCAATCGAGAATGCTGGTTTTTCTATTGAAGAAACGCTGGTCATGGAAGATTGGGTCGCGTTGATCGCTAAGAAAAAATAATCCACTTCTTTATGAGGAGTTTCCCGTTCTTGCTGAAAAGGCTCGCCTCTGGCGAGTTTCTTTTTTGTATTAATATCCGGAAAGAAGGAAGAGGCATGCAGCGTTATTTTATTAATAGCGGATCCGACCATGATCGTTTTTTTATCAATGGCGAGGATTATCACCATATTACCCGCGTAATGAGAATGAAAGCTGGCGAAAATATTGTCTGTGTTACAAAAGATGAAAAAAGTGCCCTTTGCGTAATTGCAGAAATTACCGATGAACAAGTGGTGGCTAACGTTGTAAAATGGGAAGAAGGGTCCACAGAACTTCCGATTCGCGTTACCATTGCGAGCGGATTGCCAAAAGGGGACAAGCTTGAATGGATCATTCAAAAAGGAACAGAGCTTGGTGCAACTGATTTTGTCCCTTTTCTTGCAGCCCGTTCGATTGTTAAATGGGATGAAAAAAAAGCAGAAAAAAAAGTCGACCGTTGGCAAAAAATCGCCAAAGAAGCGGCCGAACAATCTTATCGATATAAAATTCCTGCTGTGTATTCGCCAGTGACACTATCTAATCTTATCAAAATGTCTAATGACTATGATATAAAATTAGTTGCTTATGAAGAAGAAGCTAAACAAGGAGAATCGGCTAAACTGGCTAAAGTACTGAAAGAACTTAAACCTGGTCAGTCGTTGTTTGTTATTTTTGGTCCGGAAGGCGGTTTAGCTTCAAACGAAATCTCATTATTGACTGAAAATGGATTTTTAGCTTGTGGATTAGGACCGCGTATACTCAGGACAGAAACGGCTCCTCTTTACTTACTATCAGCTGTGTCCTATCATTTTGAATTATTGAGGTGATTATTATGCCTACTGTTGCGTTTCATACACTTGGATGTAAAGTAAACCACTATGAAACTGAAGCGATTTGGCAATTATTTAAAGAACAAGGCTATGACCGAGTTGAATTTGAATCAACTTCTGATGTATATATCATCAATACTTGTACCGTTACCAATACGGGTGATAAGAAAAGCCGTCAAGTAATCCGTCGTGCTGTTAGGAAAAATCCTAATGCCGTCATTTGTGTAACAGGTTGTTATGCGCAAACGTCTCCTGCTGAGATTTTAGCAATCCCTGGGGTTGATATCGTTGTTGGAACCCAAGACCGGATTAAAATGCTAGAATACATTGAGCAATATAAAAAAGAGCGTGAGCCGATCAACGCTGTAAGAAATATCATGAAAAGCCGTGTTTATGAAGAGTTAGATGTTCCTGCTTTTACTGATCGAACACGAGCTTCCTTAAAGATTCAAGAAGGCTGCAATAATTTCTGCACCTTCTGTATTATCCCTTGGGCACGTGGCTTAATGCGTTCTCGTGATCCGAAAGAAGTCATTCGCCAAGCTCAGCAGCTTGTTGATGCAGGTTATCAAGAAATCGTTCTAACCGGTATCCATACTGGAGGCTATGGCGAAGACATGAAGGATTATAACCTGGCTATGCTGTTGCGCGATCTTGAAAAAGAGGTCAAAGGATTGAAGCGCCTTCGGATTTCTTCAATTGAAGCCAGTCAAATTACCGATGAAGTGATCGAAGCAATTAATCAATCAGACATTATTGTCCGTCATCTTCATGTTCCACTTCAATCCGGTTCAAATACTGTTCTGAAAAGAATGCGACGAAAATATACTATGGAGTTTTTCGGAGAGCGTCTTAACCGCTTAAAGGAGGTATTGCCTGGTTTGGCAATCACTTCTGATGTTATTGTCGGCTTCCCTGGTGAAACAGAAGAAGAATTTATGGAAACCTTTAATTTTATCAATGATCATAAATTTTCTGAGCTTCATGTTTTCCCTTATTCGAAGCGGACCGGAACCCCTGCCGCTCGAATGGAGGATCAGGTGGATGAGGATGTAAAAAATGAACGTGTTCACCGTCTCATCTCGCTTTCTGATCAACTTGCAGCGGAATACGCATCACAATTCGAAGGTGAAGTGCTTGAGGTGATTCCTGAAGAAAAGTTTGAGGGAGATGCAGATCATCCCCTTTATGTCGGATACACTGACAATTATTTAAAGGTAGTCTTTGCAGGAACGGAAGCGATGATTGGCAAAATTGTTAAAGTAAAAATTACTAAAGCTGGATACCCATACAATGAAGGTCAGTTTATTCGCGTCGTAAATGATGAATTTATAACGGATCACAAAGAGGAAACCGCTATTTAAAAAACTATAACAGACTGTCGAAGCTAAATTCGACAGTCTGTTTTTGTATAAATTATCTAATTTCATTAAAAACTAAAAGAGGTATAAAAAATGCCTCGAATTTTCTTTAGTCGAATGTTATATTGTAGAGGTACGGACATCTTAAAAGTCTGAAAGGAGATACATAATGACAACAAATGTTGCGTCAATGATTGATCATACATTGCTAAAAGCCGATGCAAAAAAAGAGCAAATCGAAGTGCTATGCAAGGAAGCGAGGGAATTTACATTTGCCTCTGTTTGTGTAAACCCAACCTGGGTCAGCTATGCAAGTCAGCTTTTAAAGGATAGTCCTGTGAAGGTTTGCACAGTTATTGGCTTTCCTCTCGGTGCAAACACTCCTGAAACAAAGGCGTTTGAAACGAAAAATGCGATTGAAAATGGTGCAGAAGAAGTAGATATGGTCATTAATATCGGTGCATTAAAGAGTATGGATGATGAGTTAGTAGAACGAGATATTAAGGCAGTTGTTGATGCTACTAAAGGAAAAGCGTTAACCAAGGTCATTATTGAAACAAGTCTATTAACAGATGAAGAAAAAGTGCGGGCATGTCAAATTGCAGTTAAAGCTGGAGCTGATTATGTAAAAACCTCTACTGGTTTTTCAACAGGAGGGGCAACAATTGCTGATATCGCTCTTATGAGAAAAACTGTTGGACCAGACATCGGCGTGAAAGCCTCTGGTGGGGTAAGAAATACAGAAGATGCTAAAAACATGATCGAAGCAGGAGCGACAAGAATTGGAGCTTCAGCAGGCATCGCAATCGTTAAAGGACTGACAAGTGATTCGGATTATTAATTCAAGAGGTTAAGGACTGGTTTAACGTAATAGTGTTAATGGAATTAGAATAGGTCGCTAAAAGAGGCTTTAGTGGATGTAGAATAGAAGACGGACACGTAGAATAGGTCCGTAATTGTCCAAAACGAAGCTGGAAGAGAGCAAAAGTGGCCAATAGGAGGTTCCTACTGGCCAAAACGAAGCAGGAAAACCGCCAAAGTGGCCAATAGGAGGTTCCTACTGGCCAAAACCAAGTAGAGCGAAAGCCAAAGTGGCCAATAGGAGGTTCTTACTGGCCAAAACGAAGCAGGAAAACCGCCAAAGTGGCCAATAGGAGGTTCCTACTGGCCAAAACGAAGCAGAGCGAAAGCCAAAGTGGCCAATAGGAGGTTCTTACTGGCCAAAACGAAGCAGAGCGAAAGCCAAAGTGGCCAATAGGAGGTTCCTACTGGCCAAAACGAAGCAAGAAAACCGCCAAAGTGGCCAATAGCAGGTTCTTACTGGCCAAAACCAAGCTGGAAAACCGCATAAGTGGATGTGGACTAGAAGATGACACGTAGAATAGGGCACTAAAGTTGTGTTTAGTGCCCTAATAAGGTCCTCCTACCCTAGAATAAGGCGCTAAAGGAGGATTTAGTACCCTGTTTTGGTACACGGTCCCAAAAAAAGGTCACTAAAAGAGCGTTAAGTAACCTATTTTGAATGCCCCCCAATCCCAGTCCTGCCCAACCCCCGTCCAGCCCCTCAATTCACTCTCACTTTTTCCCCCTCCCATGAACAAACATAATCCATTTACCAAATTGCTCTGAAAACGGCAAAACGACTAATGAGGAAATCACATTAAAGAGCAGGCTCGTATGAGCGAGTTGGACATCCGGACTTTTGGCAACATTTTGAGCCATGGAAGACATCCAGTCAACAAACGGGATAAAGATGAGCACACCTACAACGTTTAACCAAATATGAGCGTACGCACATAATTTTGATTCCTTCCCGGAACCAATGGAAGCTAAATACCCTGTGATGCACGTACCAATATTCGAACCAAGCATAATCGCTATTCCTGAGTCGAGATTAAGGATACCTCCTGATAAAAATCCCATTGTAATTCCAGTCATTGCTGTACTGGATTGAATTAATGCAGTTAAAATTGCGCCAAATACTATGCTTAATAGATGACTCCTGTTTAGCATTAATAATATATTTTCAACAATCGGTAATTCAGTAAGTGGAGTTGAAAGAAACTCAAATCCTTGTATTGCAATAAAAACGGCGGACATGCCGAATAAAATAAACCCGCTGCTCCTGAACTTAACATTTTGGAAAACCATTAAAATCGCGCCGATTACAGCCATTGGGACGAGGTATTGATTAATATTAAAAGTAATAATTTCGGTGGTAAAGGTGGTTCCAATATTAGTACCTAAAATGATTCCGATTGATCTTGGAAAAGTGAGCATTCCGGCAGAGATTAGTCCAATTGTAATTACCATGACTGCAGAGCTGCTATGCAAAAGGGCTGTTACAAAAATACTTGTCAGCATCGCCTTAAACGGAGAATTTGTGACCCGCTCAAGCAGTTTTTTAAATCTCTCCCCTGATAATTGAAATAGGCCTGCTCTTAAAATGGACATGCCCATTATGAAAACTGCAATAAGAAAGATAAATAATAAAAAATATAACATGTCCTTCACTCCCTTTAATGTTTATATGCGTTGGGAAAATAAAATAGACATGCCGTTATAATAAAAATGTGGCGATGAGTATAAAATATAGTCGAAAAAGAAGATTTTTTCACGAATCGTAGGAACAAGCTCAAATTGAGTTGACCTTATATCTCCGTTATATTATAATTGTCAAAGTACATGGGATTCCATGTCCTCGATGTTAGTGTGTTGTTTTCGGAGGGAGGGAAAGAGAATGTCTAAAACCGTCGTTCGTAAAAACGAATCGCTTGAAGATGCTCTTCGTCGCTTTAAACGTACTGTATCTAAGTCTGGTACGATTCAAGAAGCTAGAAAGCGCGAATTCTACGAAAAGCCTAGTGTAAAGCGTAAGAAGAAATCAGAAGCAGCAAGAAAACGTAAGTGGTAAGAGAGGGTGTAATTCATGAGTCTTCTCGAGCGTTTAAATAACGATATGAAACAAGCGATGAAGAATAAGGAAAAAGACAAACTCTCCGTTATTCGGATGATTAAGGCTTCATTGCAAAATGAAGCGATTAAGCTTGGTCGCGAGCTTGTCGAAGAAGAAGAGTTAACAGTCCTTTCTCGCGAAATGAAACAACGCAAGGACTCCCTCCATGAATTTGAAAAAGCCGGTCGTGAAGATTTGGCTGAAAAATTGCGTACAGAATTGACGTTTGTCGAATTGTACATGCCGAAACAGCTATCTGAAGAAGAAGTGGCTGAGATCGTTAAACAAACGATTTCAGAAGTAGGTGCAACATCAAAAGCTGAGATGGGAAAAGTAATGTCTGCGATTATGCCGAAAGTAAAGGGTAAAGCAGACGGAACACTCGTAAATAAACTTGTTCAACAACACCTTTCATAATGCCGACATCAACAGCCGCAGAGAGTATCTCTGCGGTTTTTCACTTTGTAATAAAAGACCGGAAAAGGGCATAATGATTTGAAGGAAATTGAAACTTTTTGTTTTTCTATCCGTAAATACTATTATGGAGGCCAAGAAAGGGGGGAAACAGAATGAGAAAATTTATGAATCTCATCATGCTCTTATTTGTTTTTAGTATTTTAATGATCCCACAACCTGCCTTTGGAAACCAAAAAACGGTTTATGTTGTTCCAGTTGAAGAAACGGTTGAAAAAGGATTATACGCCTTCTTAAAAAGAGCAGTAACAACAGCGGAAGCGGAACAAGCAGATGCGATTATTTTTGAACTGAATACACCGGGTGGGGCGGTAGATGCAGCTGGAGAGATTGGCAAGCTGTTAACCTCATCGGATGTGAAGACGATTACCCTGGTTAATAAACAAGCTTTGTCGGCAGGAGCGTACATAGCATTAAACACAGATGCAATTTATATGGTTCCGGGGTCGACAATGGGTTCAGCGGCCATTATTGATCAACAGGGGAATACCGCTGGAAAAAAAGCGGAGTCTTATTGGTTTGCGGCAATGAAAAGTGCGGCGGTTCAAAACAATCGAGATCCCCTTTATGCAGTGGCGATGGCGGATGAAACCATTGATTTACCGCAATACGGAGCAGGTGCTGGGAATTTACTAACCTTAACCTCCGATCAAGCAGTCGAAGTTGGTTATTCTGAGGGGACTGTGGCAGATTTAGATGAACTATTGCAGAAGTTAGGTTATGCTGATGCGGATGTCCGTTCCGTTGAGGAAAGCTTTGCTGAAAAGGTTGCCAGATTTATCACCCATCCGGTCGTTGTCCCAATATTATTAACAATTGGTAGTTTGGGGCTTGTTCTCGAGCTATATTCCCCAGGTTTTGGGGTGCCCGGCTTTATGGGCTTATCAGCGCTATTAATGTTTTTTTACGGACATATGGTCGCGGGACTTGCAGGATTTGAAACACTTATTTTATTTATTGTAGGGATTGCCCTCGTCATCCTAGAAATATTTGTCCCGGGTGGAATTGTTGGGGCGATTGGAACGATTTCTATATTGGGTAGTCTTTTTCTGGCAACGGATAATGTTGTTCATATGGGAATTTCAATTTTAATCGCTATTGGGATATCGATAATCACTTCAATCATTATGATAAGGGTGTTTGGTAAAAAAATGAGCCTGTTCAAAAAAATAATCCTGACTGATTCTACGAATACTGAAAGTGGCTATGTTTCGAACCGTAATCGGACGGAGCTTTTGGGACTTGAAGGAATTACTTTGACCCCGCTGCGGCCGGCAGGAACTGTTCTAATTGGAACTGAAAGAATTGATGTTGTAAGTGAGGGCGAGTTTATCTCCAAGGATCAAAAGGTAATAGTAGTAAAGGTAGAAGGCGTCCGTGTCGTGGTTAGAAGTAAGCAAGGATAAATGTCTATAATAGGTCTGTTTTCGTATTACTAAAATTAGTAGCATAATTACATATTTTCAGAGGAGGAAAAAGATATGATCACAGCTGGTTCTGCTTTTTTAATTATCGCGGTTGTGCTGGGCTTAATCCTGTTAAGCATTTTGTTTACGTTTGTTCCGGTCATGCTGTGGATTTCAGCTTTGGCCGCAGGCGTGAGAGTCAGTATTTTTACATTAATTGGGATGAGACTCCGCCGTGTAATCCCAAGCCGGGTAATCAATCCGCTTATTAAGGCCCATAAAGCGGGTTTAAATGTAACAACAAATCAACTAGAAAGCCATTACCTAGCGGGAGGTAATGTTGACCGTGTTGTTAATGCGCTTATTGCTGCCCACCGTGCCAATATCGAATTAACCTTTGAACGCTGTGCAGCAATCGATTTAGCCGGCCGTGATGTTCTCGAAGCGGTGCAAATGAGTGTAAATCCTAAGGTTATTGAAACGCCGTTTATTGCAGGTGTAGCGATGGATGGGATTGAAGTAAAGGCAAAGGCTAGAATCACCGTTCGAGCGAATATTGAGCGTTTGGTCGGGGGTGCTGGAGAGGAAACGATTGTTGCTCGTGTTGGTGAAGGAATTGTTAGTACGATAGGTAGCTCTGAAAATCATAAAAAAGTACTCGAAAATCCCGATATGATTTCGCAAACGGTACTCTCGAAGGGTCTCGATTCTGGTACTGCATTTGAAATCTTATCGATTGATATCGCGGACGTTGATATCGGCAAAAATATTGGTGCTGAATTACAAACAGAGCAAGCTGAAGCTGATAAAAAAATAGCCCAAGCGAAAGCGGAAGAACGCCGGGCGATGGCGGTTGCTCAAGAGCAGGAAATGAAGGCAAAGGTTCAAGAAATGCGTGCAAAAGTGGTGGAAGCAGAGGCAACTGTACCTTTAGCTATGGCTGAAGCTCTTCGTGAAGGAAATATCGGTGTGATGGATTATATGAATATCCAAAACATAAATGCTGATACCGATATGAGAGATTCGATCGGTAAAATGACAGGTGACCGTAAACAGATTGATAAAAATGAATAGGACCGGTCATTTGATGAGGAGGATCTCAAATGAGATTTTTATTTGATAATCCATTCATTTTGATAATATTAATTGGAGCTATTTCTTCCCTTTTTCAGCGTGCGAAAGCGGCTAATCCTGAAAATAAAAAGGGTTATAATCCGATTCCAAGAAGAAATCCTGCTTCACCTGTCGGTCCTGATCGTCCAAAGAAACCGGAAATGCAGCAGCAGATCGAGACGAAAACATCCAGACCTTACAGACAGCAAAATGCAAATAGAAAGCCGATTCCTACTCAAAAGGAAATATATCATCAACTTGAAAATGTATATGAGGCTACCAAAAAAAATGCTAACGAAAACAAGCAAGTTTTTTTCGAGGATCATCGAGTATCTAAACAAGCCGGTACCCATCAGAAAGAAGAGGTGCCTAAGGCGAAGTCCCAAGAAATAGACCGTGATAATCTTATTGACGGTCTGATATGGTCAGAGGTGTTAGGGCCGCCGCGAGCGAAAAGACCGCACCGATCGGTCAAGTAAGATAGACTTACACAAAAATAAGTGCTAGAACCCCTTTTCATTTCATAAATATGAGATGAAAGGGGGTTCTTTTTTTATGGCAAAAAAATGGGGCCAGATTGTCCGCAACTGGGTAACGAAAAATATGGAGCTTCCTCATGATGTCATGATGGATTTACCCCGGATAACTATGGTTGGACAAATCCATATCTATATTGAGAACCACCGTGGCTTATTAACCTTTTCTGATAAGGAGATTCGCTTGTTACTAAAACAGGGGCAGCTTTTGGTAAAGGGAAAAGCCTTTGTAATAAAAACGATATTACCGGAAGAAATCTTATTAGAAGGAAAAATAGACCAAGTTATTTATATAAACGAGTGATTCAGGAGGAGAACAATGAAGAACCAATGGATCGAGTTTTGTTCCGGTATTGTATCTGTAAAGGTATCGGGAAAGGGAATAGAAAGATTCATTAATCAATTAATCAGAAATGGCATTTCCGTTTGGGATGTAAAAAGACATGGTACAGAAACCGTCATCTTTCATTTAAAATTGGCAGATGTGAAAAAGCTGCGCCTGCTAGCAAGAAAAAGCGGGTGCAAAATCAGCTTTCAGCAAAGAATTGGAGTTCCATTTCTGCTCAAAAAGCTGATGCATAATATCGGTCTTATTGTTGGTGCTTTTTTGTTTTTATTTATTATTTTATTTTTATCCAATATGGTGTGGCGGATTGAGATAAATGGCGCTAATCCGGCAACAGAATATAAAGTTTATAAACAATTGGACAAGATGGGGATTAAGCCAGGAAAGCTTCAGTTTTTTATCGATGATGTGGAAACGATTCAACGAAATTTAACCAATAAAATCCAAGTGATTACATGGGTTGGTGTAGAATTGCGGGGGACAACCTTTCATTTAGAAGTGGTTGAAAAAAAAGAACCAAAAAAGCCTGAGATACATGGGCCGCGTAATCTGGTCGCCAAAAAAGAGGCTGTCATCACCTATATATTTGTAGAGAAAGGCAAACAAATGGTTAATCGTCATGATCATGTTGTTCCAGGCCAAATTCTCGTTTCCGGTGTATATGGAAAGGAGGGGCAAACAGAGCTGGTGTCATCAAAAGGGGAAATTTTAGGTGAAACATGGTATAAATCCACTGTTGAGCTTCCAATAAAAAGTACCTTCCAAGTTTTTAATGGAAATGAAAAGAGAAAATATTATGTACGGATTGCGAATTTTTCGATTCCGGTTTGGGGCTTTGGGACCCCGAAATATGCTGAATATGAAACGGATTCAACCGAGCATAAGGTTCACTTTCTCAAGTGGGATTTACCTGTTTCTTTTATAAATTCAACGATAAGGGAACGAGAGGAAGTTACCAGAATATACACAAATGATGAAGCAGTTAATATGGCAAAGGAAATTGCGAGAAAGGATATAAAAACTAAGCTGACTGAAGATGCTATTATTAAAGGTGAAAAAGTTTTACATCAAGCTGTTGAGAATGGTAAAGTTAAATTATCAATACATTTCCAAATTATTGAGAACATTGCAGAAGGCCAACCAATAATTCAAGGAGACGAAGAATGACGGAAGAACGAAAAACAATCGATGTAAAAATAAATGATCAACACGAAGCGATTACCTTATTCGGTAATTCTGACAGCAATTTGAAAATAATTGAACAAGAACTTCAAGTATCGATTATCACTCGTGGAGAATCGTTAATCATTACTGGAAATGCTGACAAGCTAGATCTTGCTGCAAAAGTCATCGACAAACTTCTAGAAGTGATTAAAAAAGGAATTGCGATCAGCCAGAGAGATGTTAGCTATGCCGTTAAATTAGTCAAAAAAGGCACGATTGAATACTTTGGAGAATTATACGAAGAAGAAATAAGCAAAACGGCTAAAGGAAAATCAATTAGAGTTAAAACGTTTGGACAAAGGCATTACGTATCATCCATCAAAGAAAATGATCTCGTGTTTGGGATCGGGCCAGCAGGAACGGGAAAAACTTTTTTAGCCGTTGTAATGGCAGTAAATGCTTTGAAAAATGGTCAAGTAAAAAGGATTATTCTAACAAGGCCTGCAGTAGAAGCAGGGGAGAGTTTAGGGTTTTTACCTGGTGACTTAAAGGAAAAGGTCGACCCTTATTTACGCCCATTATATGATGCCCTCCATGAGGTCCTAGGGATGGAACATACCGTGAGACTGATTGAGCGAGGAACGATCGAAATTGCACCTTTAGCTTATATGCGGGGAAGAACATTAGATGATGCATTTGTCATTCTAGATGAAGCACAGAACACCACTCATGCTCAAATGAAAATGTTTTTAACTCGGCTAGGCTTTGGTTCGAAAATGGTGATTACAGGGGATCGGACCCAGGTTGATCTTCCTAAGGGAGTAAAATCCGGATTGACGGAAGCTGAAACCATTTTAAAGGGGATTAGGGGAATGTCTTTTGTTTATCTTGAAGCGGCTGACGTTGTCCGCCATCCTTTAGTTGCAAAGATTATCAATGCCTACGATCAAAATGAAAATCAACAAAGCTGACCCACTGGAGTCGGCTTTTTAGTTTATTATTCTTTCCTTATTTAGGATGAAACTTTTAACAAAAACTGATATTATGTTACATAACATATTTGCTATCAGGCAATAGCCATGGTAGGAGGGATTTACTTTGGGAAAAATCCAGCATCAAGTAACCAAAATCAAAAATTTACTGGGTGAAACCTTGTTTCAAGTTTTATTAATCATCCTTGTAGGTTTAATCCTCTTTGCATCCATGTACAGCAATGTTAAACCAGAAAAATTGGACCTTAAATTATTTTCTGTTGCTGACCAAACAATCCGCTCTCCGATTACCGTAGAGGATAAAGAGAGTACAGAGAAAAAGCGGAAGGAAGCGCTAAATCTTGTCCAGGATGTTTATATCTTAAAAAAAGAATACACACAAAATCGGGTTGATTTAATAACATCAATCTTTGATTCTGTTGTGGAAGTAAAAGATGATATAGCGGATGAAATGAGCCAAAAGGAAAAAGAGGAAGGTCAAGTTTCAGAGGAACCTCCTATCTCTGATCAATTACAAAGATTAAAACAAAAATTAACGGAAAATGAGACGAAAGAACTGACTGATCCTGTTTTTATCGCCTTACTACAGTCCTCAAAGGATGAATTATCGATTGCAAGAGATTTAACGGTAACGGCAATCAATTATGTAATGAGTTCACGTATCGCGGCGGACGATGTTGAAAATGCTAAGAAACGGCTAGAAGAAGAATTAAAATACACAAGCCTGAACAGCAGCTTGAAAAATGCGGCAATTGAACTAGGCAGGTATGCCATCATTCAAAATGAGTTTTATGATCCAACTGCTACGAAAGAAATGCGTCAGCAGGCTATAGAAGCAGTGGATGCGGTTAGAATACTTGAGGGGCAAATCTTAGTTGAAGAGGGACAGTTAATCAGCCGGGATATATATCGTCAATTAGAGCTTACCGGCATCCTTGACAACGAGAATTCATTAAAGCCGTTTGCCGGGTTGGCGTTATTACTCGTTACATTGTTAAGTGGATTATATTACTTTTTTTATTTTTTAGATGTATCTCGAGAATTAAAACATATGTATCTGCTAATCGTTAGCATTATTTTAGTTTTTTCAATTGTTCTAATGAAGATATTAAGCTTGTTTGTACAATTAAACTATGCTGAAATTTCCTATATATTTCCGGCGGCAATGGGAGCAATGTTGATCAAGTTGCTTACCCATGAAAGATTAGCGATTGGTTTTACCATTGTTTTGGCGATTTGTGGAAGTATCATTTTTAATGAGGGTATTACAGCGACACTACAAATAACGGTCGCCATTTATATTCTATTAAGCGGGATGGCCAGTATTTTATTTTTAAGTAAACAAAACAATCGTTCAAAAATATTACAAGCCGGCCTATTCGTCACTGCAGTTAATATCATTGTCATTCTTATGTTGATTTTTCTACGGAATGGTCAGTATACCGGCATGGAATATGGGTTTTATTTGATTGCTGCATTGGCATCCGGTATTGGCTCAGCGGTTTTAACGATTGGATTACTGCCTTTTTTTGAAGCGGGATTTGGTATTCTGTCGACAATGAAGTTAATTGAGCTTTCGAATCCGAATCATCCTTTACTGCGAAAAATTCTTACGGAAGCTCCGGGAACATACCATCATAGTGTCATGGTGGCGAACTTGGCAGAAACTGCTTGTGAAGCTATTGGAGCAAATGGGCTACTGGCAAGAGTTGGATGCTATTATCATGATATGGGCAAAACAAAGCGGCCGCAATTTTTTATCGAAAACCAAATGAATATTCAAAATCCACATGATCGGATACCACCTCAAACAAGTAAAAACATTATTATTGCCCATGTAACCGATGGTGTAGAATTGCTGAAAAAACATAAAATGCCAAAAGAAATTATCGATATTGCAGAACAACATCATGGTACTACAAAGCTTGCGTTTTTTTATCATAAAGCAATTCAAGAGGGGATCGAGGTAAACGAAGCAGATTACCGATATCCGGGTCCAAAAGCTCAAACGAAAGAAGCTGCAATCGTTGGAATTGCGGATAGCGTCGAAGCTGCCGTCCGTTCAATGGTCCATCCTACACATGAACAAATTGAAACAATCGTCAGAAAAATTATCTCAGACCGTCTATCTGATGATCAGTTTTGTGAATGCGATATTACGTTAAAAGAACTAGAGACGGTTGCGAATGCATTATATGTAACATTAAAAGGTATTTTTCATTCGCGGATTGAGTATCCAGAAAACATAAAGCAGAAGGTGAATCATGCATGAGTTTAATTATTGATATGATTGATGAAACAAATAAATTAGCTAGTGAGGATATGAATGAAGTAATCGCACTGTTAAACTTGGCTGCTGACAAGGAAGCGGTTGAGAATGAAAGCGAAGTTTCCGTAACATTCGTCTCCAATGAAAGAATCCAGGAAATCAATCGTGAATATCGAGATAAGGACCAACCTACAGATGTTATTTCCTTCGCGATGGAAGAGTTAGGCGAAGGGGAAATGGCGCTCGCAGGCCTCGATATGCCCAGAATTCTTGGCGATATTATTATCTCAGTTCCGAAAGCAGAAGAACAAGCCGAAGAATACGGACATTCTTTTAAAAGGGAACTCGGCTTTTTGGCGGTCCATGGTTTCCTGCATTTATTAGGATATGATCATATGACCGAAGCCGAGGAGAAAGAAATGTTTACAAAACAAAAGGATATTCTCAATGCGTACGGACTCGAACGTTAATATACAAAAGGTGATCAAATCCTTTTCCTTCGCTGTACAAGGAATTACCCTTGCATTAAGAAGTGAGCGAAATTTAAAAATTCATTTTGCTGTAACCGTACTGGTTGTCATTTTCGGATTTTTCCTCTCGTTATCAACGATGGAGTGGCTTTTTATTCTTTTTGCCATCGGTGGAGTTATATCCCTCGAGTTGCTCAATAGTGCATTAGAACGAGTGGTAGATCTTGTTACAGAAGAGTTTCATCCACTTGCAAAGCAAGCAAAGGACATGGCTGCAGGTGCTGTGTTTGCTTACGCCATCCTTTCTGTGTTGGTTGGGCTAATCATTTTTATGCCAAAAATATTATCTTTATTATTTTAAGGGGGCTGGAGTTTTTAACGGCTTCCGGCTTTCCTGCCTATCGCAACCAAAAAAATGACTAACAAATTGTATGATAATTTGTTAGTCATTTTTTTGGTTGCGGACATCAGATCTTTTTTGGTGACGGGCGGACATCAGATCCGTTATTTTCACAAAAAGAGTGGTTTTGATGAGTTAAGAGGACACCAGGTTCCTTATTTGTTAATAAAATGGCTTTATTCAGTGGTTTTTACATAAATAAGGTATTCTGTGTCCGCTTAAGTCTAGAATAGTGGTCTTTTTATTAAAATAAGGTCCTCCATGTCCGCTCCATAAACGGGCTTTGCATTTTTCAGTACAGTTTCACATACCTTTTCCTTACCCAATTTGAAAACGCTCTTCAATTTAGATAAAATAACAGAACAGAGCAAAGCATAAAATAGAATAGATAAATTTTTAGAAAATTCAATTTTTTATGCAGTTATTTTGCCATAAACGAGTGAAAAGATCGCTAAAATAAGATACAATAAGGAGACAGCGATTTTTTTCTGTTGAAGGGAAGAGTGGTTGTGGATCAAAATCAATTAATTGAAGAAGCTAAAGCGGCAAGAGAGAAAGCCTATGTTCCTTACTCAAAATTTAAGGTTGGAGCTGCCCTTTTAACTGTTGATGGAAAAATTTATCATGGATGTAATATTGAGAATGCAGCCTATAGCATGACAAACTGTGCAGAGCGTACAGCATTATTTAAAGCCTACTCAGAGGGAGACAAAGAGTTTGCTAAACTGGTTGTTATTGCTGATACCGACCGACCTATTTCACCATGTGGTGCCTGCCGTCAGGTTATTTCAGAATTGTGCCCAAAGGATATGAAAATCGTGTTAACAAACTTAAAGGGCCTTGTCCAAGAGATCACAGTAGAAGACTTGTTGCCAGGAGCTTTTTCAGCGGAGGACTTAAATGAATAACGAAGAAGCAAGAAACAAATTTAAATCGGGGTTTGTATCAATTATTGGAAGACCAAATGTTGGAAAATCAACGTTTTTAAACCGAGTGATTGGTCAAAAAATCGCGATCATGAGCGATAAACCGCAGACAACAAGAAATAAGGTTCAAGGTGTTTTAACGAGTGATGATGCACAGCTCATCTTCATTGACACGCCTGGAATTCATAAGCCAAAGCATAAATTAGGCGACTTTATGATGAAAGTAGCAATCAACACCCTTAAGGAAGTTGATTTAGTTCTGTTTATGGTAAATGCCGAGGAAGGCTTTGGACGTGGAGAAGAATTTATCCTTGAAAAGTTTCAAGGAGTTAAAACTCCGGTATTTCTTGTAATTAATAAAATCGACCTAATTCATCCTGACAAATTGTTAGAAGTGATTGAATCCTATAGAGAAAAATATGATTTTGCAGAAATAGTACCGATCTCGGCACTTCAAGGGAATAATATTGAACGAGTGCTAGAGCAAATCAAGCGTTACATTCCTGAAGGACCGCAATACTATCCGGCTGATCAAGTTACCGATCATCCCGAACGATTTATTATTACGGAATTAATTCGGGAAAAAGCCCTTCATTTGACGCATGAGGAAGTGCCGCATTCTTTAGCGGTTGTAATGGAAAAGCTTGATCGACCAGAGAACAAAGACATGATACATGTCATGGCGACGATCATTGTTGAGCGCGACTCCCAGAAAGGGATAATCATCGGCAAACAAGGGAAAATGCTAAAGGAAATCGGTAAACGAGCTCGAATCGATATTGAAAACTTGCTTGGATCAAAAGTTTTCCTTGAGCTTTGGGTAAAGGTTCAAAAGGATTGGCGGAATAAAATGGGGCAGTTGCGAGACTTTGGTTTTCGTGAAGACGAATACTAATTTGTTATGTGTCTAGCTTCACCCTAATTAAATTATTAGCAACGAACGAAATTTATGCTTTGAACAATTTACAATTTTTTCGTCTTATGATTTTCTACTTTCGGGCTATGATAATTGTAAAGGAATTGGGATCATGAAAGGCTAGTTGAATATTTGAAAGGTGGGGGTTTTCGATGATGGATTTTACCTGGAAAATTTTTTCGCAAACAGGTAATATTGACATGTATCTTCTTTTCAAGGAAATTGAAAAAGATAACCAAGAAATACCCGGTAATCAGGATGATGAGCTAGCAGAAATTGATTTTCCCATTTCATAGGTTTGTTTCGTTGCAATGGATGGTGGTGAGTTCATGCTTCAAAAATGTGAAGGCATCGTCATTAGAACAACGGATTATGGTGAAACCAATAAAGTTGTCACTTTATATACACGTGAATGGGGAAAAGTTGGCGTGATGGCAAGGGGGGCAAAAAAGACGAATAGTCGCCTGTCGGCCGTCACCCAGCTTTTTACATATGGATATTTTCTGATCCAAAAAGGCAATGGGTTAGGGAGTTTACAACAGGGTGAGATGATTTCTTCTTTGCGATCCATTCGCGAGGATATTTTTCTAACGGCCTATGCAAGCTACATCGTTGATTTAACTGACAAAGCAACAGCCGATGAAAAAAGACCTAATCCTTTTCTATTTGAATTGCTGCACCAAACACTTTCTTTAATGAATGAAGGCTATGATTTAGCGATACTAACTAACATCTATGAAATGAAAATGTTGGACCTTTTCGGATTGCACCCTTGTTTAAATCAATGTTCTGTTTGTAGTAATACAGACGGACATTTTTCATTTTCTGTTCGAGAAGGCGGTTTTATTTGCCACCGTTGCCTTGAACAGGATCCATACTCAATTAAAATTTCACCGGCTACCGTTAAATTGTTGCGGCTATTTTATTATTTTGATCTTTCAAGATTAGGTAATATTGATGTGAAGCCGGAGACAAAGGCGCAGCTAAAACAGGTGATAACAGCGTATTATGAGGAATATTCAGGTTTGCATTTAAAAACAAAGAAGTTTTTAAATCAGATAGACAAAATGAAAGATATGTTAACTTGACAATAGCGTTTCTTTCCATTAACATCAAATTAAATTTAATAGTTGCCGTGAAGGAAAAGAGTACTTAATTCCCTTTTTAAAAGCGAGTCTAGGATGGTGGAAGCTAGATAAGAAGCATTAAGGAAGGCGTTCTGGAGCAACATTCTTTTAAGAGGCTGCTTTGGCAGCAAATAGGGTGGAACCGCGGGTTAACTCTCGTCCCTATGCATTATTGCATAGAGACGGGAGTTTTTTATTTGGTCTTAAAAAGGCCGTCTTTACTAAAGGAATTTGAAAAGGAGTTTTGATGATGAGCGTTAGTAGTATGGAACAAATCGTTTCCCATGCAAAACACAGAGGTTTTATTTTTCCGGGCTCAGAAATTTATGGTGGCTTGGCAAATACTTGGGATTACGGTCCGCTTGGGGTTGAACTTAAGAACAATATTAAACAGGCATGGTGGAAAAAATTCATACACCAATCTCCTTATAATGTCGGATTAGATGCAGCTATTTTAATGAATCCACGTACATGGGAAGCCTCTGGTCATATTGGAAACTTTAATGATCCTATGATCGATTGTAAAAAATGTAAAGCAAGACATCGTGCCGATAAGCTAATTGAAAATGCACTCGACGAAAAAGGAATTGAAATGGTTGTCGATGGTCTTCCGTTCTCCAGAATGGAGGAATTAATTTCTGAACACAAAATCGCTTGTCCGGATTGTGGAAGCTTTGATTTTACAGGAATTCGTCAATTTAATCTTATGTTTAAAACGTTTCAAGGTGTTACCGAGTCAAGCGCAAACGAAATCTTCCTTCGCCCTGAGACAGCTCAAGGTATCTTTGTAAACTTTAAGAATGTTCAACGGACGATGCGTAAAAAACTTCCATTTGGTATTGCTCAAATCGGAAAAAGCTTCCGAAATGAAATTACTCCAGGTAATTTTACGTTCCGTACAAGAGAATTTGAACAAATGGAACTGGAGTTTTTCTGTAAGCCAGGCGAAGAACTTAAATGGTTTGATTATTGGAAACAGTTTGCAGAGCAATGGTTAATGTCTTTAGGTATGACCAGAGAAAACCTTCGCCTTCGTGATCACAATGAAGACGAATTATCTCATTACAGTAATGCAACAACCGACTTTGAATACAAATTCCCGTTTGGCTGGGGTGAGCTTTGGGGTGTTGCGTCAAGAACAGATTACGATTTAAAACAGCATATGGAGTTTTCTGGTGAGGACTTCCATTACTTAGATCAAGAAACAAATGAAAAATATATTCCTTACTGTATCGAACCATCATTAGGAGCTGACCGTGTAACGCTTGCTTTCCTAATCGACGCTTATGATGAGGAACAACTTGAGGATGGTACATCGAGAACCGTGATGCACTTGCATCCGGCACTTGCGCCATTTAAAGCAGCGATTTTACCACTTTCCAAAAAATTATCTGATGATGCAAGAGAAGTGTATGACCTGTTGGCAAAACATTTCTTAGTGGATTACGATGAATCAGGTTCAATCGGTAAACGCTATCGTCGTCATGATGAAATTGGTACTCCATTCTGTATCACTTTTGACTTTGATTCAAAAGAAGATAAGATGGTAACCGTTCGGGACCGTGATACAATGGAACAAACCCGTATTCCGATTTCCCAATTAGTAGAATTCATTCAAAATAAAATCGAGTTTTAATTTTCTTCTAAGTTATCATTCGATGTTCTTGCGAAAACATAAAAGTGCGGAATCTCCGCACTTTTTCCTTAATTTTTCACGTTTTTACCTTGTTTCTTACCTTTTCAAACAGGATAATTAGTATATAATAATTTTAAATAGTATAGCCTTATAAATAAAGGTTTTACATAAATGGTTTTTTAACAGGGTGGTGAGGACAATCGAACTGAATAATCGGCAAGAACAAATTCTTCAGATTGTAAAAGACAATGGACCAATCACAGGTGAAAATATTGCTGAACGGCTAAACTTAACAAGAGCGACGCTTCGCCCTGATTTAGCTATACTAACTATGGCAGGATATTTGGATGCCAGACCACGGGTTGGTTATTTTTATACAGGCAAATCAGGAGTTCAGCTGCTTACCGAAAATTTAAACAAAATATATGTTAAGGACTATCAATCAATTCCAGTTGTCATTAATGAAAGTGTTTCAGTTTATGATGCGATTGTAACCATGTTTCTAGAGGATGTAGGAACTTTATTTGTTATCGATCAAAACTCGATATTAGTTGGAGTACTTTCGCGAAAAGACTTGCTGCGAGCAAGCTTGGGTAAACAGGAATTAGCTGCCTTACCGGTAAATATTATCATGACGAGAATGCCAAATATTACTGTTTGTCAGCGAGATGATTTGTTAATTGATATTGCCATTAAATTAATCGAAAAACAAATTGATGCCTTACCTGTTGTAAAAGAAACCGAAAAAGGTTTTGAAGTGGTAGGTCGGGTGACAAAAACTAATATTACAAAGGCCTTTGTCGCTCTTGCATCTGGAGAATAAGGTCAAACCTTAGGAGATGGTATAAAGGAATGAATAGGCTGCCAATTATATACGTCGTTTCTGATTCTGTTGGGGAAACAGCTGAGCTTGTCACCAAAGCTGCAATCAGTCAGTTTAATGGTGCTAATGTAACAATTAAACGATTCCCTTATGTTGAAGATACGGCACATTTAGATGAAGTGATCTCTTTAGTAAAACTAGATAAAGGCATGATTGCTTATACATTGGTTAAACCGGATATGCGCAATTATATGCGTGACATTACTCAAATGGAAGGCATTCAGGCTTGTGATTTAATCGGTCCAATAATGGATCAAATTGAGAATTTATGTGGAACGAAACCACTAAATGAACCAGGTCTTGTTCGCAAGCTTGATGAGGATTATTTTAAAAAGGTAGAAGCAATTGAATTTGCTGTAAAATATGATGATGGTCGCGATCCACGCGGTATTATCAAAGCGGATATTGTTTTACTTGGTGTTTCGCGAACTTCAAAAACACCATTATCACAGTATCTTGCCCATAAAAGATTGAAGGTTGCAAATGTACCAATCGTACCAGAAGTGGATCCTCCTGAAGAAATTTTCGTTTCTGCACCGAATAAATGCTTTGCTTTAAAAATAAGCCCTGATAAATTGAATCAAATTCGAAGAGAACGGTTAATTTCACTTGGTTTAAACGATAAAGCAAGCTATGCGAATATTGAACGAATCAAAGAAGAACTTGCCTTTTTTGAAAAGGTTGTTGCCAAAATCGGTTGCCCAGTCATTGATGTGACCAACAAAGCGGTTGAGGAAACAGCAAATGTTATTTGGAATATGTACAATAAAAAATTACAAAGTTAAACGTAAGAGCTGACACATTAGTGTTAGCTCTTTTATTAGTCAAACGGTAAAATATTTCAAAAATGTGTCGGAAAACAAAATACTTTAATTAAAAAGCCTTTAATCCAAAGTTTTTTTAAAAAAAGCGATGGAAAAACTAAAGGCAATATACTATAATAAAAAATTGTGATAAAAATGTATCAGAAATAGGTTTAGAGTTGATTGTGAACGAATAAACTATTTATTGTGAGATGTCAAGGAAACCCCTGTAAAAAAAATCGACACGTTTCCCTAGTGAAAAGTTATCCTCAAAAGAAGGAATATGTGGAGTGATGTAGAATAATTAGTTATAAAATTAATCAGCCGACTCTATTTGTCGATGCTGATTCTTGTCCAGTCAAACAAGAAATCATCCAAATTGCTAACAAATTCTTGTTTGAGGTTATTTTTGTTGCATCCTATTCACATGTGTCGAACCATACAGCTGAGGAACGATGGGTCTATGTTGAGAATGAAAAGGAAGCGGCTGACTTATTTATACTTAATCATGTGAACAAAAGAGATATTGTTGTTACACAGGATATTGGGTTAGCTTCAACCCTTTTGCCAAAGGAGGTTTTTGTCCTATCTCCACGGGGAAGTATTTATAACGAAGAGGACATCGTTACAGCTCTGGATATGAGATATCTTTCAGCAAAGGCCCGCCGTCAGGGGAATTTTGGGAAAGGTCCAAAACCTTTCTCAAAGGAAGATCGGCAAAGGTTTATCAATCAACTGACCTTGCTTTTGTCGAATTATGTAAGAAAATAATCAAGAGAAAGAAATTTTCACTTTGTGATGGAGTTGTTTTCATGGCAGAACTAATTGCCGAAGAAAAAATTAATCAAATTCGTCAATCAGTGGATATTGTCGATGTGATAAGCGAATATATTCAACTGAAGAAGCATGGACGAAATTATTTTGGATTATGTCCATTTCACGGTGAAAGTACCCCTTCTTTTTCAGTATCGCCCGACAAACAAATTTACCATTGCTTTGGATGTAAAGCTGGAGGAAATGTTTTCTCATTTTTAATGGAGAAAGATGGATTAACATTTGTTGAAGCAGCAATGAAATTAGCTGAAAGAGCTAATATAGAACTTGAAATCCAGACAAATGTACCAGCAAAATCCATTTCAAAGGATTTCCAACAAATGTTGGATGCCCACGATTTATTACGTAAATTTTATCATCATTTATTAGTAAACACAAAAGATGGTCAGGAAGCCCTTGAATATTTATTAAAAAGAGGCTTTACCAATGAGTCCATTGAAAAATTTCAAATTGGCTACGCACTGCCCTCTTGGGATTATACTTTTAAGCTTTTAACCAAAAAGGGTTTTTCAATTGATTTGTTGGAAAAATCGGGGTTAATTATTAAAAGGGAACGGGACGGAAACGTTTTTGATCGTTTTCGAAATCGGATTATGTTTCCGATATTTGACCGAAATGGGAATACGATTGCTTTTTCCGGGAGATCACTCGGGGGCGAAGACCCCAAATATTTAAATAGTCCTGAAACAGCAATCTTTAATAAAAGTAAAATTATATATAATTATCATTTAGCAAGATCTCATATCCGAAAACATCAACAAGCAGTTCTTTTTGAAGGATTTGCAGATGTAATTGCTGCAGATCGATCCGGTGTAGTTAACGGTGTTGCCACAATGGGTACATCTTTGACAGAGGAACATGTTGAAATATTGCGGCGTGATTGTCAAACCGTAACGATTTGCTATGATGCTGACCATGCAGGAATTGAGGCTTCATATCGTGCCGGTAACATGCTTACAGCTGCCGGCAGCAATGTTTTTGTGGCCGTAATGCCTGAAGGACTAGACCCTGATGACTACATCAAACAATTCGGTGAGGAGAAATTCTTTCACGATGTAATAGGGGCCAGTATTACGTTCATGTCCTTTAAACTTCTTTATTACCGGCGTGGAAAAAATCTTCAACATGAAGGAGAACGGCTCCTTTATATCGAAGAAGTATTAAAAGAGATCAGCAAACTGGAAAAAGCAGTTGAAAGAGATCATTATCTTCGGCAAATAGCCAATGAATTTTCCTTATCCCTGGATGCGTTATTACAACAATTACAAAGTTATAGCGGTGGGAAACCGGAAAATCAACTCAAAAAGCAAAAAGGATCTAATCAACCAGTACTGATCAGAAAGCAAATTGATCAATTAAAGCCTGCTTACTATAATGCGGAACGGCATTTAATTGCTCACATGCTGAAAAGCAGTGAGGTCGCCTTTAAAGTGCAGCAATTACTGCAAGGAAATACCTTTAACATTGATGAACACCAAGCCATTTTTACTTACTTACTCGGTTTTTATGAAGAAGGAAACCAACCTGATCCCAGCTTGTTTTTAAACTTTGTTCAAGATGAAAGACTTCGCCGAATTATTACAGAGATTGAAATGATGCTGGTTAATGAAGAATTAGCTGAAAAGGAATTATCTGATTATATAAAACAGGTGTTGAATCATCAAAAAATGTTAAAGATAAAAGAAAAAGAGGCGGAAAGAACGGAAGCAGAGCGTCAAAGGGATTTTCTTAAAGCAGCCGCTATCGCAATGGAAATCATCCAACTGCGCAAGTCGCTATAGATCTATTGTATCTTTGATTTTTGGAAGGAGGGGGACATATGGCTGAAAAACCAGCCCGTTCGAAAGAGGTCGATTCAGATATGACCCTGGAACAGATAAAGGACCAGTTGACTGAAACTGGGAAAAAAATTGGCGTCCTTAATTATGATGACATTGCTGAAAAATTAGCTCAGTTTGAATTAGATTCTCACCAAATGGATGAATTTTATGAATTTTTAGGGGACCAAGGTATTGAATTAGTTGGAGATGGGGACGAAGAAGATCCAAGTCTTCCCGATTTAACTAAGGAAGATGAAGAAGAGTTTGATTTAAATGATCTTAGTGTTCCTCCAGGTGTTAAAATTAATGATCCCGTTAGAATGTACCTAAAAGAAATTGGTCGCGTTGATCTTCTTTCCGCTGAGGAAGAGATTAATTTAGCCACTCGAATCGAAGAAGGAGACGAAGAGGCAAAAAGACGTCTTGCTGAGGCAAACTTACGTCTTGTTGTCAGCATTGCCAAGCGTTATGTCGGTCGTGGAATGCTATTTCTTGACCTTATTCAAGAAGGAAATATGGGATTAATTAAAGCGGTAGAAAAATTCGACTATCGTAAAGGCTTTAAATTTAGTACGTATGCAACCTGGTGGATTCGCCAAGCGATTACTAGAGCAATTGCTGACCAAGCAAGAACAATCCGAATCCCTGTGCATATGGTTGAAACGATAAATAAATTAATCCGGGTTCAAAGACAATTACTTCAAGATCTTGGCCGCGAACCAACTCCAGAAGAAATTGCCGAGGATATGGATTTAACTCCAGATAAAGTTCGTGAGATTCTGAAAATCGCTCAAGAACCAGTTTCATTAGAAACACCAATTGGCGAAGAAGATGATTCACATTTAGGTGATTTCATTGAGGACCAAGATGCAACCTCACCTTCCGAGCATGCAGCCTATGAACTGTTAAAAGAGCAGCTTGAAGATGTTCTTGATACATTGACTGACCGTGAAGAAAACGTGCTTCGTCTTCGCTTCGGTTTAGACGATGGACGCACAAGAACACTTGAAGAGGTCGGAAAGGTTTTTGGCGTTACCCGTGAACGGATTCGTCAAATCGAAGCAAAAGCCCTTCGAAAGCTAAGACACCCAAGTCGAAGCAAACGATTAAAGGATTTTCTTGAATAAATCATAACAATAAAGATAGTTTACTTCTTAAATGAAGTAAGCTATTTTTTTTTACAGCTGTGTTAAAGAACAATGTTGATTTTTGAGCACTCTGTTGATTGGAGCGGAAGGTGCGAGACTCCTGCGGGAGAAGGTGTCACGGGAGACCCCACAGGCGCTATGGCGCCGAGGAGGCTCGCGGACTCCCCCGCGGAAAGCGAGCATCTACAGCGGAAATCAACAGGCTATTTACAAAGACTTTTTACAAATAAATTCCTTTATTTGTATTTTCTATTATTTTACTGAATAATTATTTAGTTTGCAAATGAGTTTTCAAAGGAAATATTGATATTATCTATCTGTATTCAAAATATTTAGAAAACTATTATAATTAATATTATAGATGCAAATGTAAGCGTATTCAATATCGAACTTCGTCTAATTCTTCAGATTATTTACACATTATTTGTCAATTCCTGTGATAAAGTTTACTTTAGGGCTTTTACAATTTTGAATTTTCAAGTAAAATAAAAGTTGTTTGAAGATTTATTTATTTGATCGTTATTACATAGGAGGTAATATCATGAATCGTAATCCGATCATCCCGTTCGTGGTCATCATGATTTTTGGGATTGGCCTAATGTTTTTGCTATCATTCAAAGGGTTAGGGGACGCGGAAGAACTTGCAAAAGAAAAAGAAGGCGGCGGAAAGACTGAAGAAGTTGCTGCCAATCCAGAGGACATTTACAAGCAGAGCTGTGTAGGATGTCACGGTGCCGACTACAGTGGGGGAGTAGGTCCGGCATTAAAAGGTGTTGGAAAAAGATTGTCACAAGATGAAATCAAGACTGTTGTGACAAAAGGTAGAAACAGCATGCCTCCTGGATTAGTTCCAGAGGATAAAGCAGCCGATATGGCAAAATGGCTGGCTGAAATTAAATAATTGTGGAAAGTCCTTTGCATATGCAAAGGACTTTTTCTATACTTAAAAGGGTAATGTTTTATAATGATGGATATTGTTAATGAAAGTGTGGGTACATATGAATACGGAAATTTTATCGCTACGGTTGCAAACAGTAGTTAAATACATACCTCAAGGTTTAAAAATTGCGGATATTGGCTCAGATCATGCTTATCTTCCTTGTCATGTTGTTTCTAAGGGTATCTCGCCCTTCGCTATTGCTGGGGAGGTGGTCGAGGGGCCTTACCAATCTGCAATGAAACAAGTCAAACTTGAAGGGCTTGAATCTAAGATATTGGTCCGAAAGGGTGATGGTTTAGCTGTAATAAATCCTAATGAAGTAGATTGTATTACGATTTGCGGAATGGGTGGGACACTTATCTCGACTATTTTGGAGCGGGGAAAGGAAAAGCTTGGCACAATAAAACGGTTAATATTACAACCTAATGTTGGTTCTAAGGCGGTTCGTAAATGGTTGTTAGAAAATGGCTGGATGCTTATAGAGGAAGAGATCATAGCGGAGGACGGAAAAGTATACGAGGTATTGGTTGCGGAACAAGGAAGTCCTTTAACGGGCTATGAACAAGACATCGAGTCGGGACTTTTACTTGGACCTTATTTGAAAAAGAAACAAAATGCTGCATTTAAGCAGAAATGGCAAGCGGAAAAGGAAAACTGGCTTCGTATTTTGCAGCAGCTTGAACAGGGTGGAATGAATCCTGAAATTGAGCAAAAAAGACAAGAGTTATTGCAAAAGGTGAAGATTGTCGAGGAGGCATTTAAGGGCAATGAAGAAAGTTAATGGACATGAAATGATTGAATTGTTTGAGAAGTTTTCGCCAAAAGGATATGCAATGGAGGGGGATAAAATCGGTTTGCAAATTGGCCGTTTAAATAAGCCAATCGAAAATGTCATGATTACATTAGATGTCCTAGAAAACATCGTAGATGAGGCGATCCAAAAAAATGTCCAATTAATTATTGCTCACCATCCACCCATTTTTCGACCGCTTCAGAAATTGGTGACCGATACACCCCAAGGTCGAATCTTTGAAAAATTAATAAAGCATGACATTGCAGTTTACGCAGCTCATACAAACTTAGATGTGACTGAAGGCGGGGTGAATGATCTCTTAGCTGAAGCGCTTGGTCTGCAAAACGTTGAAGTTTTAGTACCAACTTATGAGATGAAAATGAAAAAATTAGTTGTCTTTGTCCCAAAAACACATAGCCAGCTTGTTCGAGAAGCTTTTGGCTCAGCTGGAGCGGGGGCAATTGGAAATTATAGTAACTGTTCTTTTTCAAGCGAAGGAATGGGCTATTTCCTCCCGGAAGTAAATTCAAATCCATTTATTGGGCAAGTAGGCGAAATCGAAGCTGTTCAAGAGGAACGAATTGAAACAATATTTCCAGCTAGCATCGAAAAGAAGCTTCTTTCGGCAATGTTTAAGGCGCATCCTTATGAAGAAGTGGCTTATGATATTTATCCGTTGGATAATAAGGGTACCGAGCTTGGTCTTGGCAGAATTGGAACTATAACAGACATGACTTTAAAAGAATTTGCTGAACATGTGAAGCATGTGTTTGGACTTAGTGGTGTTCGGGTCGTAGGGGATCTGAACGCTCCAATAAAAAAGGTAGCCGTATTAGGCGGAGACGGAAACAAATATTGGAGCCAAGCAAAGTTTAAAGGTGCAGATGTATATGTAACAGGTGATTTGTATTATCATGTGGCGCATGATGCATTTGTCTCGGGATTAAATATTGTTGATCCAGGTCATCATATCGAAATGGTTATGAAGCAAGGTGTAACAAATGTCTTAACGAAAATGTGTAACGACAAGGGATATGAGGTAAATATATTCCCTTCAGAGCTTAGTACAGATCCGTTTCAGTTTTTATAAAAGAAGAGACTGCGTGTTGTATAAACGATCTTTTCAGTGTGGTTGATGTATGTATGTATGTATGTATGTTAGTTGTTTGTTTGTTTGTTTGTTTGTTTGTTTGGCGGACACCATTGCCGCTATTTATGGCATTAAGGGGTGTTTTGATAGGTTAACGGACACCAGAGCCTTTATTCGGTAGTAAATCGGCATGATTCAGTGATTTTTATGAAAATAAGGTATCCTGTGTCCGCTTAAACGAAAAAAAGGCGATTTTAATCAAAATAAGGTACTCTGTGTCCGCTTAGGTTTAAAACGGTGAAAGCTTAACAGGTTTCAGCAAGGCAGGCCTTTACGTTGAAGAAGCTTCAATCTCAAATCTGTAGGACTGTACTATTGCTTTTCTCAAACAAAAAACACCGCATTGTGCGGTGCTTTTTTTAAGTATTCTTGATTTTTGGCAATATTTTATTTAACGGTACCTTCTTTTCTTTACTCCAAGTCGTTTCATCTAAAGGATCAAATTGTTCAAGATACGAGATTACTTCCTTGGTGATTGGTGTCGGTGTGGACGCACCTGAAGTAACAGCAACGGTTTTCGCATCCTTGATCCAGTCAATGTCCAATTCCGTAATATCAGCAATACGGTAAGATTTTGTTCCGGCTATTTCTTCTGATACTTGAGCTAAGCGGTTTGAATTATTACTTTTTGGATCTCCGACAACGATTAAAACATCCGCCTCGCCAGCTTGCTCAGCAACTGCTTCCTGACGGACTTGGGTGGCCATACAAATTTCATTGTGGACCTCAACATGTGGAAACTTTTGCTCTACCTTTTCCATTATATGTTTAACATCCCATTGGCTCATTGTGGTTTGGTTTGTCACTATGATTTTGTCGGCTTCTAAATGAAGTGCTTCAACGTCTGCTACCGTTTCAACTAAGTGAACAGCATGTGGTGCTACACCTACCGCACCTTCTGGCTCAGGATGCCCTTTTTTGCCTATATATATGATTTGGTATCCTTCTTTTTCTTTTTCTAATATTAAATTATGGGTTTTCGTTACATCGGGACAGGTGGCATCAATGGTTACTAATCCCTTTTGTTTTGCCAGTTCCCTAACTTCTGGGGAGATGCCATGTGCCGTAAAGATGACGGTTCCTTTGTCAACCTTTTCTAAGATCTCGAGTCGGTTCTTTCCGTCAAGAGTAATAATGCCTTCTTCTTCAAAAGCATCTGTGACATGTTTATTGTGGACAATCATGCCAAGAATATATATCGGACGTGGTAACGATTTATCTAAAGCGGCATTGCGGGCAATTACCATTGCATCCACAACTCCGTAACAATAGCCACGAGGTGAGATTTTAATGACCTTCATGAAACAGTTTCCCCCTAATTTGCTTAATTGGTTTATCTATGTATTCATTATATAAGACTACCCGCTATATTTCAAAAACCCATCTCCAAAGAACAATCGTTTCCATAAATGTAAACTGATTCATAAATAAAAAACTACCCGATGTTTGTAAGCTGTTATCAGCTTTCTACAGCGAGTAGATTCATAAAGGGATGCTATACCTATAAAACAATTAATTAAGACTAAATATACATCCTAGGGTAGGAGCGGCGTTCATGAAGCTGCCTATCTTTTGTCTGATTGTGTTCATCGCTACTTTCCTGATCGCCCTCATCATCCTGAATATCTAGGGTTGAAGCTTTATTGGTTCGCTTTTTAAAATCTCCATTACTGCTGGTGTTTCTTAATGAAGAACTCTCATTATCATCATTCAAATGTATTGATGATTCAACTGGTTCATCTTCATTTTCACTGTCTGAAGTCGCGTCTTTTAAGCCACGATACAGCTTCCACATAGCTGGTAAATTTTTGACGAGTGGACCGTATTGTGAAACCATTGGAGTGAATTGTTGAATGGCACTAAGTATCTGTTGAGTATTGTTAAGAAATCCAGAAATGGCAGAAGGATCTGTAATTGATTTTAGAAATGAACCACTTCCTGCGGATGCTGTACCGACTTTACCTGGAGGGAACATTCCAGGGAAACCTCCCATTGGGGGGGTCTTTTTTCTGAAAATCCTTGCAAGCAATCCTCCGCCAGACCTTGTAGGGGTTGATCCCATTTGACCAAAGGGACTCATTTGACCAGTTGACCCCATCATCCTCATTTGCCGCCTAGATGGCCGTTGTTGTCTATACATCATTGGATGATAAGGGAATCGATTATATGGATCAATTTGACCTCTTGGGGGACCCCACTGAAAAGGTGTTTGTTGTCTTCGAACCACAGGAAAACCTCCTTTCAATGCATACATTCTCTCTTTACTCTATGCAGTTATTCACGATAAGGTTAGGTAAATTGGAGGTCAAAAATGCGGATGCTATAAGTTTATTTCAATCCGTGCTGAGGATACTAATAAGATAAGTGGAGATTTATAACAAACTTTATTATAATAACAGGATGGATGTTAGACGAGAAAAGTTAGGAGATAAAGAATGAATAAAACAAAATTTGATCGATATGAGTTTAAACCGTTCATAATAGAAGCGATTGGTGATTTAGGATTTTATGAACCAACGGAAATTCAAAAGCGGATGATTCCGTTAGTAATGAAGGGGGAAAGTACGATTGGCCAGTCACAGACTGGTACAGGAAAAACCCATTCTTATATTTTACCGATCTTACAAAAAATAGATCCTGCACGTCAAGAGGTTCAGGCAGTCATCACTGCTCCAACAAGAGAGCTTGCTGATCAAATCTACCGAGAGATCCTAAAGGTTACATCTCATAGCAAGCCGGGTGAAGAAATATCAGCAAGATGCTTTATGGGCGGAACGGACAAGCAGCGGACAATTGAAAGATTAAAAATACAGCCTCATATTGTTGTTGGAACTCCGGGAAGAATAAATGATTTAGTAAAGGATCAAGCCTTGATTGTTTATACAGCAGACATTCTTGTCGTGGATGAAGCAGACTTGGTTCTCGATATGGGCTTTATTGAAGATGTGGATCAGATCGCATCCCGAATGCAAGAGAACCTTCAAATGTATGTTTTCTCTGCAACCATTCCGGAAAAGCTTAAGCCTTTCCTAAAGAAGTATATGGAGAATCCCAATTTTGTTCACATTGAGCCTAAGCTAGCAGCAGCGGAAAAGATTGACCACCTGCTACTTCCAGGTCGTCATCGAAATAAAGTGGGTTTAACATTTGAAGCCTTAAAGTTATTTAACCCGTATTTGGCCATTGTTTTCACCAATACGAAAAAGACTGCTGACGAAGTGGCCGATGCGCTTATTGAAAAGGGCTTAAAAGTTGGTAGAATCCATGGCGACTTAACTCCGCGTGAGCGGAAAAAGGTGATGAAGCAAGTCAAGGATTTGGAATTTCAGTTCATTGTCGCAACCGATCTTGCGGCACGCGGAATTGATATTGAGGGTGTAAGTCATGTTATTAACTATGAATTACCTGCTGATTTAGATTTTTATGTTCATCGAGTTGGCCGAACAGCTCGCGCAGGTAAATCAGGCGTAGCACTTACAATATATGAGACAGCTGACGAGGATGCTTTAAATCGCCTTGAAAAAATCGGAATCTCCTTTAAAAATGTTGATTTAGCCAAAGGCGAACTGGTCGATATAGGAGATCGCAATAAGCGGAAAAACCGCCAAAAGCAAGGTAATGAAGTAAAAGAGCAAGCCAAATCCCTTGTTCGTAAACCTAAAAAAGTCAAACCTGGCTATAAAAAGAAAATGCAAGCTGAAGTAGAAAAAATCGAAAAACGCCAAAGACGGCTTAATCGAGGAAAAAAATAATAAAAGCTAAAAAGGGGAGAGGGAGCATATGTTAAAAATTGGATCGCATGTATCGATGAGCGGCAGTAAAATGTTGTTAGCAGCAAGTGCAGAGGCGGTTTCCTACGGAGCCAATACATTTATGATTTATACGGGTGCTCCACAAAACACGAGACGAAAGAAAATCGAGGATTTAAATATCGAAGAAGGCCGCAGGCATATGGAGCTTAATGGTATTGATGAAATCGTGGTCCATGCACCGTATATCATTAATATTGGGAATTCAACAAATCCAGATACGTTTGAACTAGGTGTTCGTTTTTTAAGAAGCGAGATTGAACGGACAGAAGCGATTGGGGCAAAGCAAATTGTCCTTCATCCTGGTGCTCATGTTGGAGCTGGGACAGAGTTAGGGATAAAGAAGATCGTTGAAGGACTAAACGAGGTACTGACAGGCAAAGAAAACCTTCAAATTGCCCTTGAAACCATGGCTGGAAAAGGTTCTGAATGCGGCAAGAGTTTTGAAGAATTGGCCATGATTATTGATGGAGTGGTCTACAGTGATAAGCTATCTGTATGCTTTGATACTTGTCATACTCATGATGCCGGGTATAATATCGTGGACGATTTTGATGGGGTTTTAAATGAATTTGATAAAATTATTGGGATTGATCGAATTAAGGTCCTTCACATTAATGACAGTAAAAACGAAAGAGGAATGAGAAAAGACCGTCATGAGAATATCGGTTTTGGCAAAATAGGGTTTCAAACACTCAACTATATTGTCCATCATCCTCAATTAACAAATGTGCCAAAAATTCTAGAGACACCTTATGTCGGTGAAGACAAAAATAATAAGAAGGCTCCATATAAACACGAAATTGCGATGCTTAAAAATCAGATTTTCAATGATAATTTGTTAGATGAAATAATGCAAGGCTAACATAATGATGACAAAAAGCTGTGCTTAAAAACACAGCTTTTTCTTTTTGAAAAATTTAGAAAAATAGGAATAACAGTTTTTATTGAGCTAGTGTAACGAGCAATATTGATTTTGAGCACTCTGTTGATTGGAGCGGAAGGTGCGAGACTCCTGCGGGAGAAGGTGTCACGGGAGACCCCACAGGCGCTATGGCGCCGAGGAGGCTCCAGGACTCCCCCGCGGAAAGGGAGCACCTGGAGCGGAAATCAACAGCCAAATGTAACAGAGCTTTTTATTTTGTAAATGTAATAAACAGTTTGTTTATTTCTCGAGCTGTTTCCGGTCCGGTGATTTTGGCGATATCCTTAATCATTTGGGCCCGCTCGCTGTCTTGAAAAATATTAAGCCTAGTACTTCTTAAGTATTGGGCAATCTTTTCTGCCTGATTTTTAGAAAGGCTGATGTTAAATGGATTCGCGTACTTTAAAAGCTCATCTGAAGTAATTGTTTTTAGCTTATAGTTAATAATATTTTCAAAAATACTCACCTGCATCACTCCTCCTTAATACTTTATGAGCGACTTTTCAGGATCGTGACTAGAAATCGTTCTCGTGCTTGTATATTTCCGTGTACAAGGTAATAATGGTTTACAAAGAGAAGCAGGATATTGTATACTACAACATGTTAAATCGGAATGATTCTGATATAGGGTGATAAAAATGAATCAACATGAACCAATTGTAAAAATACAAGGTGTATCCTACCGGTATGAAAAAGAAAATGTTCTGGAGGATATCAATCTAAGCATTCATAAAGGCGCTTTTCTGGGCATTGTAGGACCAAATGGATCTGGAAAATCAACGCTATTAAAATTAATTTTGGGCTTAATTAGGCCGCAGAGCGGAGAAATTTCTCTTTTTGGACAAGAAATCGCCCGTTTTAAGGATTGGCACAAAATTGGCTATGTATCGCAAAAAGCCAATTCGTTTAACACAGGCTTTCCAGCCACCATATTTGAAGTAGTGGCAAGCGGTTTGACCAAGAAACTTGGCCTATTTCGAAGCTTATCAAAAGAGGACCGCAAAAAGGTGTATCATGCCGTTCAATTAGTCGGAATGGAGTCCCTTATCAATCAAAACATTGGTGAATTGTCAGGCGGGCAGCAACAGCGTGTTTTCATTGCACGAGCACTTGTTAGTGAACCGGAGCTGTTGATCCTTGATGAACCAACGGTTGGCGTTGATGCGAAAAACGTGTCGTCTTTTTATCAATTGCTTGAGGAATTGAACAAACATGAAGGAATCACGCTTTTACTGGTTACTCATGATATTGGGACGATTTCAGATAAAGTGACTCATGTAGCTTGTTTGAATAAGAATCTTCATTTTCATGGGGAAACGAGAGAATTTGAACAGCTTAAATTGGGGGAAATGACAGAGTTCTATGGCCATGATGTTCATGTTTTGACCCATCATCATGCGCATACTGGGGGAACAAATGGATGATTTCAGGAATTTTACAATATGAATTTCTTCAAAACGCTTTTTTAACGGGGATTATAATCGGGATTATTGCTCCGCTGCTTGGGGTTTTTATCGTTGTCAGACGCCTTTCGCTTATCGCAGATGCCTTGAGTCATGTAACTTTAGCAGGGATTGCCGCAAGCTTACTGCTTTCAAAACAATTTGCTGTGTTTGCAAATTTAAATCCACTGTATTTGGGAATAGCTTTTTCAGTTACCGGCTCGATATTTATTGAAAAATTAAGAAGTGTTTATAAGCATTATCAAGAATTGGCGATTCCGATTATTTTATCCGGGGGAATTGGTTTAGGCGTTATTTTTATTTCTTTAGCTGATGGATTTAATACGGATCTATATAGTTATTTGTTCGGAAGTGTGAGCGCGGTAAGTCGTTCCGATCTATGGACAATTTTGTTGATAAGCCTTTTAGTTGTTACGATTGTTTTTCTATTGTATAAAGAATTGTTTCTGCTTTCTTTTGATGAGGAATATGCAAAAGCATCGGGGATTGCCGCAAAAAGTGTTCATTTCATCTTTATTGTCATGGTGGCCCTCGTTATTGCAGCCTCAATGCGAATTGTAGGAATCCTGCTGGTGTCATCATTAATGACATTACCGGTTGCTGCGAGCATTCGGATTGCAAAAGGATTTAAACAAACGATTATTTATTCCGTTATTTTTGGGGAAACAGCCGTGCTCGGCGGTCTGTTCAGCTCATATTATTTGGATTTGGCTCCAGGGGGAACAATTGTTGTCTTGGCGGTGTTTATTTTAATTATTACCATTTTAATAAAAAAAATAAAAAATTTACGTCCTGTATGATTTTGGGGTGATAATTGTGAATGTAACGGATGCACTAAATTTATTAAAAGATCAAGGATTTAAGTACACAGGAAAAAGAGAAGAGATTCTTCAGCTTTTTGCAGACCATAATAAATATTTAACGGCTAAAGATGTTTTAGATCATATGAAGGATCGCTATCCAGGATTAAGCTTTGATACAATCTACCGCAATTTATCTTTATTTGTTGAACTGGGAATTTTTGAAATGACAGAATTAGCGGGTGAAAAGCATTTCCGTTTTACTTGTTCCCATCAACATCATCACCATCATTTTATTTGCTTGGAATGTGGCAAAACAAAAGAAATTGCAGCCTGCCCAATGGCAGGGCTTCTAGAAGATTTAAAGGGATACGACATTACCGGCCATAAGTTTGAGATCTATGGCAGATGTCCAGAATGTCAATGAAAAAAAACGGCTACTATTTAGCCGTTTTTTTCATCTTTTTAGCCAATTTTCAACCCATTCATACGCCTCATTCCAATGATTGACGCGGATAACTCCATCAGGAATCGGGTCTTGATTATAAGGGGTGTTAAACAAGATAACCGGAATTTTACATTCTTCATGGATCATAACAGCATTATCATGCTTATCCTCAAAAAATACATCGACCTGGTAATTTTTTGCTGCGCTAATTTTATCATGGCTGCCAATTAAATCAATGTGGTCAAATTTTAGTTTATTATTAATAAACCAATCCTTTGTAATCTTGAGCAGGTTCGATCTTCTTGCACTAATAAAAAATAATTCATGCTTTTGCTCCCATTGGGATAAAACTTCCTTTGCCCCTTGAGCTAATGGAGAGTTGGCATAAATTTCAGGCTCCGTTTCGATAAACCATTTCGCTAACTCCTCACTTGAGACATTAACAAAAGGAGAAAGATCATATTGAGTAATATCCGCTAACGTTAAATTTAAATTAAATGCAGAGTTTAAATATGGTACCAATGATGTTGGACAAGTAACGGTACCATCTATATCAATTCCAAAACGTTTTCTCATGAAGAAATTGCCCCTTTCAAAAAATCAATTGTAGAAAAAACTAAGAAAGATACAACATAACAGTTAAACATTAACATAGTGAAACCATGCAGTTTCGCAAACAATATAAATGCTCCATTAATGAAAGCGAGGGATCAGATCAATATGGCAGAAGAGCGTTATGGAACTCCTACACGTGGACTTCAAGAAGACCGAACTGTAGATATTCAACACCGTTTACCTGCACCTAATAATATTGAAGAAACCTCAGCTGAGATTGCAGCACCCGTTCCATTGACTAGGAATGTAAGAATGGATCAAAATACCGACACTCAAACAGAAGCGGGAGCAGCAGGGAGAGGTGTTGGGTTTACAGCCTTAGCTTTATCGATTATCTCTCTGTTTGTTTTACCGATTCTATTTGGTGCGGCAGGGATTATCCTCGGGTTTGTTGCGAGACGCAGGGGAGCTGAAAGCCTTGGTAATTGGGCAATTGGTTTAGGCGCAATTTCCATTATCGTTGGTATTTTCATTCTCCCGTTCTTTTAAAAACTTCATTGTGGGGCAATAAAAAACGCTTGGCATCTAGCCAGGCGTTTTCTTAGTTTAAGGTCTAGCTCTGTGTCTCGGAATGTTTCGCAAAGTATTCCTCAGCGACTTGGTCGATTTCTTTTTTTAATTCCTCAACCATGATTTCCTCGGGAACTTTTCGGACAATTTTTCCTTTACGGAAAAGGAGACCTTCGCCTCTTGCACCGGCAATTCCAATATCTGCTTCTCTTGCTTCCCCAGGTCCATTAACCGCACAGCCAAGAACGGCCACTTTGATTGGCGCTTTAATTTTTTGAATATATTCTTCGACTTCATTCGCGATGCTAATAAGATCAATCTCAATTCGACCGCAGGTTGGACAAGAAATCAACGTTGCTGCATTTGAGGAAAGCCCAAATACTTTTAACAGTTCTCTGGCAACCTTAACCTCTTCAACTGGGTCAGCACTTAAGCTAATCCTTAAAGTATTACCAATCCCTTTGCTTAATATAGCACCAAGTCCTGCAGCGCTTTTTACGGTTCCCGCAAATAATGTTCCAGATTCAGTAATCCCAAGGTGTAGAGGATAATCAAATGCTTGCGCCGCTTTTTCATAAGCTTCGATTGCGAGTGGTACATCCGAAGCCTTCATCGATACGATGATATCATGAAAATCGAGATCCTCTAAAATTTTAATATGATGCAGGGCACTCTCCACCATGCCATCAGCAGTTGGATACCCGTATTTATCTAAAATTCGTTTTTCTAAAGAACCAGCATTTACCCCGATTCGAATCGGAATTCCGCGTTCTTTGGCAGCCTTGACAACTGCTTCTACTTTTTCCCGTTTTCCAATATTACCGGGGTTAATCCGAATTTTATCAGCTCCACCTTCGATAGCTTTTAGAGCTAACTTATAATCGAAATGAATATCTACAACTAATGGGATATTAATCCTGCTCTTAATCTCAGCAATGGCATTGGCCGCTCTTTCATCCGGACAGGCAACGCGGACTATTTGGCACCCTGCCTCTTCAAGCCGTTTAATTTCGGCAACTGTAGCCTCCACATCATGTGTTTTTGTGGTAGTCATACTTTGAATAACTAACTCATTACTTCCGCCAATGGTTAAATTCCCTACCTTAATTGGACGTGTTTTAGTACGATGTATTATTTCACTCAATGGTGGTTCGCTCCTTTAAATAATGGAATGTTGTGTAAAACATTCTGTATCATCACTGTTTTATTGTAACAATGATTGACCGTCGTTGACAAGAATCACGCTGACCACGGCAGTTAATCCTTCTCCTCATAGGTTGGGAATTTGTATTGATGTCCAATTTGAATCGTTTCTGGTTTTATCCCTTCATTTAATTTCCTAAAATCAGAAATTACTTTTGAGATGGATACAGGAAGAGGATGGGTAGAGTTTTTCTCAACAATTGACAGCACTGTGTCTCCTGGCTTTACTTCTTCTACAGAATAAGGAAGCTGAATGGAGGAAGAAGCAGGAACAGCAAGTTCTTCTTCTTGTTGTGGAATGGTCCCTTGAGTAAGGTCATGGTAAATCACGTAAAGGACTAGAACTGTAAACAATAAACCGATTAACCGTTTCACTTAGGACACCTACCCATAAAGAAAGTTTGTCCAATGTATATGTCAGTAGAAAGGGAAATAGAACTAATAAGAGGGATAATGTTTGCTGTAAGCAAAAAAAAACGCGCTTAGAGGCGCGTTTACGGTTGTTTTGTTTGGGGAATCTCTTTTATTGCTAAAAATAAAACGATATAGGCTACGAGCCAGTGGAGAAAAAAACCACCTGGAACAACTGTTTTTAATGCGGCCATAACTGTAAAAAAGAGAGTAGGTAAGGTAACGCTATAAGCCGACATTCTCCAAAGATGTCCATATGTTAATTTTCTTCCAATGATGTTTTTAATGATTAGACCAAGAAGAGCGAGAATCGAAATTTCAACAAATTTTACTCCAGAGGAGAAAATATAATTAAATAGGATTAACAGCGGTATGATGATAATCAACGAATTATCGATACTGTCAATTAATTCCACTAAATCACTTTTTGTTAATGTATAATCCTCTAACATGGAATACGCATAGGATTGTGTTTGTCCACCCGCCATAAAAACCATTTCATTTTTTAGCATAGCGACGCCATTGTCAATCTGATCAAAATCGCTTGGGCTAGCATTACCAGAGGAGTCAAACACAATGACAAATCCATTTTCGTTAATGGTGAGCGGCTTATCCAACTTTGATTCCAGTTGGCCGTTTTCAATCGTGAAGGAAGGAAATTCTCTGCTTATCGTTTCTTTAGCAGACTCAACTCCGTCGCTTATCGCAGTGCTCATATAGTACATGGAAGGAATGATCGAGAGCAAGGTTAATAGAAAAACAAATAGAATGGTTTTTCCAATTCCTTGAAATCGAAAAAAAGCAATATCTTTAGGAGAATAGCTGCTTTTTACTAATTGCTTAAAAACGTTCATGAAATCACACCTTTTTTATATTCAACATCTTATTTTATCGTTTCTAAATAGTATTGTACAAGCAAACAGTCATTTTGCACCAACCAAATGTTAAATTAATCGTGCAAAGCTGGGGAGAATTTTATGAAAGAGGGGATAGTGTTAAAATAAGGAAGATAAGATTTTTTTACATTTTAGGAGGAACGAATGTCAATTATATTTTGGGTTGTTATTGTTTTATTATTTGCCATCGCTTTTGTAGGTCTTATTTATCCGATCATACCAAGCGTATTATTTATTCTTGACGGTTTTTTGGTATACGGATTCACCTTTTCTTTTGAACCTTTTGGCTGGTTATTTTGGTCGGTACAAAGCTTGTTTATTATTTTACTCTTCGGAGCGGATTATTTGGCTAATATCATTGGTGTGAAACGATATGGTGGAACAAAGGCCGGTGTATGGGGAAGCACGATCGGTTTAATAATCGGCCCATTTATCATTCCTGTCCTAGGTATCCTGATTGGTCCTTTTTTAGGAGCCGTTATTGCTGAAATATTGGTGAATAAAACAAGTATAAAAGAAGCACTAAAGATTGGTCTAGGTTCTGTGGTCGGTTTTATAAGCGGTGTGGTGACAAAGGGCATCATACAGGCAGTGATGATTGTGTATTTTTTCATTCTTGTTTTATAAAACGTTTGTGTAAAGATGTACAAACACGAAATTCACAGTGTAGTTCATTTCGCGGACACCAATGCCGCTATTTAAGCAAAAATGGGGTGTTTTGATCAATTAGCGGACACCAGAGCCTTTATTCGTTCGTAACTGGTCCTGATTCAGTGGTTTTTATGAAAATAAGGTATCCTATGTCCGGTAAATCTAAAAAAAGGGTGATTTTATCAAAATAACGGCCTCTGTGTCCGATTGGGTGTAAACGAAACGAAAGAGGTTGAGAGGATTCGTTTATTGTAAAAGCAGTTTCAAATTAGTAAACAAAAAGCACCGCATTTGCGGTGCGATTTTTTATTCATGATAACGAAACTTTTGTAAGAAGGACAATCTATTGTATAAGAGCCCGCTGGTTGTAACAGCTAAGGGCAATCTAGTTATTAATTTACACCGCAAATCTCATATGGACAGTTTTGACAATCAACATGATGTTTTAGGTAGGCTAAATCTTTGACGATAAATTTTTGCTGACGGTAAATGAGTACATCATTTTCTCTGAGTTCTTTAAGAAGCCTTTGAATGACTTCCCTCGTTCCATAAGTTAGGTTGGCTAATTCTTGATGGGTTAAAGGAAGATCGATTAGAATCCCTTCATCTGTCATTACACCGTAGCTATTACATAGTCGGATTAGAACAGAATATAAACCGCCTTTTTTACCATTCATAATAAGATCTTGGCATTTCATTTGGGCTTTCAAATACTTGGTGCTCATCCAATGACTAAATGTTTGGAGTGCAGAAATGTTTTCCTCAAGGAATTTTTCAAAATCATCCTTTTTTATCATTAGCATTTCACAATCTGTTATTGTTTTTGCACTATAGTGATACCGTGGTGAAGGATTAAATATTTGATATTCAATCAGGAGTTCTTCTCCACTTAAGATTTTAAGGATAAATTCTTTTCCTTTAAAGTGAACCCTACCAACAGCAACAGTTCCTTTGAGCATAATATACACATGTTGAACGGGATCTTTCTCTTGAAAAAGTAATGTCCCAGGTTTTATTTTTTGAACGGTCTCATTATTACTAAAATTTCTGATCATGACTTGATAAAGACTATGACTTGTTTTTATCATTATTCTCACCTCGATGAATGCCTTCACCTTGATTTAAAAGAAAAGTTAGCATCATGTCAATATTGAATGAGGGCTTAACAACACTCCAAAGAGGCAAAAGCGACAAAAATCATAGACAAATCAAGGTTTGTAAAATGGTGACAAATTTCCGAAAAATTTCATTAACGGTCGTATACATTCAACATTCATCGGATATTATAATTATGTTCCAATGAGCATTTTATTTGATAGGGTTTTCTAAGTTTGGTAAATTAAAAATATAATCTTTTAGAAACATTCTAAATTGAGAATAATGGGAATGTTTTTGAAGTAATTTTTTTGTTACATAAGGAGGAATTTTATAATGGCTTTTGAATTACCGCAATTACCTTATGCTTATGATGCATTAGAACCACACATTGACACTCAGACAATGAATATTCATCACACTAAACATCACAACACATATGTAACCAACTTAAATAACGCTCTTGAGGGGAACGAGGAACTTCTTGGTAAATCTGTTGAAGAAGTAATCGCAAATTTAGACGCAGTTCCTGAAGCTGTGCGTACTGCAGTACGCAACAATGGTGGTGGACATGCAAACCATTCATTGTTCTGGCAACTGCTTTCTCCAAATGGCGGTGGTGAGCCAACTGGTGAATTAGCAGATGCGATCAACAAAAAATTTGGTAGCTTTGAAAACTTTAAAGCTGAATTCACTAAAGCTGCAACTACTCGTTTTGGTTCAGGTTGGGCTTGGCTTTCTGTTAACAATGGGGAGTTAGAAGTAACAAGCACTGCAAATCAGGATTCTCCATTAATGGAAGGTAAGACTCCTGTATTAGGTTTAGACGTATGGGAACATGCTTATTACCTAAAATATCAAAACCGTCGCCCTGATTACATCACTTCCTTCTGGAATGTTGTAAATTGGGATGAAGTATCTAAACGTTACAACGAAGCAAAATAATAAAGCTTTAAGCAGTAGACTTTATGTTTACTGCTTTTTTATTTTTTTGGCTGTGTTAAAGTTCATTGTTGATTTTCGGCACATAGTTGATTGGAGCGGAAGGTGCTCGACTCCTGCGGGAGCAGCGGGTCAGGTGAGACCCCGCAGGCGTAAAACGCCGAGGAGGCTCAGCGCCCGCCCCGCGGAAAGCGAGCACCTGCAACGGAAATCAACAGACAAATATAAGACTGCCTATTTTTTAAAACCATTCATTTCATAAACCGTATATCTCCATAATTTTAGTAAAGACTACCCTTTAGATAAAAGGGGAGTTTTTTTATGATTAATTTGAAGAGATTACTTGGTGAAATTGAACTTACAAAGGATTTTAAACTATTGCTTATTATCGGAGGGCTGTATTCAATCAGTACCTCTCTCTCTAATACGTTTGTAAATATTTACTTATGGAAGCAGTCAGGACAGTTTTTCGATATAGGACTTTATAATCTTTCAGTAGTGGTGCTTCAGCCGATTACCTTTATATTGGCTGGAAGATGGGCTAAAAAAATGGATCGAGTCATTGTGTTAAGAATAGGAGTATCGTTTTTAGCCCTTTTTTATTTAGCCGTGTTATTTTCAGGTACAAAAGCATCTGATTTACTGCTTTTATTAGGAGGCATACTTGGGGTCGGATATGGCTTTTACTGGTTAGCGTTTAACGTTCTTACTTTTGAAATCACCGAGCCTGAAACAAGAGATTTTTTTAATGGCTTTTTAGGCGTATTAACTTCTATTGGTGGTATGATTGGGCCGATTGCAGCGGGATTTATTATCTCTCGTTTAGAAAATTCGACGGGGTACACCATTGTTTTTGGGCTCTCATTAGGCTTGTTTTCACTGGCTGTCTTTTTAAGCTTTTTTTTAAAAAGACGCCCTGCCTATGGGAAGTATTGGTTTCAAAGAATATTAACGGAACGGAAACACAACTTTAACTGGCGTATGATTACCAATGCAAACTTCTTTCAAGGTTTGCGAGAAGGGACCTTTGTATTTATCATTTCAGTATTTGTTTTTGTTTCAACGGGGAGCGAATTAGCACTAGGTACCTTTGGCCTGATCAACTCGGGCGTATCCTTTCTTGCCTATTTCTTTGTCTCCAAAATGATTAAAAGAAATCATCGGAAAAAGGCTATTCTTCTAGGGGGGTTGATCCTCTATTCATCCATTTTTCTAATTGTATTTGATATTACATACACAAAACTCCTTATCTATGCAGCAACTATTGCCATTGCTTATCCGCTTTTACTTGTTCCTTATATGTCGATGACATACGATGTAATCGGAAGAGGCTGGAACGCTGCCGAAATGAGAATTGAATACATAGTAGTTAGAGAAATATTTCTTAACTTAGGGAGATTTGTGTCAATTGTGTTATTTTTACTGGCGATTACACTTTTTGACGAGCAGAAAAGTATCCCAATTTTATTGTTACTAATCGGTGCTGGACACACATGTATTTATATTTTTATAAGAAAAATCCACCTTTCAAGTTTATAAGTGCTGTTGAAAAACGGAAGTTAACATCGTCCGTTTTTCTTTTTTTGATAGGCTGTGTTAAACTTGACTGTTGATTTCCGCTCCAGGCGCTTGCTTTCCGCGGGGCGGGCGGTGAGCCTCCTCGGAGCTAAAGCTCCTGTGGGGTCTCACCTGTCTCGCTGCTCCCGCAGGAGTCAAGCGCCTTCCGCTCCAATCAACATTGTGTAAAAAAATCAACACTGAGCTTTAACACAGCCTTTTGATAAAAGGGAGTTGGAAAATAAAATGTTGGTAATCTGTGTTCTACGATAGATAAATTTTCTTTTTTCTTTTAAAATGAATAATAGACTAAAAAATAGTGAGCCAATGTTTATATATAAAAGGAAGTGTTAAATCCTGTGAATAAATCAAAGAAGAAAAAAACACATGTCCCGTTTCGGCTAAACATGCTGTTTTTTGCGGTGTTTTTGTTGTTTTCAACCTTGATTTTACGGCTTGGGGTTGTCCAAATTGTCTATGGGGACGATTTTAAGCGTGAAATAGAACGGACAGAAGATGTAACTGTGAACAATCCTGTTCCGCGTGGAAAAATGTATGATCGTAGCGGAAAGGTAATTGTCGATAATATCCCATTGAACGCGATTACGTATACAAAGTATCAAGGAACGAGCCAAGAAGAGATGCTTGAAGTGGCAGAAAAATTGGCCACACTCATTTATAAGGATCCAAAAAAGGTTCAAGAACGTGATAAAAAAGATTTCTGGATCATGAAAAATCCAGAAAAGGCAAAAGAGAAAATTACCAAAAAAGAGTGGGATCAATTCGAAGCTAAAAAGCTGGATGATAAGGATATTTATAAACTCCAATTAAAGCGGATCACCGAGGAAGAGCTAAAAGAGCTTAGCGAGGATGATCTTGAAGTATTGGCGATATATAGAGAGTTCAACAGCGGATATGCACTGACGCCGCAAATAGTTAAGAATGAAAATGTAACTCCTCAAGAATTTGCAGCGGTAAGCGAGAATTTAGAATCGCTTCCTGGGGTTGATACAACTACTGATTGGAAACGAAACTATATCTTTGATAAAACGTTACAATCCGTTTTAGGAAATGTATCAACGTCTGACGAAGGTCTTCCGTCTGAGCAATTGGACTATTATTTATCTAGAGATTACAACCGTAATGACCGGGTTGGAAAAAGCTATATTGAAATGCAGTACGAAGATGTTCTAACAGGCCAAAAGGCTAAGGTGAAAAATAAAACCGATAAAGCGGGAAATGTGCTGAGCACTGAAGTGATTTCAGAAGGGCAAAGAGGAAAGGATCTTGTCCTAACCATAGATATGGACTTGCAGCGGGCTGTTGAAACAATCATTGAAGAAGAACTTTTGAATATGAAAAAGCAACCAAGAACAGCACTTCTTGATCGAGCATATGTGGTATTAATGGACCCAAATACCGGTGAAATTTTAACAATGGCCGGAAAACGAATTGTTAAGGATGAATCCGGAACGGCTGTCATGCAGGATGATGCACTTGGCAACATTACAACTACGTATAATGTTGGGTCCGCGGTAAAAGGAGCGACGGTATTAACCGGGCTTAAAGCAGGGGCTATTACGACATCAACCACTTTTCAAGATTCGCCGATTAAAATTAAGGGAACTCCAGAGAAATCCTCGTGGAAAAATCTCGGTCGCGTGAATATTGTTAATGCATTGAAATACTCATCAAACGTTTTTATGTTTCATACTGCAATCAATATTGGGGGAGGAACATATCAATACGATCGCCCACTTCCGTTAAACCCTAAAGGGTTTAATACAATTCGCGATTCTTTTGCCCAATTTGGTTTAGGTGTTAGAACCGGAATTGATTTACCAAATGAACAAGTTGGTTTTAAAGGGCAAAGCACTTTACCAGGGTTCATGTTAGACTTAGTAATCGGGCAGTATGACACATACTCTGCTATGCAACTTGCCCAATATGTGTCTGCAGTGGCTAATGGAGGATACCGAATCCAGCCTCATATCGTTAAGGAGATAAGAGACCCAGTCCTTGATAATAAAGAACTTGGGCCGATTTTCCAACAAATCGGAACAAATGTGTTAAACAAGGTAGATGCTAAGGAAGAGTGGATTGACCTTGTACAGACCGGATTTAAGAAGGTAATGCAAGAATCAGGTGGGACTGCGTACAGTAAGTTTGGCGGAGCCTCATATCAACCAGCTGGTAAAACAGGGACTGCTCAAGCTTTTTATGATGGTCCTGAACGAAAAAATTATGGTAAAGAACCACCAGAAGTTATGAATTTAAGTTTAGTTAGTTATGCACCTTCTGATAATCCAGAAGTGGCCATGGCTGTTCTTGTTCCGTGGGCCTATCAAGGTGATAAAGGTCCAAGTCCAAATCTCGAAATTGGGAGAAGGGTACTAGATACCTATTTCAATTTGAAAAATGAAAAACTAAATCAAGCTCAACAAAACCCCACTCCAAACGCAGGTGACGGCACCGCTGTTCAAGAGAATCAAGGAGCTGGACAATAATCGAAAAAAGAAACTGTCTCAATAGAGGCAGTTTCTTTTTTGCTTTTTAGGGAATAATAACTTCACTATTTGTTATTCAAATGAAACCAGCAAATTTAACACGACAAATTTACACAAGATTCGTCCAAATTTACAAAAGCTTTACAATTGATTAAAACCTGATTAACAGTCAACCAGTATATTTGTACATGTAGGACAAAACAAAAACAAATCTCTTAGGGGGAACAAAGAAATGAAAAGCCTTAAAAAGTTAAGCCTGCTTATGGTGCTTGCAGCAGTGATGATGTTTACAGCTGCTTGTGGTGGCGGAGATTCTGCAAAAGAAAAAACAACAGGTGAAGAAAAAGCTGAATTAGAAGGTAGTGTAGTAATCGACGGTTCGGGTACGGTTTACCCTTTTATGGCCAAAATGGCTGAAAACTATATGACGAACGAACAAGAAGGGGTTTCTGTTGAAGTAAGTCGTGCCGGTACTTCTGCTGGTTTCAAAAAGTTTTTAGCTGAAAATGGAACAGATTTCAACAACGCTTCTCGCACGATTAAAGATGAAGAGAAAGCTGAAGCTGAGAAATTAGGAATTGAAGTTCAAGAAATGAAAGTAGCATTAGATGGTATCACAATCGTTATTAATAAAGATAATGATTGGGCTAAAGAGCTTACTCAGCAAGAAGTAGTCGACATCTTCCTAGCAAGCGCAGGAAAGAAAAAATGGTCTGATGTTCGCGCTGATTTCCCAAATGAGCCAATTAAAACTTATGGACCAAACGAAAACCATGGTACTTACGAATTCTTCTATGAAAAAATTCTTGAAGAACAAGATTTAGTTGAAGGAATTAATTTGCAACAAGATTATTCCACACTAGTTGATTTAGTATCAAAAGATAAAAACGCAATCGGTTTCTTCGGATATGGCTACTATGCTAATAACAAAGATAAAATTGCTGCTGTAAAAGTAGACTTTGGTAATGGGCCTGTTGAGCCAACTCTTGACACGATTGCTGAAGATGGCGACTATGCACCATTTACACGCCCAGTATTCACATACTTAAATACAGGCTTTGCAAAAGAAAAGCCACAAGTATTAGATTATGCAATCTATACAATGAAAAATGCTCAAGATGTTGCGAAAGAAACTGGATTTGCTCCACTACCGGATGAAGATGTCCAAGCTGCAATTGATACATTAGAAGGATTAAAATAATCAAAAGCGACTCATATATTCGTTGAAGATGAGAAGTCTACATTTCTCATCTTCTTGCCTGTTTAAAAAAAGAGTATTTGTTCCTCCTTTGTTTACACTAAGGAAGAAAGGGGTTTTAACATTGGAAAGGTCCGTTCCTGATGGAAAATACAAACAATTAAATATCCAGCAATTAATTGAGGATAAGAAAAAAACAACGAGTTTTAGAAATTCTTCAGAGAAATTGATACCAGGAATATTATTTGGTATTGCGGCTATCTCGGTCTTAACGACTATTGGCATTCTTTTTACCCTTTTAACCGAAACGATTATCTTTTTCAAAGAAGTTTCCATTATAGATTTCTTTACCGGAACCAAACTTAAACCACTTGGCGATGACGCTGTGTTTGGAGTGCTCCCATTGTTAATGGGAACTTTACTGTCTACCATTATTGCGATGTTAGTGGCCATCCCAATAGGAGTAATGACAGCTGTATTTTTAAGTGAGTATGCTTCAGATCGATTAAGAAAAATCTTAAAGCCATTACTGGAGATACTTGCTGGGATTCCAACCATTGTGTATGGTTTTTTTGCTTTTACCTTTGTCACACCTTTATTGAGATCGTTTATTCCTGGATTGGAACCAACAAATATACTAAGTCCAGGGTTAGTCATGGGGATCATGATTATCCCTTTAGTTGCTTCCCTTTCTGAGGATGCGATGAGTTCTGTTCCGAACGCGATGAGAGAAGGAGCTTTGGCTCTTGGCGCAACAAAGCTTGAAGTGACTTGGAAGGTAGTCGTTCCAGCTGCTATTTCAGGAATTATTGCTTCTTTTGTACTTGGTATTTCCCGTGCTGTCGGGGAAACGATGATTGTGGCGATTGCAAGTGGAAGCTCAAAGAATTTTACTTTTGACATCACACAATCCATGCAAACGATGACGGCTTATATTGTAGAAGTAACAGGCGGTGAGGCACCGGCTGGTTCAACTTTGTACTATAGTTTATATGCGGTAGCGATGACATTATTTGTATTTACTTTAGTCATGAACCTAATTGCCCAATATATTTCCCGTAAAGTTAGGGAGGAATATTAAATGAAGTATATCGACACTGCTCAAGTTGAAAAAAAGATGGGTTCACGCTTATTGTCAAATAATTTAGCGAAATTTTTCTTTTTGTTAGCAACATTATTTGGACTCGTTGTTTTAGTTGTGTTAATTTATCGAGTTGTTGCACAGAGTATTGGTTGGATTGATATGGAGTTTTTAACGAATAAATTATCCACCGATCCCGAAAAAGCCGGAATTATGGGGGCCATTCTTGGTACCTTATGGTTAATGCTCGTAGTTGCACCGGTTACGATGATTTTGGGTGTTGGTACAGCCATTTATTTAGAGGAATATGCAAAAAAAGGCCGGTTACAGTCACTTATTCAAACAAATATTTCTAACCTGGCAGGTGTACCATCTGTTGTTTTCGGAATACTAGGCTTAACTGTGTTTGCAAGAGGTCTTGAATTAGGTTCGGTTGTTTTAGCAGGTGGTTTAACGATGGCGCTGCTCGTTCTTCCTGTCGTCGTTGTTTCCAGTCAGGAAGCAATCCGTGCGGTTCCACAATTTTTACGAGAAGCTTCCTTTGGAATGGGGGCAACAAAATGGCAAACAGTTAAAAATGTTGTTTTGCCAGCCTCATTACCTGGAATTCTAACCGGTGTTATCTTAGCTCTGTCCCGTGCGATTGGGGAGACAGCACCACTTGTAGTAATTGGAATACCGGCATTATTGATTCCATTACCAGACGGAATTTTTGATAAATTTACGATTTTACCAGTCCAGATTTATTATTGGACAACGGACTCAGCTCTCGTCGCTGAATATGCTAATTTGGCAGCCGCAACCATCGTGATTCTCTTAGTTGTCTTGTTCGCGATGAATTCAATTGCCATTGTGATTCGGAACAAATTCCAGAAAAGATATTAGGTTGAGGAGGTTATCTAGCTATGGTGTCGGTTTTAGCTGATAATGAGAAAAAAAATATTAAAATTTCTTCCAAAAGGGAGGATTCAGATACTATCGAAACAAATAAAAAAGTTGTCTATGATACGAGAGATCTTAATCTTTGGTACGGTGAAGGTCATGCCTTAAAAAACATTAATCTGCCGATTTATGAAAATGAAGTTACAGCGATTATTGGACCTTCAGGTTGCGGAAAGTCAACCTATATCAAAACTCTAAATAGAATGGTCGAATTAGTTCCCTCCGTTCGGGTTTCAGGAGAAATTTTATATAGAGAGCGGAACATTTTCGATAAAAACTTTAAAGTTGAAGATTTAAGAACTCGTGTAGGGATGGTATTTCAAAAACCTAATCCTTTTCCTAAATCGATATATGAAAATATTGCATATGGTCCGAAAATCCATGGAATCAAGAACAAAAAAGTGTTAGACGAAATTGTCGAGCAAAGTCTTCGTGGTGCGGCTATTTGGGATGAAGTTAAAGACCGGCTTCACCAAAATGCATATGGTTTATCTGGTGGACAACAACAACGTATTTGTATTGCACGTTGTCTCGCGATTGAACCGGATGTCATCTTAATGGATGAGCCAACATCAGCGCTTGATCCTATTTCTACTTTAAAAGTTGAGGAACTGGTGCAGGAATTGAAGAAGAATTTTAGTATTATTATCGTGACTCATAATATGCAGCAAGCGGCAAGGATTTCCGATAAGACTGCATTTTTCTTAAATGGAGAGGTAATTGAATACGCAAATACAAATAAGATCTTCTCAACTCCTTCAGATAAGCGAACAGAAGATTACATTACTGGACGATTCGGGTAATTACCCGTTATAATTAGCAATCAAAGACTTGACAGCTCTGTTTCTTATCAAAAAAAGGAGGAAGCAACCATGGTAGTACGGGAAAAATTTAATGAGGACTTAAAAGAATTACAAAATAAATTGCTCGAGATTGGAAATTTTGCAATAGATGCTCTTGGGAAGTCTGTAGAAGCACTTGATACCGGCAACGTAGAATTGGCTTTGAAGATTATGGAAGATGATTCAGATGCTGATTTGATGGAAGAAGAAATTAATGATTTTGCCATTCTTTTGATTGCCAAGCAGCAGCCGGTTGCAATTGATTTAAGAAGAATCATTGTCGCTATCAAAATTGCTAATGATATTGAGCGGATTGCTGATTTTGCGACGAACATTGCTAAGTCTGCGATTCGTATTGGTAATGAGCCTCTTATTAAGCCACTTGAACATATTAAACAAATGCATCAAATTACATCAGAAATGTTAAGACTTTCATTAGAGGCATTTAATGAAGAGGATGTTAATAAAGCAAAAATGGTTGCTGAAATGGACGATCAGGTGGATGATTTATACGGGCAAACAATAAAGGATCTTTTGGAAATCAATCAAAAAAATCCTGAGCATATGTCACAGGTTAACAATCTTTCATTCGTGTGCCGGTTTTTGGAAAGAGCAGCAGACCATGTCACGAACATTGGTGAGCACGTATTTTACCTTGTAAAAGGTCGCCGTTATGATTTGAATAAATAAACGAAAAGAAAGGGCCTCAAGCCTTTTCTTTTTTTTGTAAATATTCCCCGCTGTTCTTAAATAAAATGTCGGAAATCGACTATCTTTACTGGAAAGCTGTGTCGAATCAGCGTGCTTCCTCTTGTAAAAATCCTCTTGTAAACTTTTTTTATTCATACATCCCTTTCCTTATCAGAGTATGCACAATCCGACAAAAAGCGTTTATTGAGAAGGTTTAACAACAATGTTAACATTAAAATAACAGAAAATATTGATAATTAAGAGAAGCAGATCATATAGTAATAGTTTAGGAAAAGAGGAACGCTAAATGATTGAGGAAATGCTAATGGTTTCATTAGTTTCTAAAGATAAAGTAACTGTAAAATGGTCGATACCAACCAGTTCATCTGACTTTGTCCATCTTTACTTTGGACATCCCTATTCCCATTTTCGAAAAGCTCTGAGATTATATGATGTCACATATATTCAGTTTGACGGAAGTAACGCTCTTGAAATGCATGAGTTTATCCTTAAGGATAAACAAGAGCATTGGAGCATTAAAGGTCTAAAACCGAATCGCAGCTATTGTCTTGAATATGGAATAAAGCTATCAGAAACTGAATTTTTCCCATTGATCCGGTCAAAAAGTATACAAACCACCGAAGAAAGTAATGGTCACATTGAACAACAACGAATAGATAGTAAACCATCAGCACACCTCTCTTCACCAAAAGACTCCCTGCCAATATGGTCCGAGCACGTTAGTACGTACAGTTATTACGAAACGACAGTGCCAAAGGGGGCTAAAAAGTGACCCAAAAAGCCGCTAGCCAACAAAAACCCCCTGTATTTGATGAGTTGTCACTAGTTCACAGCGATGAGGTTCAAGATATTCAAAAAATGAAGTCGAAGCAGTCCATTTTAATATTAACATGGGAATTCCCTCCAAATATTATCGGTGGCCTTGCTAGACATTGTTATGGGCTTGCCAAAAGTCTTGTAAAAGAAGACTGTGAAATTCATGTTGTGACAACAAAGCTTCACAATACACCAAGCACAGAAAATGTTGAAGGAATAAATGTTTATCGGATTACTCCCTTACATGAGCAGGAGCCCAATTTCCTTACCTGGATTGGCGGCTTAAATTTAGCGATGATTGAAAAGGTGAAGCAGTTATCAATAAATAATCAGTTTTCAATCATTCATGCTCATGATTGGCTTGTCGGTACCAGTGCCCTAATGTTAAAGGAAGAATTAAAGGTTCCGCTGATCGCAACGATTCATTCTTTAGAGCATGGCCGTAATAACGGGATTTATACGGACACGCAACGATTTATTAATGAAAAAGAACGTCAGCTTATTAATGGGGCTGATCAGTTAATTGTCTGCAGTGAATACATGCGGGAAGAGCTTCATCAAGTCTTTGCTGTAAAAAAAGAGGATATTGCTGTAATAGCCAATGGGATAGATCAAGATGTCAGTGTAACAAATGAAGTAGAATCTCTTGATTATTTACCAATAAACCCGAATAAAAGATTAGTATTTTCAATCGGAAGGTTAGTAAAAGAAAAGGGATTTGAAACGATCATTGAAGCTGTTCCAGATTTACTAAAGAAAAATCCTGACCTTTACTTTATAATTGCTGGAAAAGGACCCATGCTCTCTGAATACGAGCGAATGATTGCAGATAATGGGCTTGAGAACGATGTGTTTTTAGTTGGATACGTCGGAGACGCGGAACGGAATAAGCTATTTGATCAATGTGAGTTAGCTATATTTCCGAGTCTTTATGAACCCTTTGGAATTGTATCGTTAGAATCAATGATTTTTGGTAAACCTACGATTGTTTCGAAAACCGGTGGGTTAAAAGGGATTATTAAACATATGAAGACTGGCTTATTTATGAATCCAGGTGATAAGGATAGTTTAGTAGAACAGGTCCAATTTTTATTAGATAATAAACAATTTGCCGACAAACTTGGGGGAAATGGCCGGCAGATCGTTCAGCGTTTATTTAGCTGGCAAAGAATTGGTTCCGAAACTAAAAGGGTATATGAAGAGTCGCGGTATAAGTATAAATATTTCCAGAAATAACGAAGGGCAGGGAGTAATGATGAGAACAAATATAAGAACCAATACATCGTTTCGGATAAAAAAGAAAATGATTAATCTCTCAGCAATCCAAAACCCTTTAAAAAGCAAAATTGGTTTGTGGATTGATGGGAAAATTTTTTGGGTAAAAAATGGGACTGAAAAACTCATTCAAGCTGAAGCCATTTCCATTAAAATTAACCAACGAAATATTCATTCGAAAATTAGATTTTTTGATATATTTGTTACCAACCACAGTGAAAAAATGAAGCAACTAAAGTTGATCGTCCTAAATAGCTGTGAAAAATTTGCAAAAGATGATCTTACCTTTATTTCACCAATAGAAAAGGTTATTTATCATCTCGCGAGGCGGACAATTCATTTAGTAAATGGTCAAATGAATGGGACATTACTAAATGAGTACACGGTTCAACCAGTCTGGAATATTTATACCGATAAATTCTGGGACTGCCAGAAAAAGGGAACCTTAAAATACCAGCCTTTGTCACATGGTCCGTCAAACAGTTTATTTACGATTAATATGAATATACCAGCCTCAAAAACGTGTAAGGCAAATACATGGATTATATCTGGGGAAACAAAGGAGGAATTACTTCGACTTAATCAGGTTGTTTTAAAAACACACTAGCTTTTCAGATTGAAAAGTGATATTATAGAAAAGTCGTATGAACGAACAAGCAAGTAAATGTTTGGAGGGAAATTCTAATGCGCGTGAATATTACGTTAGCTTGCACAGAGTGTGGAGATCGTAACTATATTTCAACAAAAAATAAACGCAACAATCCAGATCGTCTTGAGCTTAAAAAATATTGCCCAAGAGAAAAGCGTACAACAGCACATCGTGAAACAAAATAAGCAGTAGGGGGATTCCTGCTGCTTTTTTTGTTGTCTAATTTTTTAGCTGTGTTAAAGAACCATATAGATTTTGGGCACTCTGGTGATTGGAGTGGAAGGTGCGAGACTCCTGCGGGAGAAGGTGTCACGAGAGACCCCACAGGCGTTTTAGCGCTGAGGAGGCTCGCGGACTCCCCCGCGGAAAGCGAGCACCTGGAACGGAAATCAACAGACAAATTAACAAAGCCATTTTTTTAAGAGGGTATCTTGTAATTGATTTGAACAAGACGGAGGGGAGTATATGGATAAAAAGCAGCTTCGTCAGGAAATGAAACAGAAATTAGCATTATTGAATAAACCAAACTATGAAGAAAAGTCCTATTTAATTGCGCAAAGGCTCTACCAGGATTCCGATTGGATTACTGCAAAGACAGTAGGGATCACAGTTTCAAATCCTCCTGAAGTCGATACATATCAAATTATCCGGAAAGCATGGGAACAAGGAAAAACAGTAGTGGTACCAAAATGCGAACCAAAAACAAAACTGCTTCAGTTTAGAAAGCTTGACCGCTTTTCACAGCTAGAGTCAGTTTTTTTTGGTCTTTATGAGCCGATTGAATCTGTAACAGATGAGGTCACGGTCGACGAGATTGACCTTCTGATTGTGCCAGGGCTTGCTTTTTTGGAAAAAGGTTATCGTCTTGGTTTTGGAGGAGGATATTATGACCGCTTCTTAAAGGACTACCAAGGAAATAAACTTTCACTCGCCTTTGATTTACAATTGGTCGAACACCTCCCGATTGAAACACATGACCAGCCTGTCCCAAAAATAATTACCGATCGTCAGGTTATTGTGACTTATGATTAATATAATGATCTATGCAACGGTAATTTTCATTACGGCTATTAGCGGGTATTCTTTCCGGTTTTTAACTAAATCTGGGGCTTTAGCGGCTGCCATTATAGGTGGAGCCGTCGCGCTTGGCTTTGGATGGAAAGGATTATTTGTGTTAGGGACATTCTTTTTTACCTCAAGTATTTGGTCCAAATTCAAGCGGGATTTGAAGAAAAGGATTGAAGAAAAACATGTAAAGGGATCCCGTCGCGATTGGCAGCAAGTAATCGCCAACGGGGGCATCGCGGCGATTTTCAGCATATTCAACTTTTCTTTTGAACATGATATTTGGCTATTGGGTTTTTCAATTGCAATAGCAAGTGCGAATTCAGATACGTGGGCTTCTGAACTAGGCACGTTAAGTAAAAAACCCCCCTTACTAATTCGTACATTTAAAAGATCCGAAAAGGGGACGTCTGGCGCAATCAGCATGCTCGGGTCGACTGCCGGTTTTTTGGGTGCATTTTTGATCGCGATTATAACGAGCCTTCTATTCCGTTTAGGAAATATTTACCTTATTATCATTCTTCTGTTCGGATTTCTAGGAAATATCTTTGATACCATTTTAGGAGCTTTCCTGCAAGCATCATATAAATGTCCTATATGTTTAGCTGATACCGAAAAAAAAGTTCACTGTAACCAACCTGCTAGTTTGAATAGAGGTTTTTCGTTTATGAACAATGATGTTGTTAATTTTCTTTCCGGTTTATTGGCTGCAATTTCTGGTATCGTATATAATTTTTACCTTTTGTAACGAAATATCCATATAGAGGGCGCTTTCATCGATCAAAATAGCCTAGAAAAAGTTTGTGAAATGTTGCACAATATAAATTAGAAAGACTAAATGTTTTTTTAAAAAGATGGTTATAATGATAATGAATTCCTAACTAGGAGGTACTTCTTATGAGAGATCACGTTAACAGAGTTGTATTAATTGGAACTGGGTTTGTAGGGTCAAGTTATGCTTTTGCCATGCTGAATCAAGGTGTTAGTGAAGAATTTGTTATGATTGACTTAAATAAGGAAAAGTCTGAAGGAGACGCAATGGATTTGAATCATGGACTTCCATTTGCTCCTGCAGCAACTAAAATTTGGTTTGGAGATTATTCCGATTGTAAAGATGCAGACATTGTTGTTATTTCTGCAGGTGCCAATCAAAAACCTGGTGAAACAAGACTTGATTTGGTTGAAAAAAATACTGCCATCTTCAAAGGAATTGTCGAGCAAGTAATGGCTAGCGGATTTGACGGAATTTTTGTCGTTGCAACAAATCCTGTTGATATTTTAACGTATGTAACATGGAAATTTTCTGGGCTTCCAAAGGAAAGAGTCATCGGTTCTGGTACGATCTTGGATACAGCACGTTTCCGTTATTTACTAGGAGATTATTTTGCAGTCGACCCTCGGAACGTTCATGCTTATATAATCGGTGAACATGGGGATACAGAGCTTCCAGTTTGGAGTCATGCAGATATCGGAGGATTACCTATCTCTGCTTGGGCGAAGACGAAAAAGGATTTCCGCCAGGAGGACCTTGACGAATTATTTATTAATGTAAGGGATGCTGCGTATCAAATTATCCAGCGCAAAGGTGCTACATATTATGGAATTGCCATGGGTCTAGTAAGGCTAACAAAAGCCATTTTACAAAATGAAAATTCCGTGTTGACAGTTTCCGCTTATCTAGAAAATAAATACGGTCAGGAAGATTTATTTATTGGTGTTCCTGCTGTTGTGAATCGAAGCGGTATTCGTGAAGTCGTAGAACTAAGCTTAAGTCCAGAAGAACAAGAAAAATTCAAGCATTCTGCTGAAGTCCTAAAAAATATTATAAAATCTTCATTTCATAAATAAAAATTGACGAAGGCTGCCTTTAATGGCAGCCTTTATTAATGTTGAGGAAAATGTTCTTTGTTTCTTATTCCATGGATAATATTGAAAAATATAACTCACAATAATAAAAGGAGGGATAACCATGCGAACTTTTACATCAATTTTTATGATTGGTTTGGCTGGATTTTTGGCATTTAAGAATCGGTACCGATTAATAAATATCATTCTAGGAAAGGGTTTTATTCGTAAACTGCTTGTCGGTTCTGTGTTAAGCATTCCTGGAGTTCGGGATAAAATGATGCAAACTTTTTTCTCAAGACCAGCTCAATGGTAAAAAGGCCTATTTTCGGGCCTTTTTATTTTTTCAAGGTTGTTATTTAGGTTACAGATTGAATTTGGTTTATAATATTGTTAAATAACAAAAATTAGAGACTTTACTAAAAATCATCATAAAGCATGTTTACATAGAAAGTAGGGGAAGAGTTGAATTTCCAAGAGGATTATTTATTTTGGAGGTTGGCCGAATTATTCATATCTAAACATGATTATCGGTTAATTCAAATGAAAGGGAATGATCACGAACTCTGGCTTGAAAATACATCGAATAAACAGGGACAAATCATCAGAATACTGCGCCACAATGTTGATTGGAGCAATTGGATGCAAAGAGATATCGAAATGACCGCTGCCATTGGTGAGAATTTTAGAAGGCGGTTTATAAGAGGCGAATTAACGATACAGAATATCTACATAACTCCCTATCCCCCTGTGGATGATTATCAATTTCGGATTGAAAAACCCTTTGTTTTGCCCAATAGCAAAAAGACTCGAGTTTGCACGACAATGTTGATGCCTAATGAACTTGAGAAATCATTACAAGAGCTTAGCGCGATTTTAGGGTTCCCGATCGAAGTTACGCTTGATGGGGAGTATAATGAGCAAGATATACAAACTATTAAACAATTAACACTTGCTCACACTGTGATGATGGCAAAGAAAGAAAAAGCGATTTTTGAGAACGGGAAACCGCTGTTTACATATGTATTTTTAGTTATTCAAATCGGAATTTTGATGATAATGGAATTTATGGGCGGGAGCACCAATTCATCTACCCTTATACAGTTCGGAGCCAAGTTTAATCCTTTGATCCTTGAAGGGGAATGGTGGCGCTTTTTTACGCCTATGTTTCTTCATATCGGCTTTTTACATTTATTAATGAATTCGATAGCATTATTTTATATGGGACCCTTAGTTGAACGGATTTTTGGAAGTTTTCGTTTTGTATTGATCTATCTTTTTGCTGGATTTGCAGGGTCTGTGGCAAGCTTTGCCTTCAGCCCCAATCTGTCGGCTGGCGCCAGCGGGGCGATTTTTGGATGTTTTGGTGCTTTATTATATTTTGGGGTAATATATCCAAAATTATTTTTTCGAACAATGGGTATGAACATCCTATTTGTAATTGGCTTAAATTTAGTGTTTGGATTTTCGATGAATAACATCGACAATGCCGGTCATATTGGTGGTCTAATTGGCGGTTTTCTTGCTGCAGGAGTTTTACATTTTCCTAAGGCTAAAAAGCCGGTTTCTCAACTTATGTTTACTGTTATGAGTTCTATTCTCGTATTTATCCTTCTTCAATATGGATTTGGTGAATCAACGCGTGCCATCGATACTCATTCAAGCTTTGTATTAGCACAACTCTATGTTGAAAAAGAGGATTATGATGGTGCCTACGAGGTTCTAAAGGAGGTACAAAATCGAGGTGAGAACTCGGCTGATTTATTATTTTTAATGTCCTATGTTGAGATCCAAAAGGGACTGACTACTCAAGCTAAACAGCACCTTTTTGAAGTAATTAAAATGGATGCCAACTTTGAGGAAGCCTATTATAATTTAGCGCTCCTTTACTTAAACGAAAATAATTTAGAAAAAGCAAAAGAACATGCATCGAAAGCTTTAAAATTAGATCCGACACGGTCAGATTACAAGGATCTGGTTAAGGAAATTAATCAATATTTACTTCAAAAATCTATTCATGAAAATTCTAATTAAAAATATTGAGATGGGGTTGATTGGAGAGAGGTTTAGACCTTTTTTCCTTTCACCTCATCTTTTTTCTTTCCCCGGAAATATATTAGCCGTAAGTACCTGACTACCAAGTATGATTTCATTCGTTCTTGTCCATGCTGATTTTAGTGCGTATGGAAATATATTGTAAAATATCGGCAAGGGGTTTCGTAGAAGATGAAAAAAAATCCTGTTAAAAAAAAGATTGAGGAAAATATTGCCTTTTTACGACCGGAGCTAGGCATCGGAAAAAGCTTTGATGTGATTCAGTTAGACTTAGAATATGTGGACCGCAGGATGGCTTTATTTTTAATAGACGGGCTTGTAAAGGACGATATTCTCCATCTGTTGATGAAATTCTTGGCTAATCTTGATAAAGAAAAGCTTGAACCAAATGTACTTGAGAATTTAATGAAGACATATCTCCCGTATGTTGAAATTGAAATGGTCGATGATTTGGATAAAGTGGTGGATACGGTTTTAGCCGGCCCAACAGCATTAGCAATCGATGGTGTTGAAAAAATCATCTTGATCGATGCCCGTACCTATCCGGTAAGAGGTCCACAAGAACCGGATATCGAAAGAGTAGTTCGGGGGTCTCGGGATGGATTTGTTGAGACCATTGTATTTAATACAGCTTTAACGAGAAGAAGGGTTAGAGACAGAACATTAAGGATGGAATACCTTCAGGTAGGGCGACGCTCTAAAACGGATATTGTAGTTTGCTATATTGAAGATATCGCGGACCCGGATATAGTTAAACAAGTAAAGGATTCAATTTCAAAAATTGATACCGATGGATTGCCGATGGCTGAAAAAACGATCGAGGAATTTATCTCGGGAAGACATTATAATCCTTACCCTGTCGTCCGATATACTGAACGCCCAGATACGGCAGCAACGCATTTGTACGAAGGGCATGTTTGTATCATTGTCGATGGATCACCGAGTGTTATGATTACTCCGACTACCTTTTGGCACCATTTACAGCACGCCGAGGAATATCGAAATAAACCGATAGTGGGTGCTTATTTGCGAATTGTACGGCACTTTGCTGTTTGGGCATCCATCTTCCTATTACCCCTTTGGTATTTATTTGCCATTGATCCGGAGTTGGTTCCAAAGCAAATATCGTTTATCGGACCAAATGATCCCGGAAAGGTTCCGCTCCTGCTGCAATTCTTGTTAGCGGAAGTGGGATTGGATATTCTAAGGATGGCAGCCATACATACCCCATCATCATTAGCAACTGCTTTAGGTCTCGTGGCGGCATTAATGATTGGTCAAGTTGCTGTTGAGGTGGGTCTGTTTACAAATGAAGTCATCCTCTATTTGGCGATTGCTGCAATTGGTACATTTGCCACTCCAAGCTATGAAATGAGCCTGGCTAATAGGATTATTCGCATTGGACTGCTGATTGTTACAGCAATGTTCCATGCATATGGCTTAGTTATTGGGTTTGTCCTATTCATTATCCTATTAGCGAGAATGAATTCGTTTGGGGTCCCATATTTATGGCCATTTATTCCGTTTAATTTCCGTGCCTTTCGAGATGTATTAGTTCGATCGCCAATTCCACTCAAGAACCGTCGTCCTCGAATTTTACATCCTAAAGACCCGGATCGATAACAGTAAACAGACGTGGTGGCAGTCTTACCCGTTTTTGCTTGAGCCAATTTTCTGTTTCGATTATAATTTGAGATGAAACAGGAATGCGGGGTTGAACGATGAAAACAATTTATGATATACAACAATTTTTAAAGCAATACGGAACGATTATTTACGTAGGTGACCGCTTAGCTGATCTTGAGTTAATGGAAGATGAAATAAAGGAACTTTTCTATTCTAAACTGATTGAAAAGCAAGATCTCCAGGTGGCCTTGCAAGTGTTAAGACATGAAATTCAACTAGAAAGAGACAAGCTGGCTCGAGGTTAAAGTACCTAGCCTCGGCCTGGCTGTTCAATACACAATAAAGTTCATTTCGCCTAAGGGCGCTTTTTTTTTGCTGTGATTAAGTTGTAAAGCAGCGAGTGTTTTATCCAAAAATTGGACAAACCTTGAAACTTTTTTAGTTATAATTCGTCTTATTTAAAGGACAGCCGTATATGATAAAAGATAATACTCCGTTTGTCTCGGGAGGTATTCCTATGTATATCAAAAAATGGCCAAAAGGAGCAATGATCATCACCGCTACAATATTGCTTTGGCTGAAAACCTATATTGTTTATAAAACTAGCTTTGATATAAAAATAGAAAACTGGACACAGGAAATTATTTTATTTATTAATCCCCTTAGCTTCTTGTTAATTGTTTTCGGGATAAGCCTTTTTTTGAATGTGAAAAAGCAAAAACGCTACCTTTTAACATCAAGCTTTCTCCTCTCCGTCACATTGTTTGCAAATGTGTTATTTTATCGATTCTTCAATGATTATTTAACGATACCTGTATTGTTTCAAACGAGCAATTTAAATGATCTTGGCAGCAGTTTTCATGAATTAGTTAAGTTTAGCGATGCTTTTTATTTCACCGACTTTTTTGTGCTGCTTTTTTTATTTAAAGGAAAGGCAAATGTGTTTACTAATTTTCAGGCTAGTAAACAAGAGAGAAAGATATATTTTCTGTTAGCCTGTGCGATTGGCTTTTTTAATCTTGGGTTAGCAGAAATGGAACGTCCTCAATTACTTACAAGGACATTTGATCGGGAAATGCTTGTGAAAAATATTGGCGCTTTTAACTATCAACTTTATGATGTGTTTCTACAGTCAAAATCATCTGCACAGCGGGCAATGGCTGATGGTAGTGAACTAGTGGAAATTAATAACTATATCAATGCAAATTATCAACAACCAAATCAAGACTTGTTTGGGATTGCGAAGGGGAAAAATATTATCCTCATTTCGATGGAATCCATGCAGAACTTTGTCATCAATGAGACTGTTAATGGACAAGAAATCACACCATTTCTAAACCAATTTATTAAAGAAAGTTATTATTTTGATAACTTTTATCATCAAACAGGGCAAGGCAAAACTTCTGATTCTGAATTTATTATTGAAAATTCGCTTTATCCGTTAAGCAGAGGCGCCGTTTTTTTCACTCACTCGGGAAATAAGTATAGTGCAACACCTGAAATTCTACATAATCGTGGCTATTATACTGCGTCCATGCATGCTAATAATAAAACGTTTTGGAACAGAGATATTATGTATGATTCCTTGGGGTACGAACGATTTTATAGTTTAGAAGATTATCAAGTAAATGATACGAATTCTGTTGGGTGGGGGCTTAAGGATGTAGATTTTTTCGATCAATCGATGAGGCATTTAACCGAAATGCCCCAACCTTTTTATGTGAAAATGATTACCTTAACGAATCATTTTCCGTTTGAATTAGATGAACAATCACAGTCTATAGCTCCATATAATTCTGAAGATAAAACCGTGAATAATTATTTTTTAACCGTTCGATATACTGACGAAGCAATAAAACGGTTTGTCCAACAGCTAAAGGTGAATGGATTATACGAAAACTCGATCATCATCCTTTATGGGGATCATTATGGAATTTCTGAAAACCATAATAAGGCAATGGGAGAGTTTTTGGGAGTGGAAATAACTCCTTTTGAAAGTGCTCAATTACAAAGGGTGCCTTTGATCATCCATATCCCAGGACAAACAGGCAAAACCATTTCAACTGTTTCAGGTCAGATTGATGTTAAACCGACATTACTTCACCTGCTGGGGATTGAGACGAAAGGAAATATCGAATTTGGTACAGATTTATTTTCAAAAGAAGACAAGGACTTTACCGTATTAAGGGACGGAAGCATTATTACAAAGGATTATCTATATACAAAAGACACGTGCTATCGAAAAGATACGGGAGAACCTGCCGAAAGAATCAATTGCGAGCCTTATCTGGAAAAAGCAAAAACAGGGCTGAATTACTCTGATAAAATTATTAATGGCGATTTACTCAGATTTAACCAAGGTGCATCTCAATCCAATCTAAATCCGAAATAAATTTTTTAAAGAGTTCATAAAGTTATTATGTGACGGGAAAGGAGGATAGTCATGAAGATACAGGTTAGAACAAATGATTCTTTCGAATACTATAGTCAGCTATTTACTTTACCGTTAAATCTTATTATTGATTCTAATCCTGATTCTAATCCAAAAAAACTTGGTGCTGGAGATGAAATTAATATTCCTGGTTTTGTTTCATTACCGTATTGTGTTAAAGAAGGAGACACGATTTGGAGCGTAGCCAATTCATGCAAGATAGCACCTGATGCGATTGTAATCCTTAATCAGTCTGCTAATCCGAATGCTTTGATAAAGGGAGAAAACTTAATAATACCTAAGCGTGTTATCACCCCGCTAATAAATCGGAAAATGCACTATGATTATTCAACTATGTGCACAGACATCCTATCATTACAAAACATTTACCCTTTCATTAAAGTGAATTCGATTGGAGAATCAGTACTTGGAAATGCTATTCCGGAAATTCGGCTTGGCAGCGGTGATAAGAAAATCAATATAAATGCATCCTTCCATGCTAATGAATGGATTACCACATCTATAATAATGAGATTTTTAAATGATTACTTATTGGCTTTAACTAATTGGCATTCGATTAATGGTGTTTTCATGGCGCCATTTTATCAAAGGATCAGCTTATCTGTTGTCCCGATGGTAAATCCTGATGGGGTTGATCTCATTTTAAACGGACCTCCTGAATCAATTCGGAACGATGTTGTAAAAATAAACGGAGGAAGCACGGATTTTACCGCGTGGAAAGCAAATATCCGAGGCGTGGATTTAAATAATCAATTTTCCGCAAATTGGGAGATTGAAAAGGTGCGAAAGGAACCCAAAGCACCTGCTCCTCGCGATTATCCTGGTGAAGCTCCGCTAACAGAGCCTGAAGCCATTGCGATGGCTGCTTTAGCTCAGAACTCACAATTTGATCGTCTGGTTGCTCTTCATACCCAAGGGGAGGAGTTTTATTGGGGGTATGAAGGCTTGGAACCACCAGAGTCAGCAGCTATTGCCAACGAGTTTGAGCGGGTGAGCGGATATAAAGCGGTTCAATATGTTGATTCCCATGCTGGCTATAAAGACTGGTTTATTCAGGAATTTCGCAAACCGGGTTTTACACTCGAACTGGGAAAGGGGATTAATCCATTACCTTTTTCACAATTTAATTCTATTTATCATAAAACTTTACCGATATTAATTGCGTCTTTTTATATGTAAAATTTATTTTTACTCATTGTGAATCTTGTTTTTTGAAGGGAAAGTCTATAAAATAAAACTCATTGTAAAAACATTTAAAAAAATTAGTAAAGCCGGTGTCTCGGCTTTTTTTCCTGTTAAAATAGAAATTAGAAGAATTTGGTGAAACATTTTTAAATTTTTTACGTATTGTTATTTGAGGAATAAAAAGGGGGTGTGGGGATGGTATGGTAAGAACAAGATTTGCCTTTGCTTTATGTTTGCTTTTTATTTCAATTTTGCTCCTTACCGGTTGCACAGAGGGAAAATCGGCAAATGGACGTGAAGTAAAACAGGAGCCTGGAAATGAATCCAAACAAAATGGGCAGTCAACTACCAAAAGGAAGATTCAGAATCCAATCCCCATTTCCAATGGTGAACTTGGCAAAATTGCGGGATGGATTGATGATGAAACCATTGTTTATTATACGAACTTCGATCAAGGTTCATCTCTGTATACATATAATATCTTTTCAGGAAAATCGGAAAAAGTGTTGGAAAGTCCAGAACCAATTTTAGAAGTAATAATTAGCCCTTCACGAGAAAAACTACTAATCCATTCTTCTTCCTCAAGTGAGCAGGGGATTATGACAGTTATAAATGATGAAGGAAAAATTCTTACTCGTAAAACCATTCTTTCATCGGAATTGGCATTTGTGTGGAATTCCTTCAATGAAGATCGTATTTTAGTGACATCATTTGATGAACAATGGGATTTTACGGTCTCGATTTTACACATCCAATCTCAAGAATTTAAAGAAAGCTTGTTAACGAAACAACCATTTGCAGTTTGGTTAACCAGTGATGAATGGCTTTATTTAGATTGGGATTTAGATGATTTGGCTTTTTTCGCCCCTGTAATCAAACAAAATACGGCAGAAACCAAGGTGGAGCAAGTCCATTTAACAAATGTTTTCCAATTGTTTGCTTTTCAAGATGTATTGTTAACCTTATCTATTGACGGCGAAGACAAAAACGAAGCGGTATACAGTTTTTATTCAAATCAACTTAAACTTCTTCAAACTTTTAAGCTTCCTCAGTTAACTAGATATGCTGACTGGCTCATTCCCTTTCACGATTTTAATGATCAACATCATCAGTTTATTACCTTTCGTCCACTATCAAGTGGTTCAGCAGACACATATAAGGAAGGGTTTCAATTGGTACGTTATCACCTAGATGTCAAAAAAGAAGAGGTTATATTGGAGGACATGGAAAATAAACCGATTCAATGTTCTCCTAATGGGGACTTATGTTTATATGGATATCAATTTGAAAACATAATTGATCTTCGTTCGAAGAAAACCGTCTCAATGGTAAAAGAATAAAAATAAAACGGGCTGCCTGAAAGCAGCCCGTTTTATTCGATGTAAACCCATCCATTTGATAAAAACAATAAATTAGTGCGCAGTTGGAAACCCATGGTTTAAAAGAGTCATGACAGTAAACCAGCCGAAAACAGCAAAAGATGCTGCACCAAAAAATAGACCAAGGAAATTCTTGTTCTTTAATGCACTAAATGCCCCATAACCAGCAAAAATTGTTACTACAGCAAAAATAATGACTAAGCCCATAACATATCCCCCTTTTACAAAAGTGTTTTAAGTAACTCAAAACGAAGCTTTGAGCAACTTCCTTTGTCCCTCTTTGTATGTAATATCCAAAATATTCACATTCGTTTCTATTTTATAGTTTTTTTATTCATTTGTCGAGGTCCAAAAAACAGTTCTGATTAGATTAGAATAGAGTCATTACCCGATGTAGTAGCTCTTGTATACTATGATATCTAAGCTATGCTACTTTTACTCCTCTTAACAAATATTGTAGAATAAACTTATAGATTTTCCCATAAAAGGGGTGTAAAAACTCAGGCAAGTGGAAAATCACATATATATTGGAGGTTTTTTTATGGAATGGAAGCAAATACCTTTGGGGCCATTGCAAACGAATTGTTACTTAATAATAAAAGATGAGGAATGTTTAGTTATAGATCCAGGTGAAGAAGGGGACAAATTAATTCATATCATCACTTCGCAAAAACTTAAGCCCAAAGCGATCCTGTTAACCCATGCTCATTTCGATCATATCGGTGCAGTTGATTTGATTAGAGATCACTTTCAAATCCCTGTTTATGTTCATGAGAAGGAAGCAAAATGGCTGCTGAACCCATCCCTTAATGGATCTCAATTTTTCGGAAAATTGGTTCGGGTAAAGCCCGCAGATTATATCCTATCTGAAGAGAAGGAATTTCGGATTGGTTCATTCGATTTTCAAATTTTTGAGACACCCGGTCATTCACCAGGCAGTGTTTCATTTTATTTCAAAAGCAAAGGAATCGTGCTTGCAGGCGACGCGTTATTTAATGGAAGCATAGGTCGGACCGATTTAACAGGTGGAAATCATCAACAGCTGATCAATAGCATCCATGAAAAATTGCTGACTTTACCTGAAAAAACGATTGTCCTTTCCGGTCATGGATCGATTACGACCATTGCCCAAGAAATGGATTCCAATCCATATTTAAATGGCTTTTAATTAGGAAAAATTTTTAGATGTTACGACTCCAGTTCATTCGTGTAGTCCTTTTGAAAAAATGAAAAACCCTTCTCAAGAGAGAAGGGTTTTTCTGGGGGATGTTCTATACATTATGGGAGGGGATAAAGTTAAGCTACTTTAACCTTATTATAAAGTTAACACTATGTCAATAGTGGAAAATAAAAAAGGAGAGATTATGGAACATTTATTAAAAAATCATATCCTCAATGCACCGAACCAATATATTACCTATGCTGATTTTATTGATATGGTATTATATCACGATGAACTTGGCTACTACATGAAGGAACGCGAGAAAATTGGCAGAGAAGGTGATTTTTTTACTACAAGTAATGTATCAGATATTTATGGAAAGTTGATGGCTAAATGGTTTAGTCAAATTGTTGTCAACTATGGATTGCCTGCAAATGTTTGTGAAATTGGTGCGGGTACGGGCCGATTTGCCCAATCGTTTATAAATGAATGGAATCAAATCATGACTATTCCCTTAAATTATACAATGGTTGAGGCTAGCCCTTTTCATCGTAAGCTGCAGCAAGGAAAGCTTCAAATGGGTAATCATCTAAAACAAGTAAAAAGCCTTGATGACGTTACACCTTTTGAAGGGTTCCTTTTTTCAAATGAATTATTTGATGCACTTCCTGTACATGTAATTCAGAAACAAGGCAATGAACTTTTTGAAGTAATGGTTACTATGGAAAACAATCGACTTATTGAAAAGCCGGTTCCGCTCAACAATGAAAGAATAGTAGATTTTATGTTTATGCAAAAGCTTGAGATAAATGAGGGGCAAAGAATAGAAATACCGCTGGCAATGCTGGATTTAATCCCTTCTCTTTCAAAGGTACTTTTGAGGGGGATAGCCGTAACTGTAGATTATGGCTATACAAATGTGGAATGGATGGAGCCACAAAGAAAAGAGGGAAGTTTAAGAGGTTATTTTAAGCACCAGATGGTTAACGATATCCTGTTACATCCAGGAGATATGGATATTACAAGTCACGTTCACTTTGATGCACTGATTGAATTTGGAGAAAAGTCGGGTCTTACTTATATTGATAAATTAAGACAGGACCAATTTTTTCTTTCCATTGGGATATTAGAGGAGCTGCAAAACCATTTTGATCCAAACCCGTTTTCAGAAACAAGCAAGCGAAACAGAGCAATCAGAAGCTTAATCATGCCTTCAGGGATTAGCTCATCTTTTCACGCTATTCTTCAGCACAAAGGATTACCGACATTCGCCACCGATTGGAATGGAAGAAAATAAAAAAAGCGATGGAAAAACCCATCGCTTTTTTTATGGCTAAAACTTTAGTGCGTCGCCCCCGGTACCATCATAAAGGTTGTCCAGTATGTAAAACCTACAAAGAAAACCGTTAAATAAGCACCGAAGATATAAATATACATGCGTTCGGACAATTTCAAGTAGCTTAACAAGACGAAAAATCCAGTTTGACCGAAGAAAATTAAGGACGTGGTAAACATATCACCTAAATAAAACATGACTGCGAAAATACCTGTCCAGAATCCTAAAACTCTGTACATGCGATCCATCGGTATCCCTCCTTTAACCCCTATTGTCCATCACATCAATATTATAAATGAAATGTCGAAAAAATCAAACAAAATTTCACTATTTTGGACAAGGGGCCACTTTCAAACAAGAAAGTGAGCAGGAATTATTGAATATGGACTAAAGCTTGATAGCTGCAGGAATTACAGCCAGTTATCATATTCTCTTTTTCAACGAGTTCAATAGAGGAAAATAAAGATTCAAACATACCCTTTAAGAATTGATAATGCATGCTACATACAGCTTCTGTATGATCAGCTGCTACTTCCTTGAAAGGACAATTAAAGATTTCGAAATAGATTTTTGTCTGATCTTCATTTGCTTCAAAATCAGGATAGAAACCAGCAAGTGTAGCCGCGCTTTTAATAATGTTTAGCTTTTGGTCAAAGGATAATTCTTCACTGTTTTGATGCTGCGAAGCCATTTCTTGCTCGATTAGTTCAGCGCCAAAGCGTTTTCCTGTAGTGTAAAGGGCTTTTTTGCCTTCTTCACCTAATGAAAACATTGTTTGCATAGCAATGTTAGCCAATAATTGATAGTCACGATATGGGAAGTTAAGCTGGATGACATCATCGCTTAAACGATAGAGTCGGCTTGGTCTTCCGCCTTTACCTGTTTTCTTTGTTTCAGAGACAAGCATGTTAACATCTTCAAGTTTCGACAAATGAAGTCGAGCAACGTTTGGATGAATATTAAAGCCGTCCGCTATTTCTTGAACTGTGACCTCTTGGTGGCGTTTGGTAATGTATTGATAGATATAATAACGCGTTGGATCAGATAATACATTCGTTATTTTTAAGGTTTGCTCCATTCATGTTCACCTCAGAACTACATTAGTTTAGTAACATTATAATACAGGTATTGGAAGTTGGGAATGAGGTTTCCAAGGTTAACACTATATGTTTATAAAAAGTTCACAAGAAAATGTCGAAATGTTGAACAGATCAAAGCTGTTATATAAAAGAACGAAGCTAGTAATGATAAGGTTTTTTCCAAGATCTAGTTGAACTGTTATAATTGAGAACTGTTACCATTTCGAATGTCGAAATATGGAAAATTAATTAGAATATTTGCGTTTTTTGTCACTTTAGAAGGGGTGCTATCGTTGTGCTTTTCGGACTGGGCTAGCTGGATTCGAACCAACGCATGACGGAGTCAAAGTCCGTTGCCTTACCGCTTGGCTATAGCCCAAAACATATTTTAAAAGATGAATCGATAATATTATGAGATAAAGTTTTGATTTTATACAAAAATATTTTAAAAAACATGAAGGAATTAATCGAATAATCTCGAATCTAACATTCATCATAAAAAAAGGTGGTGAAAATTCATTTTGAGCTCGATCGAGCAATTAGCCGAAAGAGTCATTACTGACGCAGTCCGCAACAGTGCAACCGACATCCATTTCCTCCCCCGTAAAGCAGACACCCTTGTACAACTTAGAATTGGAAACAAATTGATCCCTAAATACTCCCTTCCGAAACAAGATTGTGATCGACTTATTTCCCACTTTAAATTTACTGCATCCATGGACATTGGGGAGCGAAGGCGGCCTCAAAGTGGTGCTTTTTCCTATGAGGTAGATCAACGCATAATTGGCCTCCGTTTATCAACTTTGCCCGCTAGCAACAGTGAAAGTTTAGTGATCCGCTTATTGCCACAACAGCAGCATATCCCATTCTATCAACTCTGTTTGTTCCCAGTTATGACAAGAAAATTATTTGCCCTCTTAAAGCATTCTCACGGTTTAATTATTTTCACAGGACCAACCGGTTCAGGAAAGACCACTACGCTCTATTCTCTGTTAAATGAAACCTCACATTTATTCCAAAGAAATGTCATCACATTGGAAGATCCCATCGAAAAAGAATATGACAAGGTGCTTCAGGTGCAAGTAAATGAGAAAGCTGGTGTGTCCTACACTACGGGTCTTAAAGCTATTTTAAGGCATGACCCCGACATTATTATGGTCGGTGAGATAAGAGATGCTGAAACGGCTCAAATTGCTGTCAGAGCCGCTTTAACGGGCCATTTAGTGTTGAGTACTCTCCATACTCGTAATGCGAAGGGAGCGCTATTCCGATTAAAAGAATTTGGGGTGAACTGGTTAGAAATTGAACAAACACTTGTCGCTGTAACAGCACAGAGATTAGTAGAACTAACTTGCCCATTCTGCAGCCATGAATGCTCACCATATTGCTTTTCCTCTGGAAGATGGAAACGGGCAAATGTTATGGAATTATTAAGCGGGAAAGCTTTATCGAATGTATTGAAAGAAGTGCAGGGAGAACGGCCCCAGGATTATTACCCTTATCGAACTTTGAAGGACTATATTAAAAAGGGAATTGCCTTAGGCTTTATTAAAGAAGATGAATACGAGCGTTGGGTGTTTCAAGATGAGTAAAAAATGGAGCCAAGAGCAGCAAGCACTATTTTTACAAAGGACCGGGGAATTACTTTCACGGGGCTATTCTCTAGCTGAGGCGATTGAGAGCTTGGCCTTTTATTTCCCTGACAACAAAAAAACAGCGATACAAAGCTGCATTTTACAACTAAGTGAAGGATATCCTTTGCATCAAATATTAACAAAACTTCACTTTAATAAAAGCTTGGTTGGCTATGTTTATTTCGCCGAACAGCACGGCGGTTTAGCAGAAGCGATTCAAGAGGGAAGTACGTTTATTTTAAAACGAAATCAAGATGTTAAACGAATGATCAAAATGTTTAATTATCCGGCAGTGTTAATGGTTATTACTGCGATTTTGTTTTACTTTGTACAACAAGTTTTACTTCCAAGGTTTCATTCTATTTTTGCATCGATGAATCTTAAACCGAATGTTTTTACTAGCTTTATTACCTTGTTTAGTGAGTTTGTTCCACTTTTGTTATTTAGCTTCCTAGTCATATTCCTCATTCTGTTAATGTACTACCTGATTCGATTCCGACACCTATCACCTCTAGAAAAAAGATGCCAAGTGGTTAAAATCCCGATTATTGGATCCTTAACTAAAAGCTGGTTTACTCATTATTTTTCGATCCAAATGAGCTACTTGTTATCAGGCGGTTTATCGGTTTTAGAAGCGTTAACGATGTTTGAGAATAATCTTGAGCAGCCTTTTTATGGACAGGTTTGTAATGAAGTACGGCGAAAACTATCGACAGGCGACCGCTTAGATACGATTGTTTCGACCTTTACTGTTTTTGAAAAAGAGCTTGCTCATATTATTAAGCACGGACAGGATAGTGGGAAGCTTGCTCAAGAGCTTTCCTTTTACAGTAAGCATTGTGTGGTGATGTTAGAGGGACAGATTGAGAAGAAGTTAAAAATTATTCAACCCCTTTTGTACTTACTGATCGGCTTTACCATTGTGTCAATGTATTTAGCGATACTGCTGCCAATGTTCCATATGTTAGATGGATTATAAATCGACTATTTTAAGGAGAGATAAAATATGAAAAATGAAAAGGGCTTCACATTAATAGAAATGATGATTGTTTTGTTAGTTATTTCGGTTTTGCTAATTATTACGATTCCAAATATTTCAAAACACAACGCCACCATTAATGACAAAGGCTGTAAGGCTTATGTAAAAATGGTTGAAGCTCAAGTTCAGGCTTATAAAATGGACCATAACCAATACCCTGCCGATCTCCAAGCTTTAATTGATGATGGCTATTTAAAAAGTGGACAAACCGCTTGTCCGTCATCTTCTAATATTGTGATCGGATCGAATGGTGAGGTGTCTGTTGCTCAAAGTGGCTCCTGATGGATTGGAATGAAAAGGGTTTTACTCTGACTGAAACGCTTTTGGTATTTTCAATCTTCTTAGTTATTTCTTTTGCCTCCCTCTTTTTACTAAAACCCCAATACTATTACCTGGAGAAGAGCGTGTTTTTTTCTCAGTTAAAATCCGATTTGTTTTTAGCACAGCAGTATGCCATCTCACACCAGACTACGATAACAGTAAACATCATGTCAGAGCGGAATTATTATTATTTTCGAGAAAATATAAATGGTCCAATCCTTTTGGAACGAGAGTACTCTAATGAAATTAAAATTACCGAGGGTACTTTACCACTTTATTTTCAATTTTTAGCGGATGGTAATATATCACGTTTCGGCTCCTTTTTTATCAGAATCGGAGCTGAAACGTATCGAATGACGTTTCAAATTGGAAAAGGGAGGTTCTATGTTACGAAGGAATGAGGGGTATTTTTTAGCTGAGATGCTCTTATCATTAACAGCCTGGCTTTTAGTAACTGGATTCTTATTACCAATGGTTATGGTGGTTTCTAAGCAAGCTGAACTACTTAGGTTACAAAACACGGCCCTCCATCTTTTGTATGATGAATTAGAACTGTTGGTGGATGAAGGAGACTCAATAAAGGATAAAAGTCTCTTGTTAAATGGCACAACGTACGAAATCCGCTGGAGTGAGGAGATGTCACAAAAAAAGGTGTGTGTTGAGTATAAAGATGTTGATGCAAACGTCCATAAAACATGTCAAAGTCCTGAACAGTAGAGGGTTTACACTTGCGGAAGTGCTTCTATCCTTTTCAATTTTTTGTCTAATTGTTTCTTTCTTACCTGTGATCGTCCCAATCCTTATCCATCAGCATCCTATTGAAATGAGGATTCAACGCTTAGAGTGGGAGATTTTTATAAGCCAAATCAAAAAGGAAATAAGAATGAGTCAAAATATTTCTGTTTCCAGTCAAAGATTGCAATTAGAAAGAGATGGACAATTAATCATTTATGAGAAATATGGGGCAAATTTAAGGCGAAGAGTGGATAATAAAGGACATGAAATCCTGTTACAACAAGTTCATTCTTTTCAATTTGAAAGGCTCCTTAACGGGGTATCTGTAAGTGTTACGGATCTATACGGCAATCAATATCGAGAAGCCGTGCCTGTCCTGATTAGGGATGTGGTTTATTGAATGCTTCATAATCAAAAAGGGTTTATCTATCCTCTTTCTTTTACCATTCTTTTATTAGCTTCGACCTTTTTTGCCATCTATACTCAGCAATATGTCATTGAAAAAAAACTAGCCCATGAAACAGAATCAATCTTAAAGCAGGAATACTTATTTTTATATTCTGTAAGAAAACTTGAAATTCAATTGCAGAATGGGGACCCAATTATGAACACGGGAGTATTGAATTTAACAAGGGGGAGAGTGAACTTTAGTAAAGAGGATCTCGGGACTACACTGAAAATTACTTTTACAATAACCCTTACAACTGGTGAAAAGGCAATTGGGTTTGCTTATTATAACAAATCTCTCAAAAAAATGATAAAATGGGTGGAAAAGAATTGAACAGGGGATAGAAAAGTGCGGGCAATTTATTTGATCGGTTTAATGGGCGCCGGGAAAACGACGGTTGGTAAAAAACTAGCTACGGCTCTTGGAGTGCCGGTATTGGATACGGACGAAGAAATAGTGAAACAAGAGGGGAAAAGCATCAATGAAATATTCGCTGAAGAAGGGGAGGCTTACTTCAGAGAGCTTGAAGCGAATATGGTAAAAGAGCTTCCGGCAAAGGATGCCGTAATTACGACTGGGGGCGGAATTATTTTAAAAGAAGAAAATAGGCAGTGGATGAAGGAACATGGAGTAGTAGTCTTTTTAGATGCTGACCCTGAGGCTATTTTGGAGCGGCTCCAGAACGACCAAACTAGACCATTACTGAAACAAGATAAGCAAAATACCCTCCTGGATTTATACAAACAGCGGCACCCTATTTATGAGGATTGCTGTCATGTTAAGGTGGATACGAATGGGAAAGATGTAGCTTCAATCGTAAAAGAAATCATTTCAAGTTTTTAAAGGATTAGATTTGGACATACTGTTATCGGAAGTACGAACGGAGGTATGTTCAATGAAAACCAATGATTACGTCAAATATATAACCCAAACATTTGTAAAATATATTGATCAGCCAAAGGATATTAGAAAGAAACAAAAGCACGAAAAAAAAGAGACAAAAGAACCGTTTTTATATCACTGGTTTGGGGTTATCCCCTACGCAGTAATCACGATGTTGAAACGGAGGAAATAGCAGAGGAGACTAACCGTATTGCGGCTAGTCTCCTTCGTTTGTTTATTGGTATATTCGCGCTTACGTACCTAAGAGCTGGGTTTATCCGATTACTAAATAGGAAGTTTTTCAATCGCGTTGTCAGTTAAATAAAACAAGCCGCCGTTAATAATCTCGATCTTGATTTTTGGTTCATACTGTTCTTGTAAGGCTTTTCTTTCTACTTCAAAGTTCTCATTATTTTCATCCTCTTCATAAAAGTGATGCAGGAGATCTAAGTCTTGCTTCCATCTCATTCTTGCTTCATCTGCCCACGTGTGATTTTCTTGCTCGATGCCAGTTCTTAAGTATTGTTCTATTCTTTTTATACCGCTTTTCGGCATAACAAGCGGGGATAAGGTAAAAGAATAGTCAGGGATTTTGGGAGTTAAGGAAATTTGCAGGAGCCGATCATGAAAATTTTCAATCATTCCTCCGTTAATTAGCTGGAGCCCAATCGATTTAAAAACATCACGCTTGCGATCACATTGGTAGGAGATTTTTACATTAAGCCCGAGCCAAGGGTACATCGGTGTTTGCCTACCGGGGCTTTGATTGTGATTTTCGTAGAGCCGGATATAGCCTGCTAAGCTTTTTGCAGACTTGAAAATTTGATGGAGACGGGGCGAGCCAAAATGGATCGTTTCTCCCTTAACATGATCCGGCGCCATTTGGGAATTTGTGATTAACGTTAGTATCATCGGGTTTGGAATTCCGCCCGTTTTCTCAAGATAATGCCAATAGAAGGGGCGGTTCATTAATTCTTTATCCAGCTCATTTGTTAGCTGAACAACCATGTATCCACGTTGATTGTCTAAAATTTCACAGCTGTTTGATTGAAAATAGCGTTCTAAAAAATTATGAATTTCCTGCTGCTGCACTTGTTTCACCTGCTTTCATTTCTTCGGCAAATTGAATCATCGAAGTTAAATTCTCCATCTTAATCCGCATTTCACCTTCAGATGCTGAATGGCCAAAGATATCGATCAAATGATCTTCGAAATTGCCAAACTCTAATTTCGTTAAAATGTCATCCAGCTCGCCAATTACTTTCTCAAACAGATGGATTTTCTCATATAACAGCTTTAAAATATGCTCTTCCACTGTGTTTTTTGTAGCAAGATTATAAATCATTACATCCTTTTCCTGACCGAGTCGGTGAATCCGGCCAATCCGTTGCTCCAATCGCATCGGATTCCATGGTAAATCAAAATTGATGATGTGGTTACAAAACTGCAGGTTTATCCCCTCGCCACCCGCTTCAGTGGCAATTAACACCTGAGCCTGCTTCTGAAACAGTTCCCTCATCCAATCTTTTTTGCCGCGCTTAAAACCGCCTCGGAACGGAACGGAGGTAATGCCATGCTGTTTAAGAAACCATTGCAGATACATTTGGGTTGCCCGATATTCTGTAAAAATAATTACTTTATCATTAACGGATTGGATTAATTCAAGCGCCTTATTTGCTTTTGAGTTAGTTTGAATCGCCTCCACTTTTGCCATTAATGTTTGAACTGTTTCGGCAAAATAGGGCGTTGGATTTTCTTGTTTTTCGAGCATGTTCTTTAATGTAAAATAAACTGCTTCACGACTGCTACAGGCCTCCCGCTGCAGGGTCATTAATGAAAATTGGCTTGAAGTAATCCAATTATCTTCAGAACGCAAGTTAGAGATGGAATCATATAAGTTTTTTTCCTCCGCGGTAAATTCAATCGGGATGGTCTCGACTTTTCGTTTCGTCCATTCGATCCCTGTATCAGCTCTACGGTTGCGAATCATCACTTTATTGACGAGATCTTTTAAATGCTGGTCATCGTTAATGGAACGGGCTTCCCGTTTATATTTTTCAAAAAACGCTGTTTCATTTCCTAAATGACCAGGCTTAAGTAATGAAACGAGATTAAAGATTTCTTCAATTCGATTTTGAATCGGAGTAGCTGTTAGCAATAAACAAAATTTCTTTTTTAAGCTTTGGACAAACTCATAGTTTTTTGTTTTATTGTTTTTTAGCTTATGAGCCTCATCAATAATGATTAAATCATAATTTTGTTCAAAAATAATTTCGCGATGAGGGCTTCGCTTTGCGGTATCAATTGATGATACTACGACATCAAACTGCTCCCAAACATAGCTTTTTCGTTGGGAAACAGCTGGAATAAAGAATTTTGAATTTAGCTCCATGACCCACTGAGTTACTAATGAAGCAGGAACGAGAATTAATACTTTTTTTACTAGACCCCGAATCATATATTCTTTTAAAATCAAACCTGCCTCAATGGTTTTTCCAAGTCCAACCTCATCTGCTAATATAGCTTTTCCGTTCATGTTTTCAAAGACTTGCTTGGCAACCTCAAGCTGGTGTGGGAGGGGGGTTAAATCTGGGAGATGTAAGGGTGCCTGAAGTCCTTCAAACTCAGGTATAACAGTATGCTTTTCGACATCTACCGCCAATTTGAATAGTTCCCAATTTCCCCATGGTCCGTCATTTGTCATTCTTTGCAAAAATTCATCCGTCCAGGATGAATCAAAATCGATTTGCACGGACATAATTTACAGCTCCTTTATATATTAGGTTGTGTTAAAGAACAATGTTGATTTTTTCCTCTCTGTTGATTGAAGCGAGCACCTGGAGCGCAAATCAACAGCCAAAATTTACAGAACTTTAAATTAACAAAGTAATAATATATTGCTCAACCAGGCTTATCGATGGTAGGATGGAAATAGTTAATAAGTTTTGAAATTTGCCACATTATTAAATCTGTAAAATGTTTTTTCGCATTATTTGGGTATTAGTGTATCCAAGTATGAAAAAAATATTGGTGCGAATGATAACAAGGGGAGAGACTACTTTATGTAGCGCCGAAGGAGCAAGCACTCATGCGAATCTCTCAGGCAAAAGAACTCTTGTTTGACGCAACTCTGGAGAGCGCTCCGACTTTAATGGAGCCACCAAAGGGGACAGCCGGTTACGGTAAACTTTCAGGTGCCAGGACAGAGACCCACCGTTTGAACAACGGGAGGTTTCTGTCCTTTTTTAGTTTCTGAAAAAAGGGTTTTCAAGCGTGCTAACCAAGTAATGTTGAGGGGGAAAACAATGTCTGAGTTGAAGAGAACACCTGTCTTTGAAGTTTACAAACAATATGGTGCCAAAACCATCGATTTTGGGGGCTGGGAGCTGCCTGTTCAATTTTCAGGAATCAAGGAAGAGCATGAAGCAGTTCGGACCAGGGCTGGCTTATTCGATGTCTCACATATGGGAGAAATAGAAGTTATAGGACCCGACAGTCTTTCTTTCTTACAAAAAATGATGACAAATGATGTTTCACAAATCAAAAGAGGGGCTGCTCAATACACCGCAATGTGTTATGAAAATGGGGGCACAGTCGATGATTTATTAATTTACAAACTGACTGACTATCATTACTTGCTGGTTGTCAATGCCTCAAATATTGATAAAGATTACAATTGGCTCGCAAAACATCTTGAAGGGGATGTAAAATTACAGAATCAATCGGAACAAACTGCGCAATTGGCTTTACAGGGACCTCTTTCAGAGCAAATCCTTCAAAAGCTTAGTCCAAAAATGAATTTAACCGATATTGGATTTTTTCAATTTGAAACAGGCGTTGCTTTGAATGGGATTGAAGCCTTAGTGTCCAGGACAGGATACACGGGAGAAGATGGGTTTGAAATTTACTGTTCTGCTAAGGATGTTGTGTCATTATGGCAGGATATACTTGAAGCTGGATGGGACGAAGGAATACTTCCTTGTGGCTTAGGGGCAAGGGACACGTTAAGATTTGAGGCGATGCTTCCTCTCTATGGCCAAGAGCTTTCTCCAAATATTACGCCGATCGAGGCAGGAATTGGCTTTGCAGTAAAGACTAATAAACAAGATGATTTTATCGGAAAAGCCGTACTTAAGAAACAACGTGAACAGGGAGCGGCCCGAAAGCTTATTGGTATAGAAATGATCGACCGCGGCATCCCAAGACACGGCTACCCCGTTTTCAAAGATGGCAATAAAATCGGCGAGGTCACAACCGGTACCCAATCGCCTACTCTAAAAAGAAACATCGGTCTTGCTTTGTTACATGCAGAACATACTCATATAGGTACGGAACTCGAAGTTGAAATTCGCGGGAAACGCATAAAAGCCCAAGTAGTTCAAACCCCGTTTTATAAAAGAAGTAGAAAATAAAAAATTGTTCATAATTATTAAGCTTACTTTGTTGATCTTCGCTGCAGGTGCGAGACTCCTGCGGGAGAAGGTGTCACGGGAGCACCTGGAGCGGAAATCAACAAACATAAAATAGGAAATAGTATTGGGGGAAATGCAATGAAACACCGCTATTTACCGATGACAGACAATGATAAAAAGGAAATGCTGTCTACCATCGGTGTCAACTCAGTATCTGAATTGTTTAATGATATTCCGGAGCCGGTCCGGTTTACGGGAGAATATCAAATTAAACCTGCGAAATCTGAACCTTCTTTACTAAAAGAATTATCACGACTAGCAGGAAAGAATGCTGACTTAAAGTCATATACTTCCTTTCTCGGTGCAGGTGTTTATGACCATTACATTCCAACGATTGTGGATCATGTGATTTCACGTTCCGAATTCTATACCGCCTATACACCGTATCAACCAGAGATTTCTCAAGGAGAGCTTCAAGCTATCTTTGAATTTCAAACCATGATCTGTGAGTTAACTGGAATGGATGTGGCAAACTCTTCCATGTATGATGGGGGAACTGCCTTGGCAGAAGCAGCAATGCTGTCCGCTGGACAAACAAAGAGAAAAAAAGTACTTGTTTCAAGCGCTGTCCATCCGGAAGCAAAGGATGTATTAAAAACATACGCAAAGGGACAGTACATCGAAGTGGTTGAAATCCCTTATCATGAAGGGGTAACGGATTTAGCTGCTCTAAAAGAGCTTGTCTCAGAAGAGGTAGCCGCTTTTATCGTTCAATATCCAAACTTTTTCGGGCAAATTGAACCATTAAAAGAAATTGAAGAAATCGTCCATTCTCAAAAATCGATGTTTGTCGTCTCAAGCAATCCTCTTTCGCTGGGAGCATTAACACCTCCTGGGAAATTCGGTGCCGATATTGTCGTAGGTGATGCACAGCCGTTTGGAATTCCAACAGCTTTCGGCGGGCCACATTGCGGATTTTTTGCAGTAACCAATAAATTAATGCGGAAGGTTCCGGGAAGACTTGTGGGTCAAACACTTGATGACCAAGGGCGCCGTGGCTTTGTTCTTACACTTCAAGCGCGTGAACAGCATATTCGTCGTGATAAAGCAACGTCCAATATTTGTTCAAATCAGGCTTTGAATGCATTAGCGGCATCTGTTGCAATGACAGCGCTTGGCAAACAAGGAGTAAAGGAAATGGCACTTGCCAATATCCAAAAGGCCCATTATGCGAAAAAGTCATTGTCAGAAGCAGGCTTTGAAATGGCTTTTAACGGTCCATCCTTTAATGAGTTCGTCATTAAGCTGAATAAATCGGTAAAAACAGTCAATCAAAAGTTGCTGGAACAGGGAATCATTGGCGGTTACGATCTTGGAAGGGATTATCCCGAGTTATCAGGACATATGCTGATTGCTGTAACAGAATTGCGTTCTAAAGAAGAAATTGATATTTTTGTAAGGGAATTGGGGGATATTCATGCATAAACACGATCAAGCGCTGATTTTTGAATCGAGCACTCCCGGCCGGATTGGTTACAGTCTACCGGAGATGGATGTGCCTGTAACAGATATTGCTGAACTCATTCCCGCTGATTATTTGCGAGTGGAGGAACCAGGACTTCCTGAAGTATCTGAGCTAGATATCATGCGCCATTATACTGCATTATCTAAACGAAACCACGGGCTTGATTCCGGTTTTTATCCGCTCGGTTCTTGTACGATGAAATATAATCCGAAAATAAATGAAGTTGTTGCAAGATTTAATGGTTTTGCCCATCTCCATCCACTCCAAGACGAAAGCTCGGTGCAAGGGGCTTTAGAATTAATGTATGACCTGCAGCAACACTTAAAGGAAATAACAGGGATGGATGAAGTAACATTGCAGCCAGCAGCAGGTGCACATGGAGAGTGGACTGGTTTAATGTTGATTCGAGCCTTCCATGAATCAAACGGAGATAACAAGCGAACGAAGGTAATTGTCCCAGATTCTGCACACGGCACCAATCCAGCGTCCGCAACAGTCGCGGGTTTTGAAACGATCACGGTAAAATCCAATGAGGATGGTTTGGTGGATCTTGACGATTTAAGGAGTGTCGTCGGGGAGGATACCGCTGCGTTAATGCTAACAAATCCAAACACACTTGGGTTATTTGAGGAGAATATTTTAGAAATGGCCGCCATCATTCATGAAGCCGGAGGAAAGCTTTATTATGACGGAGCCAACCTAAATGCAGTTTTATCTAAAGCACGTCCTGGTGATATGGGCTTCGATGTCGTTCATTTGAATTTGCATAAAACCTTCACCGGGCCACATGGTGGTGGGGGACCAGGTTCAGGCCCTGTTGGCGTGAAAGCGGAATTGATTCCATTTTTACCGAAACCAATTATTGATAAAAAGGGTGAAGAATACGTTCTGGATTATGACCGCCCGCAGTCAATCGGCCGAGTGAAGCCATACTATGGCAACTTTGGCATTAATGTTCGGGCATACACGTATATTCGTTCGATGGGACCAGACGGTTTGCAAGCCGTAACAGAAAATGCGGTATTGAATGCTAACTATATGATGAGAAGGCTTGCTCCATACTATGATTTACCGTTCGATAAGCACTGCAAGCATGAGTTCGTTTTAAGCGGAAGAAGACAGAAAAAACTTGGGGTGCGTACATTAGATATAGCCAAACGCCTGCTAGACTTTGGCTACCATCCGCCAACCATTTACTTCCCGTTGAACGTGGAGGAATGCATCATGATTGAACCGACTGAAACAGAATCGAAGGAAACTCTAGATGCATTTATTGATGTGATGATCCAGATTGCCAAAGAGGCAGAGGATCATCCGGAAATGGTTCAGGAGGCACCTCACACTACCGTCGTTGGAAGGCTGGATGAAGCGTTGGCCGCCCGGAAACCGGTATTGAGGTATCAAAAAAGCTAGGCATTAGTTTTTGTTGGTGCTAAAAAATAAAAGCACTTTTCTATGTTTATATAGTAGGAAAGTGCTTTTTCTTGTTATTTAATTAGTTATTTTCAGAGGTCATGATCGCTCTTGAATGTTTTTCCTCAAGCTTCTTTTCAATTCTTTCCATTTCATAAGGGTTGGCCTTAATCTCTAGGCGATTTTGAATAATAAGCTGTTGAAAGTTTTTGCGGATTTTTCTTTTCATTTTTCATCTCCCCCTTTGATTAACATTATAGCAACAGTAAAAACCTTTTGAATAACTTAAATATTACAAAAAATCGAACATTCGCGAATAATGTAACTTTTTTTGGGGGTGGAATGCGGTTTTTTTATGGTTTTTTGAAGAAACTTTGATTTTTTTGTGGAAATTCTCGATTTTTTTAATAAAAATGATTAATTTTTAGAGGGATTCTTCAATTTTTTTTGAAATTTCCCTTTTTTTTAAGGATTTTTCTATTTTTGTGTGAAATATTTGCTCGTGGCCAGGGCGTTATGCTCGTTTAAATGTGGAAATGGGACATTTCAAAAAATATATGAACCAAATTTCAAAATATATAGACCAACTTTTGAAATTTATGGACCAACTTTCAAAATATATATAGGACAAGCTTCAAATTTTATAGGACAACTTCGAAACATATGCTCATGTATTCCGTGTTATGGTCACCTATAAAGCTTTATGGAACAAGCTGAAGCCCCCATCCTGATTTTTTAGAATAAAGCTCCCAAATAAAAAGACTGATCAACGCGCGTGATCAGCCTCTGCTAAAAAATTATTTGGCTTTTACTTTACCGGACCATTTTTTGAAGCCGCCTTCAAGATGGGAAAGGTCTTTATAACCCTTTTTATATAATAATTGTGCTGCACGTCCACTCCGCATGCCACTTTGGCAATATAGGTAAACAGGTTTATCAGGGCGAATTTCCTTCATCCGCATTTTCATTTGTGATAGAGGAATGTTTCTTGCACCGAGAATGTGGCCTGCGTCAAATTCATTTGGTTCGCGAACATCAATCAATTGAGCTTTTCGATAACCAGCACGAAACTCGTCTTCTTTCAGTGTTTTTACAATTTTTCGCTGATAGAGCCACGTAATGACAGAGTAAATTAGGAAGGCTCCAAGCATAATCAGTAGGAAATATAGTGTGTCCAATGTTTCTGCTCCTTTCAAGCTATCATAAGCCATCTATAATTATAATGGGGTAGCTACCATAGAGTAAAGGAAATACCCAAAAAACTTTTGGCGAAATTTGTCCGAAGTCTTCATAGTTTGTTTTGATTAACAGATTTGATAGACTGTTATTAATCTTAATTAACAGCAAAGAAGAGGTTTTTCGCAATGGGAAAAGAGGTATGGCGTTTTATCGATTCAGGAGAGGGCTCTCCATCATTTAATATGGCTTTAGATGAGGTTCTATTAGAATGGCATAGCGAAGGGAGAATACCTCCGACGATTCGATTCTATGGCTGGAACCCAGCCACTCTTTCGATTGGGTATTTTCAGAGAGTGGCTAAAGAAATTAATATGGAATCTGTTCAGAAGCATGAGCTTGGATTTGTCCGGCGTCCTACAGGTGGCCGCGGGGTTCTCCACGAGCATGAACTCACCTATAGTGTAATCGTTTCAGAAGACCATCCTAATATGCCTAAGACGGTCACAGAAGCGTATCGAGTTATTTCCGAAGGGGTTTTAAAAGGGTTTCATAACTTGGGACTTGAAGCCTATTTCGCGGTTCCTCGGACAGATGAAGAAAAGGAGTCGCTAAAGAATCCCCGTTCCGCTGTTTGTTTTGATGCTCCGAGCTGGTATGAGCTCGTTGTGGAAGGACGGAAGGTGGCTGGAAGCGCGCAAACGAGACAAAAGGGGGTTATTCTTCAACATGGTTCGATATTACTAGACCTAGATGAAGAAAAACTTTTTAGTTTGTTTCAATATCCAAGTGAGCGTATTAAAGAACGGATGCAAAAAGCTTTTAAAAATAAAGCAGTTGCCATCAATGATATTTGCTCACGTTCCATTACACTAACAGAGGCTAAGGAGGCATTTCGTAAGGGATTTGCAGAAGGCTTGAATATTGAGCTAGAGCCATATGAGCTTACCTCAGAAGAAAAAGAGGTGGTAAATAAGTTAGCCCGGGATCGTTATGAAAGTGATGAGTGGAATTATAAGCGTTGATAAAAGCGAGAAATTCGCTTTTTTTATTTTGGAAGTTTTCACTATGATGAGGTAACTATTTTCTGATAATAGAAAGTGCAACCTTGAAATTTTGTTGAAATTTCTCTTATTATGATGAATTTCCGCTATTTTCTCTCTTATTCTCTTTTTTCTAGATTATTTTATGTTTGACAAAATAATGATTACTTGAATTCTAACACAATATATAGTGGTGTCGAAAATATTAACGATACTATATGTTGAATTCAAACTTTGATTATGATAACTTTAGAATGACTTAAAAAAACAACTAGATTTACAGATGTTTTATCAGATTGGTCATTAGGAGACGTACTAGAACAATTTTTAAATGAAGGAGATGTGATCATGTCTGTTGTGCTACCACAAAAAATGAATATGAACATTGAAAGGTTGAACGAGGATATCCGCTTGTTTCCACAGGTTCACCCGATTACCTCTGAAATGAATATTACTCATAAAGGGGTATCGAGGTTGGTTATGCTTGATCGTTATACGTTTAAGGATACAGAAAAAATTACCTTAACAACCGGAGACTTCGTCGTTCTCACCATTAAAGAAGATCCAAAATTCCCGGCACGCGGACTTGGTTTCATTCTAGATATTGATTGGGAAAACAAAACAGCTAAGGTTTTAGTAGATGAAGAGTTCCGAGGGGTACTGGATGATCCTGAGGAAGCATCCACCGGAGTCATTAAACGTTCGCTAGATGTAATTGAGAAGCCGCTTGAGGTATTCTATGAGCAAATTGCGAAGCGAAATGCAACAGGGCTTGCATCGGTTGAAAAAACGGAAGAGAAGCGGAAAGAGTGGTTCGATAAGTTCTATCAGGAGCTTGTGAATTTAAACTTCATTCCGGCCGGACGCGTTTTATACGGTGCAGGTGCTGAGACGGAAGTTACTTTCTTCAACTGCTACGTGATGCCGTTTGTTCCGGATTCCCGTGAAGGAATTTCTGAACACCGCAAGCAGGTAATGGAAATCATGAGCCGTGGTGGCGGGGTTGGAACAAATGGGTCAACTTTACGTCCACGGAATACGCTGGCTAAAGGGGTAAACGGAAAGTCATCCGGTTCGGTTTCTTGGTTGGATGATATTGCGAAGTTGACGCATTTAGTTGAGCAAGGTGGATCGCGCAGGGGTGCTCAGATGATTATGCAGGCTGATTGGCATCCTGACATCATTGAATTTATTATCTCAAAAATGCAGAATCCAAGAATTTTGCGTTTCTTGATCGAAAACACACAAGATGAAACCATTAAAAAAATAGCAAAAGATAAGTTGAAATATACTCCGCTAACTGAGCAAGAAAAAGCAATGTATCAAGGAATTGTTAACTATAAAAACATTCCTGGTTTTGGTGGTTTCGATTTGCAAATTATTGCTGACGCTGAGGAAAAGCTTCGAGAAGGTGGAACATATAGCGTTCACAACTCTGAGTTTTTAACCGGAGCGAATATCTCGGTTTGTTTAACAAAGGAATTCATGGAAGCGGTCGAAAATGATGGCGAGTATGAGCTTCGTTTCCCAGATGTTGAAAGCTACGATGCTGAAGGCATGAAAATTTACAACGAAGAGTGGCACAAAGTTGGTGACGTTCGTGAATGGGGTAAACTTGGTTACAAAGTTCGCACCTACAAGAAAATCAAAGCAAAAGAGCTTTGGAACTTAATCAATATTTGCGCAACTTACTCAGCTGAACCAGGTATTTTCTTTATCGACAATGCAAATGACATGACAAATGCCCAGGCTTATGGTCAAAAAGTTGTTGCAACGAACCCGTGTGGGGAGCAACCCCTCGCACCATATTCCGTCTGTAACCTTGCAGCGGTTAACTTAGCTGAAATGGCAGACAAAGAAACAAAAACAGTTAACTACGAAAAATTAAAGCGTACAGTTGAAGTTGGTGTACGCATGCAGGATAACGTAATCGAAGCAACACCATACTTCCTTGAAGATAACAAAAAGCAGGCACTTAGCGAACGTCGTGTTGGACTAGGTGTAATGGGCTTACACGACTTACTAATCTATTGTGAAACTGAGTATGGTTCTGAAAAAGGAAATGAGCTAGTTGACAAAGTGTTTGAAACAATTGCAACAACTGCTTACCGAACTTCAGTTGAATTGGCAAAAGAAAAAGGAAGTTTCCCATATTTAGTAGGTAACACAGAACAAGAAACCAATCGTCTTCGTGAAACATTTATTAACACAGGCTTTATGAAGAAAATGCCTGAGGATGTTCGTCAATCGATCTTAGAAAATGGAATTCGCAATTCACACTTACTGACTGTTGCTCCAACGGGTAAATTTGTTGCCCCCTGCCTTTGTAAAAATGCAGCGTAAACTTGGCTGTATGCGGGAAACACCGAGTATATCTTAGTACCTGTACTTGCCAGTACGATTAGGTAAAAATCTAAGATTGCGGTCAATCCGCAGGGAAGTCGTGGCTGACCCCTCAACGACTACATGCCGAGCAACCGAAAAATATCAATTGGTTGATGATATAGTCTGATCCATATGGCGACATATGGAGTGGGTACTAATAATCCCACCCTCTAGAAATAGAGAGTAACAATTATGAGCACTGGAACAATGGTCGGAGTATCAACTGGTCTTGAACCTTACTTCTCTTTCTCTTATTACCGAAGCGGTCGTCTAGGTAAATTTATTGAAGTAAAAGCAGACATCGTCCAAGAATATCTTGATAAACATCCTGAAGCAGATCCGAATAACTTACCAAATTGGTTTGTTACTGCAATGGAACTTGCACCTGAAGCCCATGCTGATGTGCAATGTATTATCCAGCGCTGGATTGACAGTTCTATTAGTAAAACTGTTAATGCACCAAAGGGCTACAGCGTTGAACAGGTTGAGAAGGTTTATGAGCGCTTATACAAAGGTGGCGCTAAAGGTGGTACCGTTTATGTAGACGGATCACGTGATAGCCAAGTATTAACACTTAAAGCAGAAGAAAACAGCTTTGAAGAATCAAAAGAGATGTTGAAAGAAAAAGCAAAGAATCAACACGTTGTTCTTGTTGATACAGTAATTGAACTCCGCAAAACAAATGTGACAATCGGTTCTGAGGTTGGTAACACTTGCCCTGTATGCCGTAAAGGTACTGTTGAAGAAATGGGTGGCTGCAACACATGCACAAACTGCGGCGCTCAATTAAAATGCGGTCTATAATACAAAAAAGAGGATGGAAAAAATTTTTCCCTCCTCTTTTTTTATTTTTATCAAATACTACAAACAAGTAATTACTGAAAGAAAAGAGGATAACAAAATGGAACCATTCATCCCCCAACTAGTATTTATCGAGCCACAAGCACTAGAATACCAACTAGGACAAGAACTAAAACAAAAATTCACCGACATGGGTCTGGAAATTCGGGAAACCACTTCTCATAATCAAATCCGCGGTATCCCGGGTGATAACGAATTCCAGCAATATCGAAACGCCAAATCAACCCTTGTTGTCGGCGTGCGAAGAACGCTCAAATTTGATACATCCAAGCCATCAGCAGAATACGCCATTCCCCTAGCTACTGGCTGTATGGGGCACTGCCATTATTGTTACCTGCAAACCACGCTTGGCAGCAAGCCATACATCCGTACATACGTCAATTTAGACGAGATATTTGATCAAGCCCAAAAATACATGGATGAACGTAAACCGGAAATTACTAGGTTTGAAGCTGCCTGTACATCTGATATTGTTGGACTCGACCATTTAACCCACTCACTGAAAAAAACGATTGAATTTATAGGCCAAACTGAACACGGTAGACTCCGTTTTGTTACAAAGTACCATCATGTCGATCATCTCCTCGATGCGAAGCATAACGGAAAAACTCGATTCAGGTTTAGTGTCAATTCGAGATATGTCATCAAAAACTTTGAACCTGGTACTTCCTCATTTGATGAACGATTAGAGGGGGCCAGAAAGGTTGCTGCTGCCGGTTATCCGCTCGGTTTTATCGTTGCACCTATCTATATGCACGAAGGCTGGCAGGAGGGCTACCATGAGCTTTTTGAACGACTTAGCAATGCATTACAAGGAATTCCCCTTAATAATCTAACATTTGAACTGATACAACACCGCTTCACCAAACCTGCAAAACGAGTGATTGAAAAAAGATATCCAAAAACAAAACTGGAAATGGATGAGGAAAAGCGGAAATACAAATGGGGCAGGTATGGGATTGGCAAATATGTTTATCCTACAGAGGAAGCGCAAAACCTCGAACAAACGCTTCGGCAATACATTGGTTCATTTTTCCCTGAAGCAGAAATTGAATATTTTACTTAAATAACTTGTACACCGTACTATTTTTTCATGTACCCGCTTAAAGATGTATCAAGAAGTACATCGATAGGGGTGGCTTACATGCTAATAGACGGTGTTTTTTCAGGAGGAGGTATAAAGGGCTTCGCTTTAGTGGGTGCCATTGAAGAAGTAGAAAAGCGTGGTTTCCAGTTTGCTCGGGTCGCAGGTACAAGTGCCGGTTCAATCGTTGCAGCTTTAATTGCCGCAGGATACTCAAGCAATCAGATATATGAGCTTCTTGATGAGTTAGACTTAAAGATGTTTATGGATCCCCAAAAAAGTATCATCCCCTTTACATTTGTTAAATGGCTGCTTGTATATTGGAGAATGGGTTTGTATAAGGGGAATCAATTAGAAAATTGGCTTTCGGAAAAATTAGCTCAAAAGGGGTTGAGGACATTCTCTGATCTTCCTCCCCAGACACTTCGTGTTATTGCATCTGATTTAACGAATGGTCAAATGCTTGTATTGCCAGATGATCTTCGGAAATATGGATTGTCACCCAGAGCTTTCCCCATCGCTACGGCAATTCGCATGAGCTGTAGCATACCCTATTTTTTTGAACCAGTAAAAATTAAAACATATGAAGGAACCAATATTGTTGTGGATGGAGGGGTTTTAAGCAATTTTCCAATGTGGCTATTTGATAAAGAACATGTTGAGAAAACTCGACCAGTACTAGGAATAAAACTGTCAAGTCAATCAAATGAACTTCAAAAAAATAATGTAAATAATGCATTAAATCTACTTGAGGCCTTATTTGAAACGATGATGAATGCTCATGATGCACGCTATATCTCGAGAAAACATGAAAAAAATATAATCTTCATTCCAACAGAAGGGATATCGAGTATTAATTTTGAGCTGTCGGAAGCTGAAAAGGAAGCATTAAAGAATTTAGGTCGACAAAGTGCAGAAGCCTTTTTTAAAAGGTGGAGTTATTAAAAAACGAGCAGGAAATTCTATAAATGGGCAAAAAAAAATCGAGGTCAAAAAGAGGCTCGATTTTTCTTTTTTCCTTTTTTTCCTTCGATTACGGTCAAATGGGCTGAAGTTTTTTTCTTTGGTCTGATATTTTTCTTCATTGTTGTAATCGCAGATGCGGTACGGCGAGGACTCAGACTAGTTTCTTTTTGGTTTAGACGTTTTTTTGATTTTTTGGCTGCTTTAATAAATGCACGTTGCTCTCGCTTCTCAGGGTTAGAATGGTAAAAACGCTTTACAATAAAATAAATCACCGCGCCAACAACAAGCATGACAGCTATCGTTTGAATAAAACCGGTCGGATTTTTAATATAGCTACCGGCGACTCCAATTGCTGCCAATATGATGAGCCCCAAAACAATAAATAGTGAAGTCTGATTTTTCAAGAAAGCCACCTCCCTAAGAGCATAATAAGCATAATTTACCAATTTTAAACAATGATGGTCTATACTTTATACTATTTCTTCGGAAATATCCTATTCTACAGTTCTCCTTCTGAGAGTTACACTAATTCGCTTTCCAAAGAAAGTGAGACTTGGGTTGAACTTTTCGTTGGCAACTCCAAACCGTTTTCAGAGGTATTAAATAATTTATGCTCGGAGTCGTGGATTTGAAACATTCTTTTTATAACGGAGTACGAGAATTTTTGAATGATTAGAAAATAAATTTTCCCTATCTATTTTATTCTACTAAAAAACTGATAAAACCTCTAGGATGGAAGATTTTCTTTTAATTTTTTAAACAAAACAGGACTTTGCGTCCATTCCAGAAATTCCTATGTTAAATATTATTGTTTTGAAATGGAAAAAACACTCGTGGACATAATAGAAAATGGAGGTGTTTAATATGGCAGAAGATCAAGCAAAATTAGAGCAATCCCAACGCGAAAAGCCATTATCTTATATGGCGATGGTTATCACAATAGGTTTTGTTGGAGGAATTTTATGGAGCGGGCTCGCGTACTTAGCTTATGTGTTTAATTTTACAGAAATCAGACCCAATGTGATTATTGAGCCATGGACAATTGGTGCTTGGAAGGACCAATGGCTTGGAACCGTAATATCCATTATATTAATTGGGATTATTTCGATTGGTGCTGCGGTAATTTACTACTTAGCACTCAGAAAGTTTTCCAGCATGTATGTGGGGCTTGGGTATGGATTAGTCTTGTTCTTACTTGTGTTTTTAGTGTTAAATCCCATTTTCCCTGGGATCCACCCATTTAATGAGTTAACAAGAATGACTGTCATTACATCTGTTTGTATATATATCTTATATGGAGTATTTGTAGGATATTCCATTTCATATGAGGAAAATGAAATACAGCGAAACGACAAGAGAGAGGAAGAGGTTTCATCCTAGTGTTTGTTTCAGTAGTGAGAACAAAAATAAGTATGCTAAAATGGAACCATTGGACCAAAACCGTCTAATCCAGTAAGTAAAGGGAGAGGAAAATAGTACAAGATACTTAATACATAGCCATTAATGAGACGGTTCCTGATTTGATTCATTTGTTGTTTTTTAGTTTTCATTGATATGGCAAAGGAGAGGAAGTTATTCATGGAAAAACTTCAGAAGCTACGATCTCAATTTGAACAATTAGGTATTGATGGACTTTTTATAACGAGCCCATACAATCGCCGCTATATGACAAACTTTACCGGAACTTCAGGAAGTGTCCTGATTACAGGCGAACAGGCTTTATTTATTACGGATTTTCGATATGTTGAACAAGCAGCTAAGCAATGTGAAGGATATACGATTGTCAAACATGGGTCTTCTATGCTTGAGGAGATTTCTTGCCAATCTGAAAAATTAGGAATCACCAAACTTGGTTTTGAACAAGACTTTCTATCCTATTCAACTTATAGTTCTTATAAGGATGCTGTGAAGGCGGAGTTAGTCCCGATTTCCGGGATTGTTGAAAAGTTGCGCTTGATTAAGAATGATTCAGAGATTAAGATATTAAAGGAAGCTGCGGATATTGCTGATGCCGCATTTAAGCACATATTAGATTTCATTCGCCCAGGCTTAACTGAGCTTGAGGTGGCAAATGAATTAGAGTTCTTTATGAGAAACTCGGGAGCAACATCATCTTCCTTTGATACGATTGTCGCTTCTGGATACCGTTCAGCCCTGCCACATGGAGTGGCTAGTGATAAAGTAATTGAAAAAGGTGAATTTATCACTCTTGATTATGGTGCTTATTACAAAGGATATGTATCTGATATAACTCGTACGGTTTCTGTTGGCCAACCAGATCCTAAGCTAAAAGAGATTTATGAAGTAGTACTTGAAGCGCAACTTCGAGGAGTAGATGGAATTAAGCCTGGGATGTCTGGTAAAGAAGCGGATGCTTTGACAAGGGACTATATTACAGAAAAAGGCTTTGGCGAATATTTCGGTCATTCAACTGGGCACGGAATAGGTCTTGAAGTTCATGAAGGCCCAGCCCTTTCCGTTAGATCAGACATCATATTAGAGCCCGGAATGGTCGTAACGGTTGAACCTGGGATCTATATTCCTGGGCTTGGTGGAGTCCGAATCGAAGATGACACATTAATTACAAAGGATCACAATGAGCTGTTAACCCACTCAACAAAAGAACTTATGATTCTTTAACCTAAAAAAACTAGGAGGATTTTTGCATGATTTCTGTTAACGATTTTCGTACTGGATTAACAATTGAGGTTGATGGTGGAATTTGGCGCGTAATGGACTTCCAACATGTTAAACCTGGAAAAGGAGCTGCGTTTGTACGTTCGAAGCTTCGTAACTTACGAAATGGAGCGATCCAAGAAAAAACATTCCGTGCTGGTGAAAAAGTGGCAAAAGCACAAATTGACAATCGCAGAATGCAATATTTATATGCAAGCGGCGATCAGCATGTATTCATGGATAATGAATCATACGAGCAGATTGAATTAGCAGCATCTGCACTTGAATATGAGCTGAAGTTTTTAAAAGAAAACATGGAAGTATCCATTATGATGTATCACGGAGAAACTCTAGGAGTTGAACTTCCAAATACAGTTGAACTTGAAGTGACTGAAACTGAACCTGGAATTAAAGGCGATACTGCTTCAGGTGGTACAAAACCTGCTACGCTTGAGACAGGGCTTATTGTTCAAGTGCCATTCTTTGTCAACCAAGGTGACCGCTTAATTATCAATACAACTGATAGCAGTTATGTATCTCGTGCATAATCATAAATAATCTAAATAAAGAAGCCTCCGTTGGTCATTAGCCAATGGAGGTTTTTGTTTTTTTATCAAAAAAACGTTACGGTCATGTATATTTCTTCACTAAATAGTAATAATTAAAATGTTTTAAGCATGATTAATGTTGCTAAAATAGTTTTTGTAATATTACCATAATCAACTTAGGAGGGGGACAACAGTGAATCGACTCACTTCTTTATTGTTTACAGCTATAGTATCGTTGATTCTATTAGCAGGCTGTGGTTCGGAAGAAAAGCTTGTATTAGATTCTAAACACAAAGAATTACCCGATTATGTGTTAAATACTTCTGAGAAAATTCAAGAAACGTATATTATGGCTGCAACCTATCCACAAGTATTGGCATCTGTGCCATGTTTTTGTGGATGCTACACCCAAGATGGTCATATAAGCAATCTTGATTGTTTTGTTGATAAATTAGGTCCAAACAACGCCGTTGTTGAATGGGACCCGATGAGTATATCCTGAGACATCTGTATCGATATCGCCCGGGAGGCGGTAGAAATGAATCAAAACGGTAAGAGTCTAAAGGAAATCAATAAGTATATTCTAGAAAAATATGAAGATTTTGGGGAACCAACACCAACTCCTACACCTAAATAAGGGGAATACTATGAAAAAAATCTTAATCGGCATCTATATTTTGGTTACGGTCGGAATTATTGTTGTGATTAGCAATAGTGGTTTATTGACAAAAAAAGATCATAAAGCGATTGAAGCTGGTGAAAAGATTTATAAACAACAATGTTTTGCTTGTCATGGCGATAATGGTAAAGGGCAGGGTGCTAAAGAGGGAACAGCCATTAATAATCAATACTATCTAAACACCTATTCCGATGAAGATATTTACAATCAAGTAAAATACGGAAGAGAAGGCACCGTAATGCCTGCGTATGGCTCTAATCTAAGTGAGCAAGACCTTAGCAACTTGGTCGCATATATTAGAAATTGGCAAAAGAAATCAATCGAGATGGAGACTCCCCAAAAAATAAGTGGAGACCCGGAAAATGGTCGGAAGCTCTATAATTTATATTGCGCTAGTTGTCATGGCAACGAAGGTGTTGGCAAGAAAAAAATGGGAACTGTCTTGGCTAGTCCACAATACCTCCAATATACAACCGATGAACAAATCTGGGATAGTACTGCATACGGACGTGAAGATACAAGAATGGCATCTTCCTTGAAAGGATTAGAAGGTGTAAGACAATTATCGGAATCTCAAATTTCTGACATTGTTACCTATATTCGAACTTTTTCAACAAAATAAATTGAAAGGGCTGACGCTTATGTGTCAGCCCTTTTTGTTATTTTTGTATTATTTGTTATAAAAAATTCGAAAATGGATGACGATATTTCCGCTTTAGTATATTAAGATTCCTTTGTAATCCTTTAGTCCTAATCGTCTGCTACGAAACTATTTGGAAAAAATAGTTTGCAACACGGTAATTGTGAATATTTTTTGTTTTTTATATGGCAAAAAGCCAACGATTTTGCCATTTAACAAAATGTTCACCGGTACCTCGACAATAGACGGTCATAAAAGATTATTATTTTTCTAAGAGGTTTATAGTAAAAAACAGATGTAATGCTTGCGAGGAGGAATAAAATGCTTAAAAAATTAGCTGCGGTTGTTGCCATTTGGGTATTGTTTGCAAATTTTGCACTTCCAAATGTAAAGGCGGCCGAAAGTTTTCCAGTAGACCAATTTCCTTATAAAGAAATGCAAATCCAAGTTATGCCTGAGTTTGATTACCCAGAGAAATGGCCGGAAGATCAGCCATCATTGCTAGTTGGGTATTATGGCACATTTACAAACAAAACAGGAAAAGATTTTAACGGAGAAATTGAGTTTCCGGCTCCTGTTAATGATAAAAATTTTGAAGTATATTTAGTTGCAGAATTTCCTTCTGATGACGAGCCAGAGATACAGCGACCTTTTGAAGTGAACAAAGACAAAGGTGTCGTAACCTGGAAGCCGTCTAAAGCCATCAAAAATGATAAAACCTATCGTTTTGTTATTGAATACTATACAAATCCTTTTGAAGTAACAGATTCAAAAAAGTTTACCTTTAATTATGTGAATCCAGTAGAAACAGAAAAACTAGATATTATTATGTATTCACCAGTAAAAGCGGAGGATTTTAAAATCGATCCAGCTGCAGCGAATACATCTGAAAGTGAATATGGTGAAAAGCTTTACTACTACCAATACACAAATGTTAAAAAGAATGAGCCTATTAATCTAAATGTTTCTTATGTAAAAAAAGATAATAAATCAACCTTATCGGTTTTAAGTGAACAAGCACCGCCAAACGATGAAAATCACAGTGGTGTAAGTGGTGACACAGCAACAGACCAAGTCCTTAATAACTCAGGGGACAACAGCAAAAAGACATCTGATCAACCGATTATCGGTATTGGCGGAGCTACAGTAATTGGGATTTCAATTATTATTGCCGGAGTTTTTGTATTCCTGGGATTAAAAGGTAATACACGGAACTCTAAACCATCTGGGACAAGCAATAAAAAAACACAGAAAAAAACGGTTGCTGAAAAATCAGCTCCGAAAGTAACTAAAAAAGATTCACAAGATCAAAAAAAGAAGCTTAGATCATTGTTGGTTAACGGGGAAATTGACGAAGAAACGTACGAAAGAGAAATTAAAAAACTAGGGTAAGGGGTAGAAATCATGAAAAAGAACACTGTGGTCATGATTGGTGGATTTATCATTGCTGGTGCTATTATTTTCCTTCTAATGGCAGCAACTCCTGGTTCAAGTGGAGTAGAGTTAAAGATGGATGAGCTTCTAAAAAATCAAGAAAAATATAGCGATGGTTATTTTGTAACGGTTGAAGGTTTATTAATTGAAGACTCGATTCAATGGGATGCAGACAAGATTGAATTAAAGTTTGATGTAAAAGATAATGACGGAAATATTATGCATGTTATTTATAATGGCGTTAAACCTGATAACTTTTCAGAAGGTGTAATCGCAATTCTACAAGGTGCTCCAACTGAAAAAGATACATTTGTTGCAGAATCAGTTAAAACTCGTTGTCCGTCCAAATACGAAGGTCAAGATATGAAAAATTACGACCCAGAAACTCATAAAGATAAGCTTAATAAAAAGCCTTCCAGCGAAGAATAATAGGCAAAACGAAAAGAAGGTGACAGAATGTATTTATTTGCTAACGCGACTATTTATGTAGGCTTTGCACTAGCCATTTACTCATTGCTGATTATGACTCTTGGGATCAGCACAAAAAATCAAAAGTATATTAACAGTGGCAAGGGGGGCGTTATCGCCCTTCTTGTTACATCATCGTTAGCGATGATCGTACTCCTATATTTACTTGGTTCATCTGCATTTGAGTATAAGTATGTGAGTGATTATACAAGTAGTGACCTGCCGCTCATTTACAAATTAACCGCTTTATGGGCAGGGAATTCAGGTTCATTATTACTATGGACATTCTTTTTAACGCTCTATATCGCAATGGTAACCTTTTCTCGCAAAATGAAAGGGAATCCAATGGTTCCTTATATTGCGTCAATCCTTTTAGCTAATGCTGTATTCTTCTTCTTTATTCTTGGTTTTGTGGCACAGCCGTTTGAGATTCAATCGCCAATCCCAACAGAGGGTAGAGGCTTAAATCCGATGCTGCAAAATCCGGGAATGATTATTCATCCAGTAACTCTTTATTTAGGGTATGTAGGATTGGCAGTCCCATTTGCATTTGCAATGGCCGCGCTTATTTTAAAGAATACCGATGACTTCTGGATTAAAATGACAAGAAGATGGACAATCATCGCATGGTTATTCTTAAGCTTAGGGAATATTTTCGGTGGCCAATGGGCATATGTTGAGCTTGGCTGGGGCGGATACTGGGCATGGGATCCGGTTGAAAATGCATCGTTTATGCCTTGGTTAACTGCTACAGCATTCTTGCATTCAGTGATGATTCAAGAACGAAAAAATATGCTTAAAGTTTGGAATATCAGCTTAATCGTAATCTCTTATGCGTTAACATTATTCGGTACGTTCTTAGTACGAAGCGGAGTATTAACATCCGTTCATGCCTTTGCAGATTCAAATTTAGGACTATATTTCTTACTGTTCATGGGTGTGGCAGTTATTGCAGCAATGTATATCTTAATGAGCCGCTACAATTTAATTAAACGCAGTGCTGGACAATTTAACTCCTATGTATCAAAAGAAAGCAGCTTCTTAATTAATAACCTATTATTAGTCGGTTCAGCATTTGCAGTTTTCTGGGGAACCATTTTCCCGCTTGTTTCAGAAGCTGTCCGTGGAACAAAGGTTACGGTGGGAATTCCGTTCTTTAATACCGTACAAGCACCGATTTTATTATCTATGATGTTTATAATGGCGGTATGTCCATTACTTGCATGGCAAAGATCAACTGTTAAAAACTTAAAGAAAAACTTCTTAATTCCAGCGATCATCGCAGTTGTTGGTATGATCTTGATGGTGGTTTTAGGAATTCAAAAAGCATGGGCTGTTATTGGATACGGCGTCATCATTCTCTTGTTCGTTACACACTATTTAGAATTCCATCGTGGGGTTAAAGCAAGAAGAAAAATGACTGGCGAAAATCCTTTTGTAGCTTTATATCGACTAATGACTAAAAATCGTCGACGTTATGGCGGCTATATTGTTCATATTGGTATAGCGTTTATCGCGATGGGAGTCATTGGCTCACAAAACTATGATTTAGAAACAATGAAGACAATTCCGATTGGCGAATCAATCGAAATTAAAGACTATAAAATTGTTTACGACACGCTAGATCAACGAAGTGAAGGAATCAATGATATTGTCTATGCAGATTTGACTGTATTTAAAAACGGCAAACGTCTTGGTTCATACCATGCTGAAAAGGTTTTCTATGGTAACTGGGAACAGCCATCTTCAGAAGTGGCGATTATCAGTTCACCAATGGAAGATCTATACATTGTATTGAGTGCTTGGGAAGACGATGGACGTGGAACATTTATTGTAAAAGTAAATCCGATGATGAACTGGATGTGGGCTGGCTCAATCTTGATTGTAATCGGATCAATATTTGCGGTATGGAGTGGCAGATATCAAAATATTACCCCTAAATATACCGGAGTAAAGAAAGAGGTGGCTTAACGTGAATAAAAAGTTTTCAATTGGGCTCCTCATGATTTTGTTTATTTTTCAAGGAACATTCGCGGTGTTGGCCGCTGATAAAAGTTCAATCAACTTAAAATCAAAGGAATTTAAGGCGGTAGCATCTCAGTTTATGTGTACTTGCGGCTGTGGTCAGGACCATTATGCCTGTGATATGGCAGGCTGTAAGAACACTGAATCGTTCAAAGCAGACCTTGTTGAAATGATGGAAAAAGGCATGGACAAAGATGAGATCCGCGAATACTATGTTAAAGCTCTTGGAGAAGAAATTTTAACATCTCCTGAAAAGAAAGGGTTTAGTCTAACTGCATGGGTTATGCCATTTGCAGCACTTGGTGGTGCTGGAACAGGAATCTTTTTTGTAATCCGTAAATGGGTTAAGAAAAGTGAATCAGGTGCAGAAATGGTGGCTGACCGACAAGAGAATGACGAAGTCGAAGAGGAGATTTTATCCAGTATCATCGACGAGGAACGAAAAAAGTATTTGTAGGATGTGAACAGTATGGAAATTTCTATCATTTCGATGATTTTAACTGCCGTTCTTGTACTAGTCTGCTTGTTTCTTGTTTTAGCCCCGTTTTTCAAATGGGATACTTACCTTCAGTTTCAAGCAAACGGTCAGGAAACAGTATCAGATAAGGAAGCATTGCTTACTACCTTAAATGAAATCGAATTCGAGCATAAAATGGGTAAACTATCTGAGGCTGATTATAAAAATTTAAAAAAGCAGTATGAGCAAGAAGTCGCCAAAATCATAAAATCAGATGAACTGCTGGTTAAAACAGCTGTAAATCCTGATATTATGGCAGATGTTGAACGTGAAATTGAAGCGGCATTAAAACGCAATAAAAAGGAGGGAGGAAAATGATTAAAAAAATCATTCTCTCCTTCCTAGCAATCATACTAATACCAACTTTAAGCGGATTTGCAAGTGCAGAGTCAAAGATTGGTGTTTCGATGGAGTATATCGTGATTAGCTCCAGCCAGGATGGATCTACTCAAATAGTAGACATGGTTTCTTATAAAAACCTTACAAATGAAGAGTATAAAGGTGATGGCCAATCAGAAGGTGTGCTATCAGTATCTCTGCCAGAGGGTGCATCTGGCCTAAAAATGGATGATGAAAAAATTAAAATTAAAGAGACTGAATCCGGTTTTATAACGACAGACTCCATTCCGGCAAACGGAACGTTTGAATTATCTTATAGTTATTTATTAGAGCAAGGAAAAGATATCGCTTTAAAATTTAATTATCAGGCTGATTCGTTTCAAATTTTAATCCCAGAAGGCTTTGGAAGCGTTGAAATAAAAGATGTTGAATTTAGTGATCTTGGATTATTGGATATGGGTGAACAAAAGTTCTGGGGATATTCAATCTCAAATATTAAACCAGATCAAACAATCACAGTTCAATATGATAAAGATAAGCAACCAGAAGGTGCTGGGACACAGTCTTCTGCAACTGAGAATGAAGATAATGCAAATGCGGGAAATGTAACGAGGGAAGCTCCGGACTTCCATAACCCAGGCCATATTCGTATGTGGGAACAATCTATGTTAAAAGATTTTGACCCTCATATACTCATGATTGTTTTGGGAGCTATTTTAATTGCAGGAGTAGGTTACTTTACTTATTTCAGAATTAAAAATAAAGCGAATGACAAGGCTACCGATAAGGAAGAAGAAGCATTTAAAATGCTGATGGCAAAACAAAAAGCAATTTTAGATAAAATTATAGAATTAGAAGAAAGTCTTGAACAAGGACAAATTTCAGAAAATGACTATCATGCCAAGTTGGAGGCCTATAAACAACATCTTGTTCAGGTTAAATTAAGCCTAAATCAATTTGTTGAATAACAACTGGTATGGGGAGGGCCTCTTTCGTGATACAAATAAAAAAACTAACAAAGCAGGCAGATACGAAATTAATCTTACGCGGTATTGACCTATCGATTGAAAAAGGTGAAACAGTTGCCATTTTAGGTCCAAATGGAGCTGGAAAAAGTACCTTATTAAAGGTGATTGCAACACTAATTAAGCCTAGTTCTGGAGAAGTTAAAATTAACGGGTTTGATTTAAAGAAAAACAGCCAAGACATTAAAAAGCTAATGGGGTACCTACCCCATTCTAGCTTGTTATATGAACACTATTCTCCACTTGAAAACCTTGTTTTCTTCGGGAATCTATATGGAGTTAAGGGTGTAGAAGAAAAAGCCATAAAACTAATAAAAGACGTTGGACTTTCATTTTTCTTAAAGGAGCCGGTAAAAAATTTTTCCCGGGGAATGATTCAACGAACAGCGATTGCGAGAGCCATTATTCACGATCCAGAGCTTCTTTTGTTAGACGAACCACATACTGGTTTGGATCAAGGCGCTATCTCCATTTTAAATGATGTCATTCTGTCAATGAAGGCAAAGGGTGCAACCACATTAATGGTCACCCATGATTTCAAGCAAGCTGCAGAAATTTGTGACCGTATTATTATCATTAAAAATGGACAAGTGGCCGATGATTTTAAGATTGATAAAAATCAATTAGATTTACTAACTGAAAAGTACTTACAGCATACGGAGGGAGTAGCATAACATGAATTTTTTCAAACACGCCCTCTTCATTGCACAAAAAGATTTATACTCTGAATTGAAGACAAAACAAGTATTGGCCACGATGATTATTTTTGCTGGGCTTACCATTTTAGTGTTCAGCTTTGCATTTGATCCATCTAACAATACAACAAGAGCGGTAATTCCAGGAGTTATTTGGGTCATAATCGTTTTTTCAGGAATTTTAGGATTAAATCGATCTTTTCTTTCAGAGCAAAAAAATGATACGATGCAGGGTCTACTCATTTCACCAATGGATCCCTCAAGTATTTATGTAGGAAAATTAATGGCAAATTTTACAATGATGATCATTGTGGAGCTTGTAGCTATTCCATTTTTGTTCCTTTTATTTGATTTTAAATACATCGGTAGCTTGCCATATTTTCTATTTGTACTACTAATTGGGAGCTTTGGCTTTATCAGTATAGGTACATTTTTAGCTTCGCTGGCGGCTAATTCTAAAAGCAGCGAAATGCTTTTGCCACTGCTGTTATTTCCGGTTACAAGCCCCATTTTAATAGGAGCGGTACAAGCGACCAGAATCATTTTGACAAATATCGAAAAGCTGCCTGATGCTATAGCTTGGATTCAGTTAATCGCTGCCTATGATGTCATCTTCTTTGTTCTTTGTTTCTTATTAATTGAATACGTGCTGGAGGTATAAAGATGAGTATGAATCTTGAAAAGAAGCAAAAGTCCTTACAGCCATCCCCACCAACAGTGGAAAAGGCTTCTATGCTTCAAAAAATATTAGGATGGGCATCCATCATTTCAGTCATTATTGGGCTATATTTAATTTTCTTCTATGCTCCCGAGGAAAAAATGATGGGAATGGTCCAAAAGATCTTTTTTGTTCATGTACCAATTGCTTGGATTGGTTTCGGGGCATTTTTTGTAACCTTTGTTTTTAGTATTCTTTATCTTGTGAAAAGAAAGCGCATTTACGATACGTACGCTTATGTATCAGCAGAAATTGGCGTTGTGTTTATCACACTTGTATTAATAACTGGAATGATTTGGGCAAAATCATCTTGGAATACTTGGTGGGCTTGGGAACCAAGGTTAACAACCTCTCTTATTCTATGGTTTATCTACGTTGCCTATGTAATGATTCGCCAGATGGACGGCGTATGGGAAAAGAAAGCAAGACTTGCTGCGGTGTTTGGGATTATCGGGTTTGTTGATGTTCCAATCGTATTTATGGCAATTCGTTGGTGGAATACTAAATTCCATCCAGTTGTTTTCGGTGAAGGAAAAGACCAATCTGGTGGTGGAATCGAACCGGAAATGCTTGTTGCATTGCTAACAATGATTGCTTTTACGACCATTCTATACTCATTCCTTCTTGTTCGAGGAGTTTCGTTTGAGAAGATGAAAATCAAGGTTGAGCAATACAAAGAGCAAGTTAGAGAATCGATTAAATAAGGAGGATGGAATAATGGGTTACATGATGGCTGCCTACATTATTTCAAGCGTTAGCATTTTAGGTTATGTCGCGTTGCATAGTATACGTCGAGCTAAACTGATAAAAGAAATTGAATTTTTGAAGCAATTAGATTCATAATTTGGACGAATTGGCCTGTTTTTAACAGGCCTCATCCTGGTACCTATACTTAATAAAACTTGAAGAAAGAGCCGGGGGAGAAGTGCTGATGAAAAAACCTAGTATCAAAATCCTCGTTTTAGCTGCTGTAATTGGCCTTTTTGTTTATTTTGGGATTTCTCTTGCAACAAAAGGTGAATATACAGGTGTTGGAGAGACTGCATATAATTTTGAATTAGAAGACCTTAACGGCAAGATGGTAAAGCTAGCCGACTACAAAGGTCAGGTTGCGGTAGTCAATTATTTTGCAACATGGTGTATCCCATGCGTTGATGAGGCGCCAGAGCTTGAAGCGTTTGAAAAGGAATACGGTGACAAGTACAAGCTGTTGATTATCGACCGCGGGGAAACACAGGACCGTGTTAAGAAATTCGTGAAAGAAAATAAAACAACTTCAACATACTTATTTGATTTTAACGATAAGGTATCGAAAGCATATAATGTTGTAGCTCAACCGGAAACCTTTGTGATTGATAAAGAAGGCGTGATCCGTGAGCACTACATCGGACCTATCACGAAAAGCGAACTATATGATTTAGTTGCAAAATATGAATAGGTTAAAGACACTATGCGCTGGCATGGTGTCTTTTTTTTGTTTAGGAATCATCAATGTAGCCAAGCAGGCATACATTTTAAATAATGAGAGGTACACCTAAGGGGGAAAGATTGTGGAAACGGTTCTAGCCTTTTTGCCAAAAACGATTGTTGATCATGTTCATAAACTACCTCCCATCTTAAAAGAAAGAATCGAGGAGATTCGGGTTCGAATAAATCGGCCTGTAGAAATAACCAGTGACGGAATCCCGCAGTTTTTGCCATATACAGCGACTGCGGAAGACGCTGTTCAGCTTTTAAATAAAATTAGTCATTTTTCAATTTACACACTTGAAGAAGAACTAAGGCGAGGCTATGTGACAATCGATGGCGGGCACCGAGTTGGTTTGGCGGGTAAGGTGATTCTTGAAGAAGGACAGGTCAAAGCGATACGAGATGTTGCTTCCTTCAATATTCGAATTGCCAAGGAAAAAATAGGGATTGCTGAACCGTTGATTCCATTTCTTTATAAAGAAAATTGGTTTCATACGATGATTATCGGTCCGCCCCAGACAGGAAAAACGACGTTGCTTCGTGATATTGCGAGGACCATATCAAGTGGCTATGCTCCATTGGAAATCTTGGCCGCCAAGGTGGGCATCGTCGATGAACGATCGGAAATAGCCGGCTCTGTTAATGGTATTCCTCAGCTTACTTTCGGTCCCAGACTGGATGTGCTCGATGCTTGTCCAAAGGCTGAAGGGATGATGATGATGATTCGTTCCATGAGCCCTGATGTATTAATTGTTGATGAAATTGGTCGGAAAGAAGATGCTGAATCAATTATTGAGGCAGTAAATGCCGGGATAAAATTAGTCATGACCACTCATGGCAATTCACTTGCTGAGGTTCAGAAACGGCCCTCTTTACGAAATATCCTTGATCAAGGTATCTTTCAGCGGTACATTGAATTAACTCGAAATAATGGCCCTGGCACCGTCTCAACTATAAAAAATGGTTCTGGTTCGGAGATTTTTAAAAAAGCGAGAGTGACATAAATGTTGAAAGTCATAGGCGCCGTGATCATTATTTTTGCGACAACATGGACAGGATTTGAGGCATCAAGACATTTAAGTGAGCGGCCTCGCCAGCTAAGACAGTTAAAATCTGCCCTTCAATCTTTAGAGGCAGAAATTATGTATGGCCACACTCCATTACATGAAGCGGCACGAAGATTATCATCGCAATTGGCGAAACCGTTATCATGGTTTTTTGAAAGCTTTTCATTAAAACTAACTAATTCTGAGACCACGGTTAAAGCCGCCTGGGAAGAAAGCTTAAACGAAGTATGGAAGCTAACGGCTTTAAAGCAGGGGGAGTTTCAAATTATGAAGCAGTTTGGCGAGACCCTTGGCCGACATGACCGGTATTCCCAACAAAAACAAATCATGCTTGCACTTGCGCATTTAGAAAGAGAAGAGTCCGATGCATATGATCGACAAGCAAAATACGAAAAAATGGTTAAGAGTCTAGGTTTTCTATCTGGCCTGCTTCTAATTATCTTGCTCATGTAAGTTTCATAAGGCTGACCAGGAATTCATAGTAAGTATAAGCTAGTTAATCAACTGATGGAGCTTAGGAGGAGAATTGATGGGTTTAGAGGTAGATATAATTTTCAAAATTGCCGGCGTAGGAATTGTAGTAGCCTTTTTGCACACCATTCTCGATCAGGTTGGAAAAAAGGAATATGCCCAATGGGTAACACTATTTGGTTTTATCTACATCCTGTTTATGGTTGCTTCAATCGTGGATGATTTGTTTCAAAAAATCAAGTCAGTTTTTCTATTTCAAGGATAAGGGGGGACCTGCGATTGAGATTCTCCAAATAGTAGGAATAGCATTAGTCTCCACCTTCTTAGCATTAATCATCAAGGAGCAAAAACCAAATTTTGCGTTTCTCCTCATTGTCTTTGTCGGTTGTGCAATCTTTTTATTCCTGGTTGATAAGATCTATGAAGTCGTAAATATGATTGAAAAAATTGCGATTAACGCAAAGGTGAACCTTGTCTATGTCGAAACGATACTGAAAATCATTGGAATTGCCTATATTGCAGAATTTGCCGCCCAAATTACCAAAGATGCCGGACAGGGAGCAGTTGCCTCGAAAATTGAATTGGCTGGTAAAATTTTGATTCTGGCAATGGCAATCCCAATATTGACCGTTATGATTGAAACCATCATTAAACTTATTCCTAATTAGTTGAGGCAAATCCCTTTTTAAACGAGGTGAAGCAATGAGGCAATGGCTGCTGCTTATTCCAATTATCTTCTTTCTGATTTTTAATTTTTTAACGATAAATGTACAAGCTGTTGAGAACGAGGAACCAACAACTACCGAAAAAATAGTTGACTCACAATTAAATAATCTGGAAATGGACGAATTAAAACAATATTGGGAAGATATCGTCAATCAGTACGGTGGGTTTCTACCAGAGAGCCAAAAGGGGAGTTTGTATGACTTTATTAAGGGAAGTAAAGATTTCTCCCTGAAAGAGTGGTCGGCCGGTTTTTTCAAATTTGTTTTTCATGAGCTGATAACAAATGGAAAATTGTTGGGTTCCTTAATCATGTTAACAGTTTTTAGCATGTTCCTTCAGTCTTTGCAAAATGCGTTTGAAAAAGGTGCGGTTAGTAAAGTAGCTTACGCAATCGTGTTTATGGTTTTAATGATTATTGCGTTAAATAGCTTCCATATTGCCATCAAATACACCAATGAAGCGATTGGAACAATGGTCGATTTTATCCTGGCGTTAATTCCGTTACTCCTTGCCTTAATTGCCTCCTCCGGTGGCTTAATCTCGGCAGCCTTTTTTCATCCGGTTATTTTATTTTTAATGAATATTAGCGGAGTATTAATTAAAAATGTAATCCTGCCAATGTTATTTTTATCAACATTGTTGAGTATTGTCAGCATTTTGTCAGAGCATTACAAAGTAACCCAGTTGGCGAAACTGCTGCGGAACTGGAGCATAGGACTGCTAGGTCTATTTTTAACGGTTTTTTTGGGGGTTATTTCTGTTCAAGGGGCTTCAACAGCTGTAACAGATGGAATTACGATCAGGACTGCTAAATTTTTAACTGGTAATTTCGTCCCGGTAATTGGAAGAATGTTTACCGATGCAACTGATACGGTGATAAGTGCCTCGGTTGTCCTTAAGAATACAGTTGGAATTGCTGGGGTGGCGATTCTCCTGCTGATTGCAGCCTTCCCGGCTATCAAAATATTAATCATTGCGTTTATTTATAAATTTGCAGCGGCAATCCTCCAACCACTAGGGGGAGGGCCGATTATCTCTTGTTTAGATATCATCAGTAAAAATGTCATCTATGTATTTGCTGCACTTGCGATTGTTTCGCTTATGTTTTTTTTAAGCATAACCGTGATTATCGCCGCTGGAAATTTGACAATGATGGTCAGGTAGGTGGATGTCCATGGATTACCTTAAAGAGTGGATTACCAATATCATCCTTTTTGTCCTGTTGGCAACGGTCTTTGATATGCTGTTACCTAATTCCAATATGCAAAAGTATACAAAAATGGTGACGGGTCTATTGTTAATCGCCATCATTTTAACTCCCATTTTTAAACTTATTTCCAGCGATTTTGAACAGGTTATGGCGTCGATTCCAAATTGGGACACCAAAAATGAAGAAAACATAGAAAATTTAATAGAAATTAAGAAAAAAGAAATAGAAACCTCGCAGCAAGCATATATTTTAGAAACAATGGCTGTCCAATTAGAGAAGGATGCTAAAGAGGAGTTGATGGATCAATACGGATTAAAGATTAGCAAAATAGATTTTCTTTTAAACGACGAACAACAGCGAGCTTTCCCGGAGAACTTGGAAAAGGTCATTGTAAAAGTCGAGCAGTCTAAGTTATCACCCGAAGCAGTAGAAGTTGTTGAACCAGTTGAAGTTAGTACGACAAAACCTCTTCCAACCGAGCCGGTTGATGAAAATGCAAAAATTGCTTCACTTCTTTCTCAAACATGGGATATAGCAGAACACACCATTGAGGTAGAAATGGTAGAAGGGGGGAAAACAGATCAGAATGGATAATGATAAAGGGCCGATATCTAGGTTAAAAAAACTGCTCTCAAATGATTCTTCAGGGAAAAAACCGGGGAAATATCAATATTTATTACTTGTGTTATTATTCGGTGCGGCCATTATGATTGTTAGTAATGTTTTAGTCAATGATAGCCCATCTAATAAAGAACTCCCCGTTTTCAACGAGAATAACGGAAATCAAGGAGATGAAGAGGTTCCGGCTTTTGGGCAAAAGAATTCGAAACAAAATGATATTATCACACAATATGAACAAGCTTATGAAAATCAGCTGAAGGAAGCATTGGAAGGGATTCAAGGTGTTGGTGATGTGACGGTAGTGGTGAATGTGGATGCGACTGAGAAACAGGTTTTAGAGAAAAACTCCAAATCACAAACACAGACTACTGATGAAACCGACCGCGAAGGCGGGAAAAGAAAGGTTGAGGATTCACAAACCGAAAATCAACTCGTTATTATCCGTGATGGAGAAAAAGAGGTTCCAATTGTTGTTGAAACGAAGAAACCTGAAATACGCGGTGTACTGGTAGTAGCAAAAGGCGCTGATAATATTCAAGTGAAAAAATGGATTATAGAAGCAGTAACTCGAGCTTTAGATGTTCCAAGTCATCGGGTTGCTGTCATGCCTAAAAAAGGTTAAGGGGGATTGTTAAGATGTTATTGAAAAAGCAAACGGTTTGGCTTCTAACCATGTTGAGTTTAGTAGTAGTGTTATCGGTTTACTATATCACTTCACCCGAACAAAAAGTAACGAATATGGCAAATGTTGAGGAGCAATCAAAAGGAATCGATAAAAAGGCAACAGGCACAACGGCGAAATCTGATGATGGCAAAACTGTTGTATCGGGAGTGGCAAGTGACGAAGTATTTGAAGCGCTACGTCTGGAATTAGAAGACCAGCGAAATGCGATGAAGGAACAATTAAATGAGATCATTGCCTCAACCGATCTTCCAGCTGAAAAGCGAAGTGAAGCCTATGATCAAATGAAACAGCTCGACGATTTGGCAACGAAGGAAAATGTATTAGAAACGTTAATTAAAACAATGGGATATGAAGATGCACTTGTTCGGGCCGATGGTGAGAAGGTAAGGATTACTGTAAAATCGAAGGATCATTCCCCTTCGGCAGCAAATGACATCATTCAACTAGTTCGGACAGAAATCGGGGAATTGGAGAATGTTGCCGTAAAATTTCAGCCAACTAAGTAGATTAAAAAATTTTTTAACACATATATAACATTTTTATTAGCTTGAATAAGGAAAATATAGTGGTTAATACTATTTGAGAGAGGGAAAGCCAGAGTCGGCTTTCCCTTTCTTATGGGGTTTTGAGAAAAAAATAAAAGATTTTTATAAATTTGAAATAAAATAAATTCACTTTCTTTTCAGAAAAGTTTATTATATTATTGTAATTTGATTAGCGACGAAAATTCAGAAGGTATTCCAATATTGAACTTTCATGTGGTATTATCGTATGATGTTAGTAGCTAGTCATAATAAAAATAATATAATTAGTGGGACAAGGAGTGTCAAAAAATGTTGAAAGTACAAGAAATTCGCGAGTTAATCAAGTTGGTAGACCAGTCAAGCATCAATGAGTTTGTTTACGAGCATGATGACTACAAAATCAAAATGAAAAAGAATGCTGAGAAAATCGTTGTTGCAGAACAAGTTGCACCAGTAGCTGCGGTTGCACCGGTAGCTGCACCAGCTGCTCCTGTTGCTGCAGTAGCGCCTGTACAACCAAAGCCTGTTGAAACTGCTGCTGTTCAAGAAGAAGTAAAAGCTCCAGTGGTAACTGCTGATGTAGAAAATCTACATAAGATTACTTCACCAATGGTTGGAACATTCTACCAAGCTCCATCACCAGATGCAGATGTGTATGTAAAAGTTGGACAAAAGGTTTCTAAAGACTCTATCGTTTGTATCGTTGAAGCTATGAAACTATTCAACGAAATCGAAGCAGAAGTGAACGGAGAAATCGTTGAAATATTAGTAAAAGACGGACAACTTGTTGAATATGGCCAACCTTTATTCTTGGTTAAGCCTGAATAAGGAGAGGTACTAACATGATAAAAAAATTATTAATCGCAAACCGTGGGGAAATTGCTGTGCGTGTCATTCGAGCTTGTCGTGAGCTTGGAATTGAATCAGTAGCAGTTTATTCTGAAGCGGATAAAGATGCCCTTCACGTGCAAATTGCTGATGAAGCATATTGCATCGGGCCTACCGCTTCAAAGGATAGTTATTTGAATGTTACCAATATTATTAGTGTAGCAAAGAAAGCTGGTTGTGACGCCATCCACCCTGGTTATGGTTTCTTAGCCGAGAATGCAAACTTTGCTGAGTTATGCCGTGACGTAAACATCATTTGGGTTGGTCCTTCTCCGGAAGCAATCAATAAAATGGGAACAAAAGACGTTGCGCGTCAAACGATGGAGCAAGCTGGAGTCCCAATCGTTCCTGGTTCAAAAGGCATTATTAAAGATGTCGAGGAAGCGCTTGAATTAGCTAATGAAATGGGATATCCGGTAATCATTAAAGCAACAGCTGGCGGAGGCGGTAAAGGTATCCGTGTCGCTCGCGATAAAGAGGAATTAGTGAAGGGTATTAATATGACCCAACAAGAAGCTGCTGCAGCTTTCGGTAATCCAGGTGTATATATTGAAAAGTATATTGAAGATTTCCGTCACGTTGAAATTCAAGTACTTGGAGATCAACACGGTAAAGTTCTTCACCTTGGAGAGCGCGATTGTACAATCCAAAGAAGATTACAAAAGCTTCTTGAGGAGTCTCCATCACCAGCTCTTGATGGTGAACTTCGTAAAGAAATGGGTGAAGCAGCAGTAAAAGCTGCGAAAGCAGTTGATTATACTGGTGCAGGCACGATAGAATTTATATATGATTATCGCAATCGTAAATTCTATTTCATGGAAATGAATACTCGGATTCAAGTTGAGCATCCTGTTACTGAAATGGTAACTGGAATTGACCTTATTAAAGAACAAATCAAAGTTGCCAATGGAGAGCCTCTCCAATACGAGCAAGAAGATATTACCTTTAATGGCTGGTCAATTGAGTGCCGAATCAACGCAGAGAACCCTGCGAAAAACTTTATGCCATCACCTGGTAAAATCAATATGTATTTAGCACCAGGCGGCTACGGAGTACGAATGGATTCAGCGGCTTATCCTGGATATTCAATTCCGCCATTTTATGATTCCATGATTGCGAAAGTCATCGTACACGGAAATACTCGTGAAGAAGCGATTGCAAAAATGAAGCGTGCATTAAGTGAATTCGTTATTGAAGGGATTCACACCACGATTCCGTTCCATTTAAAGCTTCTTAACAACGAAACATTTGTGGAAGGGCAATTCAATACAAAGTTTTTAGAATTGCATGATGTGATGAAGGAAGATTAATTTGGAGGTGCTTTATTGATGAGTGAAAATATCTTGGAGATGAATCAAGAAAACAATGGGCATGGGAAGGTTGAAATTGCTCCTGAAGTGATTGAAGTAATTGCTGGGATCGCTGCAAGCGAAGTGGAAGGCGTATCACAAATGCGCGGCAATTTTGCCACCGGCGTAGTGGAACGATTAGGTAAGAAAAATCATGGCAAAGGAGTAAAGGTCGAACTTTCGGATGAAGGCATCAAAGTAGATGTTTATTGCATTCTTAAATTTGGCATTTCGATTCCGACTGTTGCCCAAAAAATCCAAGACAATATTCGCCAAGCACTTCTTAATATGACGGCTCTTGAACCAGTAGAAGTCAACATTCATATTGTCGGAATTCAATTTGAAAACCAAAAGCATGAAAACGATTTCGAACAAGAGATTTAATAAAGAAACCAAAGGCACAATAAAGTGTCTTTGGTTTTTTTCTCTTTTTCCTTTCATTGTGCTATTATCTTAATAGGAAAATGGATAATTAAGCCGTAAAGGAGTATTTTTTTATGAAAAGAAGAACAGCGAGAGAAAAGGCTTTGCAGGCATTATTTCAGATTGACATAAGTCAATCCGAACCAAATGATGCAATTGAACATGTTTTAGAAGACCTTCCACATGACGATTACTTAACGAGTTTAGTAACTGGCGTTGTCTTACATAAACAAGAAATTGACGAATTGATTAAAAAACACTTGGAAAAGTGGACAATCGAGCGATTAGCACCGGTTGACCGCAACCTGTTAAGAATGTCCATCTTTGAATTGTTGTATTGTAAAGATAGTGTACCAGCCAATGTTGTCCTTGATGAAGCAATTGAAATTGCTAAATTGTACGGAGATGATCAATCTAGTCGTTTTATCAATGGTGTATTATCAAAGGTTAAAGAACAAACGTTATAGTAAGGCTATCATGGCTGAACAAAGGGGGAATTGGAATGAGCGCAAAACTCATTAGTGGAAAAGAAATTGCCTTGAAAAAAAAGAATGAGATTGCTAAAGAAGTTGAAGCATTAAAACAAGCCGGCGTGACTCCCGGACTTGCTGTAATTTTAGTTGGAAATAATCCTGCGTCAAGATCGTATGTCACCAGTAAAGAAAAGACTTGCAAAGAACTTGGAATGCATTCCTTATTAATCGAGCTTCCTGAAACGATTACAGAGCAGGAATTGTTAAATAAAATTGATGAATTAAATCATGATGATAAGATTCACGGTATCCTTGTTCAGCTGCCAGTGCCAGACCATATAAACGAAACAAGTATTATCGAAGCGATTTATCCTGACAAGGATGTCGATGGATTCCATCCGATTAACGTGGGTCGAATGATGACAGGGCAGGATGCATTTTTACCTTGTACGCCATACGGTGTAATGATCATGCTTAAAGAAACGGGCATTGAAATTGAAGGAAAGCATGTTGTTGTTGTGGGCAGAAGCAATATTGTTGGAAAACCACAAGGACAGTTGTTCCTAAATGAAAATGCTACCGTAACCTATTGTCATTCAAGAACGGTAGATATTAAATCGATTACGAAGCAAGCGGACATCCTAGTTGCCGCAGTAGGTAAGCCATATTTTATTACAGAAGATTTCGTCAAGCCGGGTGCCGTAGTAATTGACGTCGGAATTAATCGCAATAGCGAAGGAAAGCTTTGTGGAGATGTTGATTTCGAGAATGTTAAAGAGAAAGCGGGTTACATTACTCCAGTTCCTGGAGGAGTAGGACCAATGACGATTACGATGCTGATGTTTAATACATTAAAGTCAGCGAAAAAAGTTCTTCAAAAGCTGCAAAGCACTGGTCAAATTCGCTAAAGATAAAAAGCCTGTTCCATCCTTATAAATTGGAAAGTAGATTAATTCGCCCTATTCAGGTGACGGATTGGATTTCTAAATTTATAATAAATGGGATAGGTTTTTGTTTTTTACAGTTCCCTTAAAAAAGGAGTTCAAAATGAATGAACAACGTTATTTAACGGTGATTGCATTAACAAGATACATAAAAAGAAAATTTGATGCGGACCCCCATTTGCAAGATTGTTATGTAAAGGGGGAAATCTCCAACTTTAAACAACATTCAAGCGGTCATATGTATTTTACGCTTAAGGATGATAAAGCAAGAGTTTTAGCGGTTATGTTTGCAAGAGAGAATCGCTCCATGAAATTTCAGCCTGAAAATGGGATGCAGGTACTAATACGCGGTGACCTCACGGTTTATGAGAGTAGTGGCCAATATCAAATCTATATTAAAGAAATGAAACCAGATGGAATTGGGGAATTGTTTCTTGCTTATGAACAGTTAAAAGAAAAATTAACTAAAGAAGGTCTATTTTCTAAACAATACAAGAAAACTCTTCCTAAATACCCAAAAACAGTCGGGGTCATCACATCCCCAACAGGAGCGGCGATTCGTGATATCGTTTCCACAATCAAAAGGCGTTATCCGATTGCGAACATCTTATTACTTCCAGCACTTGTTCAGGGGGATCAAGCTGCGCCATCGATTGCAAAGGCTATTTCAACTGCAAATACGATTGGAAATATTGATGTATTGATTGTTGGACGAGGAGGTGGCTCCATTGAGGAACTGTGGGCCTTTAACGAAGAGATCGTTGTTCGTGCAATCTTTGCATCGGAAATTCCGATTATTTCAGCTGTAGGTCATGAAACTGATTTTACGATTGCTGATTTTGTTGCAGATTTAAGAGCGCCAACTCCCACTGCTGCAGCTGAACTTGCCGTGCCCCATATTGATGACTTGATTGAACGAATTCTTATTCGGAAAACTCGAATGCTTCGCGCCATGAAGGAAAAAATCAACTCACAAACGGTTCGGCTAAACAGGTTATCGAAATCTTATGCATTCCGCTATCCACAAAAGCTCTATGAACAAAAGCTTGAGCAACTCGATAAGAAAACGGAACAGCTTGTTCGAAATTCTAAAAAAGTGCTGGAGTCAAAGACAATCGAACACCAAAATCTGCATAATCGGTTAAAACGAAATGCACCTGATAAAAAAATTCTTGAAGCGAGTGTGAACCAGCAGCGCTTAACGAAAGCATTAACTCGTTCAATGCAAATTATTTTAGCCAATAAACAAACGGACTTTGCTCATCAAATAGCCAAACTTGAAGCGTTAAGTCCATTAAAAGTTATGGAACGGGGCTACAGCCTTGTTTTTTCTGAGGAACAAAAATTGATCAGTAAAATCTCTCAGGTAAAGAGGGAAGAAGATTTAACGATAAGACTTACAGATGGTAGCATTCAATGTAGAGTAACCGATATTAAAGGAGAGTAAATGATGACGAAACAACAATCTCAATCATTCGAAGATGCAATGGAAAAATTGGAGTATCTTGTTGAGAAACTTGAAGAAGGAGATGTTCCACTTGAGGAAGCCATTTCGATCTATAAAGAAGGAATGGAGCTTTCAAAGTTTTGTCATGATAAGCTTAAATTAGTTGAAGAGCAGCTTACACAGATTTTAACGGACGATGGTCAAATGGCAAGCTTTGCGGTTCAGGAGGAGGAATAATGGTGTCCAATCAATCCTTGGCCTCTTTTTCAAAAGAACATAATAATCTGCTTGAGAGCCAATTAGAGGTCTTTATTCAACAATTACAGGCTCCGAACAACCTAAAAGAATCGATGCTGTACTCATTAAAGGCAGGCGGGAAGAGAATTCGTCCTTTACTGTTATTTGCCACTCTAAGGGCCTTCGGGATCGATACAAAAGTAGGGGCGTATCCCGCAGCCGCGATTGAAATGATCCATACTTATTCATTAATTCATGATGATCTTCCGAGTATGGATGATGATGATTTGCGACGTGGTAAGCCAACCAATCACAAAGTATTTGGTGAGGCAATGGCTATATTAGCTGGCGATGGACTATTAACTTATAGCTTTGAAGTATTATCGCAAATGCCAGATCATGACGCTGATAGTCGGATGAAAATTGCTTTAATTAACCTCCTGGCAAAGTCAGCAGGTGCTGAAGGTATGGTTGGAGGACAAGTAGCCGATATTGAAGGTGAAGGAAAACAGCTGAACCTTGAGGATTTGGAGTACATCCATTTACATAAAACTGGGAAGTTGTTGGTTTGCAGCGTGATGTCAGGTGCAATACTGGCTAAGGCGAATGAAGACCAAGCCAAAAATCTTGAAGCGTTTGCTAGGCACTTAGGAATGGCTTTTCAAATTCGTGATGATATCCTTGATGTAGAAGGAAATCAGGAATTAATCGGAAAGCCGCTTGGGAGCGATACAGAAAATCTAAAAAGCACATATCCAGCCCTTTTGACAATGGAAGGGGCGAAAGCTGCCATGAATCAGCACTATGAGGCTGCAAAACAGCATCTGCGGTTAGCGGATTTAGATTCAGCACTATTAGGGGAAATTGCCGATCTAGTAGTCGCAAGAGAATATTAATATTTCGTGAATTTCGAAGAACGTTTGAGCGGTTATTCTATTTATGATATAATACAGCCGGAGTATATATAGTTAATTGTGTTAATACGAACAAATATACTGTTGGCGATAGTAAAAAAAAAGTCACGTTTTTTTTAGTAAGTGGACAATACCGATGCCGTTATCACATCTGTGTTAGCGGCTCTTTTTACAATTGCAAAAAAGTTTATCCCATTTTGTATTTTTAAATAGAGTCCCTTTCGTAAAATTTCTTAAATCTATCGTCAGAACTTCGAAACGAAAGTGAGTGATCCGTTAAATGGATCTATTATCGATTAAAAACCCTTCATTTCTTAAACAGCTTTCCAATCAAGAATTGGAAGGTCTCAGTCAAGATATCCGTAAATTTTTGATCGAAAAACTATCAAAAACAGGCGGTCATATTGGACCAAACCTTGGTGTAGTGGAATTAACGATTGCGTTACATAAATGCTTTGATAGCCCAAAAGATAAAATCATCTGGGATGTTGGTCATCAAGCATATGTGCACAAGATTCTTACCGGACGTGCTGCAGAATTTGACACATTGCGTCAATTCCATGGATTAAGCGGTTTTCCAAAGATGATGGAAAGTGAGCACGATGTGTGGGAAACAGGTCATAGCTCAACTTCACTATCTGCTGCAATGGGAATGGCGATTGCTAGGGATCTTAAAGGAGAGAGCTCCTATATTCTTCCTGTCATCGGTGATGGTGCGCTTACAGGTGGCATGGCTCTTGAGGCTCTTAACCACATTGGTCATGAAAAGAAAAATATGATTGTTATTTTAAATGACAATGAAATGTCGATCGCTCCAAATGTTGGGGCACTGCATAATGTCCTTGGCAGAATTCGGACTGCCGGCAAGTATAATCGCGTTAAAGATGAATTGGAATTGCTTCTCAATAAAATTCCAGCAGTGGGTGGAAAGCTTGCCGCAACAGCTGAAAGGGTTAAAGATAGTCTTAAGTATTTATTTGTATCAGGTGTGTTTTTTGAAGAGCTAGGTTTTACCTACTTTGGTCCGGTCGATGGCCATAATTTTGATGATTTATTTGAAAACTTTACCTACGCTAAAAAAGCGGAAGGCCCAGTTCTCTTACACGTTATAACGAAAAAAGGAAAAGGCTATCAACCTGCTGAGACGGATAAAACAGGAACATGGCATGGGACAGGGCCTTATAAAATCGAAACTGGAGATTTTGTAAAGCCGGAGAATGCTCCTCCTGCATGGAGCTCACTTGTAAGTGAGACCGTTAGAAAATTAGCGAGGACGGATTCTCGTATTGTGGCAATCACTCCGGCTATGCCTGTCGGATCTAAGCTCGAAGGCTTTGCTAGCGAGTTTCCCGACCGCATGTATGATGTTGGAATTGCCGAGCAGCATGCAGCCACCGTTGCTGCAGGACTTGCGACTCAGGATATGAAACCATTTTTAGCGATATACTCTACTTTCTTACAAAGAGCGTATGACCAAGTCGTTCATGATATTTGTCGCCAGAATTTAAATGTGTTTATTGGTATTGACCGGGCAGGATTAGTTGGAGCAGATGGTGAAACCCATCAAGGTGTATTTGACATTGCTTTCTTACGCCATGTTCCAAATCTTGTTTTGATGATGCCAAAGGACGAAAATGAAGGGCAGCACATGGTTTATACGGCGATCCAATATAATGATGGACCAATAGCATTACGTTATCCTCGTGGAAATGGCCTTGGTGTTCCGATGGATAAAGAATTAAAACCAATCGAAATTGGAACGTGGGAAGTTCTGCAAGAGGGGAAAGACGCTGCTATCTTGACTTTCGGCACGACCATTCCAATGGCATTCGAGGCAGCTTCTATTTTAGAAAAGATGGGTTATTCTGTTAAAGTGGTCAATGCGAGATTCATTAAACCGCTTGATGAAAAAATGTTAACCGAGTTATTAACAGACAATATTCCAATTTTAACAATTGAAGAAGCAATGCTGCAGGGAGGATTCGGTAGTTCTGTATTGGAATTTGCTCATGATATTGGGGCAAGCCAAGCCATCATTGACCGTTTAGGGATTCCTGACAAATTTATTGAGCATGGAGATGTTGATAAATTATTACAGGAAATCGAGTTGACCGCAGAAAGTGCTGCGAAAAGGCTGCAAATCCTCCTTGAAAAAAAGCAACAAAGGGTACTTGTTGATGAAAATTAAGAAGGAACGAATCGATGTTTTATTAGTTGAAAGAGGGCTTTTTGAAACGAGGGAAAAAGCAAAACGGGCCATTATGGCCGGTCTTGTCTATAGTAATGAAATGAGATTGGATAAACCGGGTGAAAAGGTTAGCGAGGATATTCAGTTGTCTGTTAAAGGAAATGTTCTTCCTTATGTAAGTAGAGGCGGTTTAAAGCTTGAAAAGGCCTTGAAAGAGTTCAAAATAGATGTCAAGGATAAGATTCTTCTTGATATTGGTTCTTCTACAGGAGGCTTTACAGACTGTGCTTTACAAAATGGGGCGAAAATGTCTTATGCCGTGGATGTCGGTTATAATCAATTGGCATGGAAGCTTAGACAGGATGAACGTGTCATTGTAAAGGAAAGAACGAATTTTCGTTATATGACACCAGCAGATCTTGAAAAAGGAATGCCAAATGTTGCTTCAATTGATGTTTCGTTTATTTCCTTAAAGCTAATTTTGCCAGTGCTGAAAACACTTCTCGTCCCGGAAAGTGACGTTGTTGCATTAGTTAAGCCGCAATTTGAAGCAGGGCGAGAACAAGTTGGTAAAAAAGGAATTGTCCGTGACCCAGCGGTTCACAGAAATGTCCTGGAAACCATCATAGATTTTTCGACGGAAATCGGCTTTAACGTTGTCGATCTATCCTTTTCTCCGATCACTGGAGGAGACGGAAATATTGAGTTTTTACTCCATTTACGGTGGGAAGGCGAACAGGAGAAGCCTAGCGGTGAAGTGTTATTATCACAATCCCCGGCACAAACTGTTGAAGAGGCTCATCGGGAGTTAAAAAGTAAAAAAATCAGTGAGGAATAAGCCAATGCTTATTCCTTTCTTTTTAAGAAAGGTGTGTTAAAGAGCAATGTTGATTTTGAACACTCTGTTGATTGGAGCGGAAGATGCGAGACTCCTGCGGGAGAAGGTGTCACGGGAGACCCCACAGGCGCAATGGCGCCGAGGAGAAGGAAAAGCGGAAGCGGCTTGCCCAGGGGCGACAGGCATAAGACGAGCCGGCATGAAGGTCGTTCTTTGACCTTCTTGACGGATTGGCTTATGACCCCGAGCCCCTAGCCGCTGCAGCTAGACAGGCTCCCGGACTCCCCCGCGGAAAGGGAGCACCTCTCGCTGCAATCAACAGACAAATTTAACAGAGCCTTTAAGAAAGGTGTACATAGTAAGAAAAATCGGCTACCATATTAATATAAAATATTACAAAAAACGCGTTATTTTTTAGAAAGAGACTTTTTCGGGGTGATAAATGAATGAACAAAGGCCAACGACATATTAAAATACGCGATATTATTGCCAACAATGATATCGAAACACAGGATGAACTTGTTGACCGTTTAAAAAGTGCAGGTTATAACGTAACACAAGCAACTGTATCAAGAGATATAAAAGAGCTTCATTTAGTAAAGGTTCCATTATTGGACGGTCGTTATAAATATAGCTTGCCTGCAGATCAGCGCTTTAATCCATTACAAAAATTAAAAAGGGCATTATTAGATGCATTTGTTAAGATCGATTCAGCCAGTCATTTAATCGTAATGAAAACTTTACCAGGGAACGCAATGGCAATTGGAGCATTAATCGATAACCTAGATTGGGATGAAATTATGGGGACCATTTGCGGGGATGATACGATTTTAATTATTTGCAGATCACCGGAAAACACAGAAATTATATCGAAACGATTTCTAGAAATGCTTTAAGTCGAGGTGAAAGTCATTTGCTAAATGAGTTATCAATTCGAAACTTCGCCATAATCGAGTCACTGTCGATTTCTTTTGAAAAGGGGCTGACAGTATTAACAGGTGAAACAGGGGCCGGGAAATCCATTATTATTGATGCGATCCATATGCTGGTCGGTGGAAGAGGGTCCTCCGAGTTTATTCGCCACGGGGCAGATAAAGCCGAAATTGAGGGCTTATTTCTCGTGGATGATACTCACCAGCGCCTATATGAAAAAGCAAAAGAGTATGGAATTGAAATTGAAGAGGGTATGGTCGTTTTACGCAGAGATATGACGAGAAGTGGAAAAAGTGTTTGTCGTGTCAATGGGAAACTCGTCACGATTGCGGTTTTACGGGAATTTGGCGGAACATTGATGGATATCCATGGGCAGCATGAGCACCAAGAACTAATGAATGAGACAAAGCATTTGTCATTATTAGACCAATTTGGTGGGGACAATCTGGTAACTGCTCTTGGCGACTACCAGGGCGTGTACAAGCGTTACGATGAAACATTAACTCGCTTAAAGTCATTAAGTGAAAATGAGCAGAAAATGGCGCACCGTCTTGATTTAATTCAATTTCAGCTTGAGGAAATTCATAATGCGAAATTAAAAATAAATGAGGATGAGGACCTATTTCTCGAAAAGAGTAAATTAGCGAATTACGAAAGAATATTTGCTTCTCTCAATGCTGCCTATTCCGCTCTTTCTGGTGAACAATCAGGCTTAGATTGGGTTGGAATGGCGATGGGGCATCTTGAAAATGCCGCCGAGCTCGATCAGGAAAACAAAGAAATTTTTGAACTTGTTTCCAATAGCTTTTATCAATTAGAGGATACAGTCAGTACCTTACGGAATAAACTTGAAGAAATGGAATATGATCCGCAACGCCTTAATGAAATTGAAGAAAGATTAACTGAAATACACCAATTAAAGCGTAAATACGGTAAATCAATTCCAGATATTCTCGAGTATGCTGCAAAAATAGAAGAAGAAATTGAAACAATCCAAAATAAAGAAACTCATATTCACCAATTGGAACAAGAGCTGTCCTCTTTAACCAAGGATTTAAGTCTGGAGGCAAAACAGCTTAGTGATTTGCGAAAGAAATCCGCGAAGCTCCTGACAAAGCTAATCCAACGTGAACTGAAAGAACTTTATATGGAAAAGACCGTTTTTGAAGTAAACTTTAAGGAATATAATCATTTTAATAAAAATGGAACCGATTCAGTAGAATTTTTTATTTCAACCAATCCCGGCGAACCGTTAAAACCATTAGCAAAAATTGCTTCCGGGGGAGAAATGTCCCGTATAATGCTTGCTTTAAAAAGTATTTTCTCGATTCATCAAGGTGTTACATCCATCATTTTTGATGAAGTGGATACGGGCGTAAGTGGAAGAGTGGCTCAAGCCATTGGTGAAAAAATCTATAAAATCTCCAACAATTCCCAAGTTTTATGTATTTCTCATTTGCCTCAGGTAGCGGCAATGGCAGACCATCATCTCTTTATTGCCAAGAAAATAAAGGATGGCAGAACGACCACTTCTGTTACGGCGTTATCGGAAAAAGAAAAGGTAAAAGAAATTGGCAGAATGATTTCAGGAGCAGAAATTACCGACTTAACTACACAACATGCAGAGGAATTATTGCAGCTTGCTGGGAAAATTAAGCCAGTAACTTGAAAAGCTATCCAATCCGGGTAGCTTTTTTATATTGTTGGCAGTTATAAATGGTTCTATTGCAGGCAAAATTAAAGATGTAGCCAATTAATGTGTGTGGACTAGAAGCGAGGAGAGTGGATGTTTTGAATTTTGAACAACTTAGAAAGATAATTGGTGGAATTCTCCTTGTTTCATTAATTGCTCTAGGGTTTTATAAACCCTTTCAACAATATATTACGATCCCCAATAAGATCACTCTTTTTGAGGGACAACATTATAAACTTCCAAAAGCTGTTTCAGTATCGGCATCCTTAACCGGGAATGACGAGGCAATCAACTTGAATCAAGATCAACAAACGGTAACCCTTCGTGCAAATGAACAGGGAAATGAAGAAATGGTTTTACATCTGGCTGGTATCCCAATTAAAAAAGTTGATGTAGATGTATTAAAAAATTTCAGAGTGATTCCAGGTGGTCAATCAATTGGCGTAAAACTTAATACCATTGGCGTTCTAGTCGTAGGACATCATCAAGTGCTAGCCCAGGCAGGAAAGGTGTCGCCTGGAGAATTAGCAGGAATTAAAGTTGGCGATATTATTACCGAAATTAACGGTAAGCGCATTGAAAAAATGACGGATGTTGCCCCATTTGTGCAAGACTCGGGAAAATCTGGAGTACCTTTAAACATTGTCGTTAATCGAGAAAATGAAAAAATTAACACTAAGCTAAGCCCGATGATGGATAAAGATGAGCAAACGTATAAATTGGGTTTATATATACGCGATTCGGCCGCTGGTATAGGTACGATGACTTTTTTCCATCCTGCAACCAATAAGTATGGTGCATTAGGCCATGTGATTTCTGACATGGATACAAAAAAACCAATTGTTGTTGAGGATGGTCAAATTGTAAGATCTACTGTAACCTCAATAGAAAAAGGGAGTAATGGCGACCCCGGGGAGAAATTAGCTCGATTTTCCTCTGATCGAGAGGTCATTGGCAACATACAGCGAAATAGTCCGTTTGGAATATTTGGCGAATTAAATAAGGACATTAAAAATGGTGTGATGGACAAACCGCTTCCGATTGCTTTATCCCATCAAGTAAAAGAAGGTCCGGCACAAATCCTAACGGTGGTAGATGATGATAAGGTTGATCTGTTTAATATAGAAATTGTGAGTACAATCCCGCAAAAGTTCCCAGCGACAAAAGGGATGGTAATCAAAATTACCGATCCAAAACTGCTGGAAAAAACGGGTGGTATCGTTCAAGGGATGAGTGGAAGTCCAATTATCCAGGATGGAAAAGTAGTTGGCGCGGTCACCCATGTCTTTGTTAATGATCCTACCTCAGGATATGGAGTTCATATTGAATGGATGTTAAATGAGGCAGGAATTGATATATACCAAAAGGTAAAAGAAAAAGCATCATAAAAAACCTTTCATAAAATAGGCGAAGCTTTCGCCTATTTTTAATGCCATAATTGTGCTACCATATAGGTATATATTTTTCGACAAACGCTTATTTTTATGATTTGTCAACTGCCGAAAACAGTCGAAACAATAAGAATAAAAGAGAAAATCTTGGAGATGGCAGATTTTTTTGAAAATTTTAAAAAAATCAAAAGGATTTTTAGTTGCATTGTCGAATTTCTCCATTAGAATATAAATAGGTGGGAAATGAAACAAAGGGACTGAGGAGGAAACTATTAGTGAACAAAATTAAAGTGTGCGTTGTTGATGACAATAGAGAATTAGTCGGACTGTTAGAGGAGTACATATCTTCTCAGGATGATATGGAAGTTGTTGGGGTGGCACATAATGGTCAAGAATGTCTAGATATTTTAGAGGAAACAACTCCTGACGTTCTTGTTTTGGATATAATTATGCCGCATCTTGATGGTCTAGCTGTGCTTGAGAAGCTTCGCGATTCAAAAAGAAGTTCAGTGCCAAATGTCATTATGCTTACGGCCTTTGGGCAAGAAGATGTTACAAAGAAAGCTGTTGATCTTGGGGCATCCTACTTTATTTTGAAGCCTTTTGATATGGAGAATTTAGCAAACCATATTCGTCAGGTAAGTGGTAAAACGAGCTCGGTTCTTAGAAAGTCTTCAACATCAAGCTATCGTCCATCTCAGCAAGAGCAAAAACCCAAAAATTTAGATGCCAGCATCACAAGTATCATTCATGAAATCGGCGTTCCTGCACATATAAAGGGGTATATGTATTTACGGGAAGCTATTTCGATGGTTTATAATGACATTGAACTTCTTGGTTCGATTACAAAGGTTCTTTATCCAGATATTGCAAAAAAATACAACACTACCGCTAGCCGGGTTGAACGGGCAATTCGCCATGCGATCGAGGTGGCTTGGAGCCGGGGCAATATCGATTCCATTTCTTCATTGTTCGGCTACACTGTCAGCATGACAAAAGCAAAACCAACAAATTCGGAATTTATTGCTATGGTCGCTGATAAACTAAGATTAGAACATAAAGCATCGTAATAATTTAAGGGGTCCAACTCCGTGCACATCAATATAGATACCATAACTTGTTTTTGGTTTCAAATATTGTGGTTCGGAGGGTGGGCCCTTTACTTGTTAACTTCTAATAAAGGAGCGGTGAGTTAATGACATTAATTTTTGCACACCGTGGTTATTCTGTGTTAAACCCAGAAAATACGATGAGAGCCTTTATGGAAGCGGAAAGGGCAGGAGCAGATGGGTTAGAATTAGACGTCCAAATGACCAAGGACGGACAACTAGTGGTTATTCATGATGAAAAAATAAACCGGACCACAGATGGGATAGGATTTGTTAAGGATCATACATACAAGGATTTGAAAAAATATAATGCTGGCTACAAATTCAAAAAATGGTTCCAAAAAACCCCTATTCCATCCCTGGAAGAAGTATTTGAATGGATGAATTCTAATCGGCTAATCTGCAATATTGAATTAAAGAATGGAATTATTCCGTATGCTGGAATGGAAGAAAAGGTGATTTCGTTAATTAGAAGATATAAGCTAGAAAAACGGATCATTATCTCCTCGTTTAACCATTACAGCATTGTTTACTCTTACCGTATTGCACCAGAGATTGAAACAGCACCATTACTGTCTGAATCGTTATACATGCCTTGGATTTATGCAAAGTCAATCCATGCTCGGGGGATTCATCCGAAATATTATCGCGGACTTGAGGACGTTTTTAAACTATCGATTGAAAACGGAGTGGCCGTTAGGCCCTATACAGTAAACAAGGACGCCTCCCTGAAACGCCTTTATGAAATGGGCTGCACGGCAGTGATTACCGATGACCCGTTCAAGGCCATTGCCATTCGAAATTTATATGCTTAGTGATGATGTAAAGTGTTCTGTTTCCTATCGCAGCGCAGGGTGAATTTGCATAAAAAATGTCAACTAGGTAATTGAACGGACATAGAGGCCCTTATTTTGATAAAATCACCTTTTTTTGGACTTATGAGGACACAGGATCCCTTATTTACATAAAAACCACTGAAAAAAGCCAATTTATGATCAAATAGCGAACCTGATGTCCGCGTAGCCTATCAAAACACCCTTTTTTGTGAAAATAACGGATCTGATGTCCGCCACCAAAATTGATTGGATACCTGCGAATTAATGGATCGGTTTCATGCACTAATTAAGGCATAAATTGACTCAACCCATTGCAATATCAATAAAAAATGACTAACAAATTACCAGCTCAATTTGTTAGTCATTTTTTATTGGCATTTTTATCGTTGCGTTTAGGCAACAAAACCCGTTAAACTTATGGCCTTTCTTTTTTTTGAAATCTTACTTGAACTTTGTTGCGTTTGCGATCTCGATGAAGGATGAAGCCAGCAATAAAACCTAACCCGAGTAAAAAAGCCAAAAATCCAATTAAAAATTGTAACCATAATGATGGAATGGGCTCCATTAATTTTCCAAATACCATATCCCGCATAAGCTTAACTCCAAATGCAGAAATGACCCCGGGAATTACCATAATGATAAGTGCAACAATTCGATCCATAACCTGTATCCCTTCACAAGTTTTACCTTCACCCAAATCATAATTCAAATTGTTTATTTGTCAAGGCATCTGCATCCTTTATAATGAAATATATACCATGAAAAAAACTGCGCGATTCGATCGTATAACCATGAAAAACATTTCTATGAAGAATAGGAGGAGGAATAATGCAATCTGAATTAGAGACGATGCTGGAAGCAATCATTCAATGTAGTGAAGAAGCTATTTCAGTTGTTGATGAATATGGTCGTGGATTAATGATTAATCCTGCCTATACGAGAATTACCGGATTATCGGAAGATCAAGTAATTGGTCAGCCTGCAACTGCCGATATTTCTGAAGGTGACAGTATGCATATGCAAGTTTTGAAAACAAGAAGACCTGTTCGAGGAGTAAGGATGCGTGTTGGACCGAAAAAAAGAGAAGTTATTGTCAATGTAGCACCAATTATTGTTAACGGGATCCTTAAGGGGAGTGTTGGTGTTATCCATGACGTATCCGAAATTCAAAATTTAACCCAAGAGCTTCATCGGGCCCGTCAAATCATCAGAACGTTAGAAGCAAAATATTCCTTTGTTGATATTATTGGGCATTCCGATGAAATGAGAATTGCGATTGAGCAAGCAAAACTAGCTGCTAAAACTCCGGTAACGGTTTTATTACGAGGCGAATCCGGGACTGGGAAAGAACTTTTTGCCCATGCCATTCATAATGCAAGTGACCGTAAATACAACAAATTCCTCCGTGTAAACTGTGCTGCTTTGACAGAATCCTTATTAGAAAGTGAACTGTTCGGCTATGATGAAGGAGCGTTCTCGGGAGCAAAGCGTGGAGGGAAAAGGGGTTTATTTGAAGAAGCCAATAATGGAAGCATCTTTCTTGATGAAATAGGGGAATTATCGGCCAATACTCAGGCAAAGCTTTTAAGAGTATTACAAGAGCGTGAAATCGTTAGAGTAGGAGGCACTAAGCCAATTACAATCAATGTCCGAATCATTGCAGCGACTAATGTTAATTTGGAAAAAGGCATTGCTCACGGAACTTTTAGGGAAGACTTATACTACCGGCTCAACCGAATGCCGATTCAAATTCCTCCTTTGCGGAAAAGGAAAGAGGATATTCCAGGGCTATGTAATTTTTTGATTCAAAAAATTAATCAAGAGTACGGTCGTAATATAGAAGGAGTCTCAAATCTTGCTTTAAAACGGTTACTGAATTATGAATGGCCCGGAAACGTTAGGGAACTCGAAAACATCCTTGAACGGGCGATTATTTTTATGAAGAATAATGAAACCCTTATTGATCTGAATCATTTGCCAGAATTGAAAAGCCCAACTGATTCTCAAATAGCAACTAGGGAAATGAATATTTCCCATGAAATAAAGCCGTTGGCAACGATGATTGATCAGTTTGAAGAAAGTATTATTAAACACACACTGGAAAAATTCAGTGGAAACAAAACCCAAACAGCTAAGGCGTTAGCCTTGTCGGTTAGGAATTTGTATTATAAGTTAAAAAAATATCAGATTGAATAATTTTGCAGGCAATATTTTGCGCGTTTTGCAATAATTTGCAGGTGAAAGGCTTGAAATCGTTTTATTTATTAATGTTTTATTTGGCACATTTCTTGCAACGTATTATATAAAGTTTAGCTTTTATTTGAAGGGATTGTGATCTAAGTGATGTTGCAGTCATATATAGAGCAAGCTGCTGAGGATGGCAACAGGACTGTAGCTGTTGCAGCGGCTGAGGATGTTGAAGTAATTGAAGCTGTTGTTGAAGCAATCAAGCTAAATTTTGCGAAGTTTCTTCTTTTTGGAAACAGAGAAGAGATATTAACGATTATCAATGAACGACATCCAGAGATGGTTCGGCACGAAAATTTAAAGATTATTCATGCTTATACAAAGGAATTGGCAGCGGATCATGCTGTGAAAGCTGTTAAGTTTTTTGAAGCTGATGTTCTAATGAAGGGAAACCTCCCTACAGCAACGTTGTTAAAGGCTGTTTTAAGCAAAGAAAATGGTCTTAGAACAGGGAATGTATTGTCCCATATTTCAATATTTGAGATTCCTGAGTTTGACCGCCTGTTGATTATTACCGATGCTGCAATGAATATCGCACCTGATCTTGATCAAAAAGCGCAAATCGTAAGAAATGCTGTTGCCGTTGCAAAAAAAATCGGAATGGTTTTTCCAAGAGTTGCAGCACTATCTGCAGTCGAAATGGTTAATTCAAATATGCAAGCCACAATTGATGCTGCTGCATTAACCTTAATGAGTAAACGGGGACAAATTGAAGGCTGTGTCATTGATGGTCCACTTGGACTTGATAATGCTATTTCAGCATTTGCAGCCAACCATAAACGAATAGATGGCGAAGTTGCCGGTAATGCAGATATACTGCTCGTCCCGAACATCGAAGCTGGTAATATCCTCTATAAATCACTCGTTTATTTTGCACAGGCCAAAGTTGGAGCTATTATTGCGGGTGCTAAAGCACCGATCGTTTTAACTTCAAGAGCAGATAGTGCCGAAAGTAAACTTTATTCACTAGCCCTTGCCCTATGCTGCGTCCAAGACAGTAAGTTGAAGCAAACTAGTTATTAATTAAGTAAGTCCTATTTTTACAAACAACTTATTAAATTTAGTTAAGATGCCCCACTAATATTAGAAATCAAACGGAGATTTTTTTGTTTACAGGAGGTACCTATGATTCATGACCAAGAATATCGAATTCTTGTCATCAACCCAGGCTCAACATCAACCAAAATAGGTGTTTTCGATAATGATATTCCCTTATTTGAAAAATCGATTCATCATGAATCAGAATTAATTCAAACATTTTCAACCGTTTTTGAACAATATGAATTTCGAAAGCAGACGATATTGGAGACATTGGACTATGAAGGGATCAATATTTCTAAGCTTGCTGCTGTTTGCGGTCGGGGTGGTTTATTACGGCCCATTAAAGGTGGAACGTACAAGGTTTGTTCAGCTATGCTTGAAGACCTTAAAAAAGGTTATGCCGGACAGCATGCATCTAATTTAGGGGGAATCCTTGCTTATGAAATTGCAACAGGATTAAATATTCCAGCCTTTATCGTTGACCCGGTTGTCGTAGATGAACTCGAACCGCTTGCCCGTATTTCCGGTAATCCACTATTTGAAAGAAAAAGTATATTTCATGCTTTAAATCAAAAGGCAGTAGCCAGAAGAATTGCAAAAAAACTAAACAAAAAATATGAAGAATTAAATCTTATCGTTACCCATATGGGCGGTGGGATTACCGTCGGGGCTCATAAGGAAGGCAGAGTGATCGATGTTAATAATGGACTTCATGGGGATGGACCGTTTAGTCCTGAGCGTGCAGGTACCCTGCCGTTTGGAGACTTAGTTGCTCTTTGTTACTCCGGAAAACTGACCCAAGCTGAATTAATGAAGGAACTTGTTGGTCAAAGTGGATTAGTAGGATATTTAGGGACAAATGATGCATTAAAAGTAGAAAAAATGATTATGAATGGTAATGAAAAAGCAAAATTAATTTATTCAGCTATGGCTTACCAAATAGCAAAGGAAATCGGTGCAGCAAGCACTGTATTAGCCGGAAGGGTAGATGGGATTATTCTAACCGGCGGACTAGCTTATGGAAAGAGCTTTGTTGCCGATATTACAAAACGGGTCAACTGGATTGCTAATGTGTATATTGAGCCAGGTGAAGACGAATTAAAGTCCTTAGCTGAGGGCGGTTTACGTGTTTTGCGAGGCGAAGAAGAAGCCCAAGTATATCCCGGGGAGCTTGAAACAAGTATACAGTACCGTTAGAGGAGGAAGAAAATTGGCTCAAGAATATGATTTAGTCATACTAGGCGGTGGAACAGGTGGTTATGTTGCGGCTATTCGAGCCTCGCAGCTTGGTTTAAAAACAGCGATTGTTGAAAAAGCAAAGCTTGGAGGCACATGCCTTCATTCCGGCTGTATTCCAAGTAAAGCACTGCTAAGGAGCGCTGAGGTCTTTTCCACAATGAAACGAAGTGAAGAGTTTGGTGTGCTTGCCAATGACATTACATTAGATTTTACCAAGGTTCAACAGCGGAAAACATCAATTATTAACCAGCTTCATAAAGGTGTTCAACATCTGATGAAACAAGGGGAAATTGATGTATATGAGGGAACAGGCCGGATTTTAGGACCTTCTATTTTTTCCCCAATGCCGGGTACAATTTCTGTTGAAATGAATAACGGCCAAGAAAATGAAATGCTGATTCCAAAAAATGTATTGATTGCAACAGGCTCTCGCCCCCGCTCACTCCCAGGACTTGATATCGATGGAACATTTGTCTTATCCTCCGATGAAGCTTTAGAACTTAAGTCATTGCCGAAATCGATCCTCATTGTTGGCGGCGGAGTGATTGGTATTGAATGGGCCTCAATGCTTTCGGATTTCGGAGTGGAGGTTACCGTTCTTGAATTTGCGGAACGGATTATTCCAACCGAAGACCATGAAGTCTCTAAAGAAATGCAGCGGTTAATGAAGAAAAAGAGGATCAAAGTGGTGACGAAAGCAAAGGTTCTTCCCGATACCTTGCAAAAGGATGAGGGTGTGGCTATAAGTGCAGAAATTAATGGCGAGATCAAAGTTTTTTCAGCAGAAAAGCTACTCGTTTCAGTAGGGCGTCAGGCAAATATTGAAGGGTTTGGCCTCGATAACACAGACATCCAAATTGAAAAAGGAGTTATTAAAACGAACTCAGTTTATCAAACGAAGGAATCGCATATATATGCGATTGGGGATGTGATCGGCGGCCTGCAGTTGGCTCATGTGGCAGCACATGAAGGAATGATCGCGGTGGAGCATATGGCTGAGCTTAAGCCAAACTCGCTCGATTACAATAAGGTTTCCCGATGTATATATGGTAAGCCAGAGGTTGCTAGTGTTGGCTTTACTGAAGCAGAAGCAGTAAATCAAGGATATCAAGTTAAGAGCGGTAAATTTTCGTTCCGTGCTATTGGCAAAGCGCTCGTATTTGGAGAAGCAGATGGTTTTGTTAAAATCGTCGCAGACAAGACAACAAATGATATTTTAGGAGTCCATATGATTGGGCCGCATGTAACCAATTTAATATCTGAGGCTGGACTAGCAATGGTGCTAGATGCTACTCCTTGGGAAGTGGCTAAGACGATTCATCCTCATCCAACCTTGTCAGAGGCAATGGCTGAGGCAGCATTAGCGGTAGATGGAAAGACGATTCATTCCTAAACTCTACTGTGAAAGTTATCTTATCATTAATATGTAATTTTTTATGGGAGGCGGTTTTTAAGCCTCTCAAATGATTCCGTTATAGGAGGTATGTATATGGGTGAAAATCGCCATCAAGCCTTAGGATTAAGTGATGACCAAGTTTTGGAAATGTATAAAACGATGCTGTTGGCCCGCCGAATTGATGAACGGATGTGGCTTTTAAATAGAGCTGGCAAAATACCATTTGTTATATCCTGCCAAGGTCAGGAAGCAGCGCAAGTAGGGGCTGCCTTTGCCCTTGATAAAGACAAAGATTATATTTTACCTTATTATCGCGACCTAGGTGTGGTCTTAACTTTTGGAATGACCACAACAGAGATTATGCTGTCCGGTTTTGCGAAAGCGGAAGATCCGAATTCTGGCGGTCGACAAATGCCAGGGCATTTTGGACAAAAGAAAAACCGAATTGTAACAGGTTCTTCTCCGGTTACGACTCAAGTTCCGCATGCCGTTGGGGTTGCCTTAGCGGGAAAAATGGAGAAAAAGGATCTTGTAACCTTTGTAACCTTTGGTGAAGGTTCCTCAAACCAGGGAGACTTTCATGAGGGAGCAAACTTTGCTGGGGTTCACAAACTTCCTGTTATATTTATGTGCGAAAATAATAAATATGCGATTTCCGTCCCCCTTTCCAAGCAATTGGCGTGTGAAAAAGTGTCTGATCGGGCCATTGGTTATGGAATGCCTGGTTTTACGGTAGACGGTAATGACCCGCTTGAAGTATATCGTGTCGTGAAGATGGCGGCAGAACGGGGACGTAGCGGTCTGGGCCCGACGTTAATTGAAACCATATCCTATCGTTTAACACCCCATTCCTCCGATGATGATGATCGAAGCTATCGGGCACAGGATGAAGTGGCAGAAGCTAAATCGAAGGATCCCATTTTAACTTTTGGTGCTTATTTGAAGGAAAATGGAATTATCGATGATCAACTAGAAAAAGAGATTAATGATCGAATTATGAAAACTGTAAATGAAGCGACAGATTATGCGGAAAATGCTCCCTATGCTGAGCCGGAGCATGCAATGAAATATGTATATGCCGAAGAGTAAGGGGGAACGATGATGGCGATCATTTCTTATATTGATGCAGTAACAATGGCTATTCGAGAAGAGATGGAACGAGATTCAAAGGTTTTTGTTCTTGGTGAAGATGTAGGAAAAAAAGGTGGGGTCTTTAAAGCAACCCAAGGGCTTTATGAATTGTTTGGTGAAGAACGAGTAATCGACACCCCTTTATCCGAATCAGCGATTGCAGGGGTTGGGATAGGCGCAGCGATGTATGGCATGCGCCCAATTGCGGAAATGCAATTTGCTGATTTTATTATGCCTGCGGTGAATCAAATTATTTCGGAAGCGGCGCGCATCCGATATCGTTCCAATAATGATTGGAACTGTCCAATGGTTATTCGGGCACCGTATGGCGGCGGAATACACGGCGCTCTTTATCATTCCCAATCGGTAGAAGCGGTATTTGCCAATCAGCCCGGCTTGAAAATAGTCATGCCTTCAACTCCCTATGATGTAAAAGGACTTCTCAAAGCAGCAATCCGCGATGATGACCCTGTCCTTTTCTTTGAACATAAAAGAGCCTACCGGTTAATTAAAGGCGAAGTTCCAAATGAAGACTATACATTGCCAATCGGGAAGGCTGATGTAAAACGAGAAGGTGATGATATTACGGTCATTACTTATGGCTTATGCGTCCACTTTGCTTTGCAAGCTGCGGAACGATTGGCCAATGATGGAATTTCCACCCACATTTTAGATTTGCGCACCGTCTATCCTCTTGATCAGGAAGCGATTATCGAAGCGGCATCGAAAACGGGAAAAGTGTTACTTATTACCGAGGATAATAAAGAGGGAAGTATAATCAGTGAGGTGGCAGCCATCATCGCCGAGCATTGCCTGTTTGACTTGGATGCCCCAATCAAGCGCCTTGCAGGGCCTGATGTTCCAGCCATGCCGTATGCACCAACAATGGAAAAGTATTTTATGATCAATCCGGATAAAGTAGAAAAAGCAATGCGCGAACTTGCCGAATATTAGAATTTTATTGTAAAGGAGGGCTACCATTGTCTTTAGAAAAAATAAAAATGCCACAGCTTGGGGAAAGTGTAACGGAAGGCACCATTAGCAAGTGGCTCGTATCTGTGGGCGATAGTGTTAATAAATACGACCCGCTTGCAGAGGTTATGACCGATAAAGTTAATGCCGAAATCCCGTCTTCCTTTGCTGGAGTTATTAAAGAATTGATTGCAGCTGAAGGGGATACTTTATCCGTCGGTGAAATCATTTGTACAATAGAGGCAAAAGATGAAAACGAAATTTCTGGCTCAACTCCTCCAGAGTCAGAAAGGGGAAGCGAATCACCAACTGTACCTTCTCTACCTGCAAGCACGATTGCTGCAAGATTAGCAGCTACGAAGTCGGAGCCAGATTCTCCTGTTTTAGGGGAAGGTTCTAAAGCCACACTTCAAACGAAACCTTTCTCAGCCAACATCAACGGGAATAAGGTTCGGTATTCTCCTGCAGTATTGAAGCTTTCTCAAGAACACGACATTGATTTGACTCAAGTTCAAGGAACAGGTGCTGATGGTCGAATCACACGTAAAGATTTGTTAAAGCTGATTGAAGCAGGAACCATACCGAGTGTTGGTGAGCCATCAAAAGAACCGGAGATTCAAGCTCCACTCAAGGTTGATGAAAAACATGATAGACAACCGGTTTCTGTCACACCTACACCAGCTGTTCCAGAAGTCAGCCCGACGAGTGGTGATATCGAAATTCCTGTATCAGGAGTTCGTAAAGCGATTGCCGCCAATATGTTGCGCAGTAAGCATGAAGCACCCCACGCCTGGATGATGGTCGAGGTGGATGTAACCAATTTGGTGGATTATCGAAATGCAATAAAAGATGAGTTTAAGCAAAAAGAAGGCTTTAATCTTACCTACTTTGCATTTTTTGTAAAAGCAGTTGCTCAAGCGCTTAAGGCTTTTCCTGAGCTGAACTCGATGTGGGCGGGGGATAAAATCATTCAAAAGAAAGATATCAATATTTCCATTGCCGTTGCCACCGAAACAGCCCTGTTTGTCCCGGTCATTAAACATGCGGACGAAAAATCAATCAAGGGAATCGCAAGGGACATTTCGGAATATGCAAGTAAAGTTCGTTCCGGTAAATTGAGTTCTGACGATATGAGTGGTGGAACCTTTACAGTCAATAACACAGGTTCATTCGGTTCTGTACAATCTATGGGAATTATCAATTATCCTCAAGCGGCGATATTACAGGTTGAGTCTATTGTTAAACGACCGGTCGTGGTGAATAATAATATGATTGCAATTCGAGATATGGTCAATTTATGTTTATCGTTGGACCACCGTGTCCTCGACGGCCTGATTTGCGGCCGCTTCTTAGCCCATGTTAAAGAAATCCTAGAAAACACAACAAAAAAAAATACACCAATTTACTGATTATCATGATTAAGCCATTGCTTTAGAGTAGCAATGGCTTTTTTCGTGCCCAATCCTTTAGCATTGGAAAAAAAGATCACTAACCTGGACTTTAGTGCCCTAATTTAGAGATGCCACGAAAAAACAGGTCACTAACGGCAACTTTAGTGCCCCCATTATGTGCCGCTTTCGAAAAACAGGTCACTAACCGCCGCTTTAGTGCCCCAATTCAGCGAAGCTATCGAAAAATAGGTAACTAACCAAACCAAACCAAACCAGCTTTGCACTAACCGAGAGACCCATTTGCGACAACCCCAATAATAAAGAAAGAGGCTGACACGGCTCGAGTGCGTGCCAACCTCCATTAATACATTCCGTTTCTTTACTATGGCATCCTTACCAATGGTGGGCTTTGGCATTGCTTCTCAAAATGATGTTGGTTTGAGATCTTTTTGTTTGCCCATTAATGAGATACTTCGTATGCCTCGGCCGAGTGAAAGTGTGGTGAAAAAGTTTAGAGTGCTGGTCCAATTGCTCTCGATAACTCATACTATCACCTCTTAGGTAGGATACTTGAAACGATTCGATATTCAAAAAGAATATCAGCTTTAGATTTTGTAAAATGGCGCAAAAGTATTCGCGATTACAATTATAAAAACGAATTTTTCTATAAATAATTTTCGATTAAATATCCCATTATTTTACAAGATTAAATAAATTTAGACGTTTCTGAGTTTCTCACATTGCCAGTTTAGTCAGGATATACTAAAATAATATAGGATGCCCGAATAATTAGAATTTTAATACTATTTAGTCTCGGAAAATATTTGGAGGGAGGGGAGGTTGTCCTTGAGACAGCCGGCTTATGAGTATGAATGAAATGTTAAACGTAGTTTTTCCACCGGCAACAGTTGATGAGTGGAAACAAAAAGCCGAGGAAACGTTAAAAGGAAAGCCTGTTGAAACACTATCTAAGAGTACATACGAAGAAATCAGGTTAAAGCCGCTTTATACAAAAGAAGATCTAGAAAACAAAATAGTATCCGAGTTTCCAGGATATGAGGACTACCGCCGTGGAATTAATCCACTTGGATATGCAACAAATGATTGGAAGGTAGCACAAACGATTCCTGCAGGAAATGTTGATGAAATGAAAGAAGTGTTAGTCACTTCATTTCAAAAAGGGCAAACAGCCATTTCGTTTGAGTTGTCAAAGGATGTTTTGCGTGAAATTCCCGCAATCCTAAATGGAATTTTGGCTGCTTATCCGTTTAGTATCAACGCTAAACAATATCAAGCTGACCTTTTATCCTTGATTCAAGGTTTAGCAGAAGAAAATGGCGAGTCTGCGGAAGTTTCCGGTTATATTGGGTTGGATCCAATTTCACTTGTTGCAACTTCAGGGTCTCTTGAAGAGCTTGCCTATGATCAATGGGCACAAACAATTAGTGAAGCAGCTGAAAAGCTTCCAAATCTAAAGACCATTTTAGTTGATACCACACCTTATCATAATGGTGGAGCCAATGCAGTCCAAGAGTTGGCTATTGCTTTAGCAACAGGTGTTGAACATGTTCAACGATTGACTGAGCAGGGACTTAGTGTTGAAACCGTCTTAGAAAAATTGGTTTGTAAATTTGCAATCGGTTCCAACTTCTTTATGGAAGTAGCAAAATTGCGTGCGGCAAGATTGCTTTGGAGCAAGTTGACAGAAGCTTACGGAGTTGCGCCTGAGTTGCGAAAATTGGAGATTTCTGGTGAAACTTCTCGCTTTACTAAAACTAAGTATGATCCGTACGTCAATTTATTAAGAGCAGGAAATGAAGCGTTCGCAGCCATTCTTGGTGGAATCCAGTACCTGCATGTCAGCACATTTAACGAGCCGGAAGAATATGCAACTGCATTTTCTGATCGGATTGCCCGGAATACTCAATTAATTTTAAAAGAGGAAGCACATTTGAAAAATGTGGTCGATCCTGCCGGCGGCTCATGGTATATCGAATCATTAACGAATGAGCTAGCTGAAAAAGCATGGGCGCTCTTTTTAGAAATAGATGAAAAAGGCGGAATCGTTTCTACTCTGCAATCAAATTGGCTTCAACAGCAAATTGCAGCTGTTAAGGAAAAACGTCAAAACGATATCTTTACGCGAAAGCAAAGTATTATTGGAACAAATATTTATGCTAATCTTCAGGATCAACCATTACAAACTGTTGCACAGGCTTCTGATGCGAAAGGTGAAGGAGCCATTCAACCGATTTCTCAAGAAAGATTGGCGCAGCCATATGAATCGCTTCGCAATCGTGCCGAACAATTAAAAGTTGAACCAGCCGTTGGTCTGATCTGTCTGGGTGCATTAAAACAGCATAAACCTCGCGCTGACTTTATTACAGGATTTGTAGCTCCAGCAGGCGTTAAAACAGTGAAAAGTGAAGAGATTAATTCCTTTGAAGAGGCTGTTGCATTTGTTGAGGGCACACCTGTCAGCCATTACTGTATTTGTGGAAGCAATGATCAATATAATGAAATCGGCGCTCAATTTGTTGCCAAATTAAAGGCTCAGTACCCATCTGTAAATCTTTTCTTAGCGGGAAGTCCTGAAAATGAAGCACAATGGGCAGAAGCTGGAATCAAAGAATTTATTACAGTGAAAAGTAACTGCTATAAAACTCTTGCACAGCTACTTGCTGAAATGGAGGTGGAATCATAATGAATAAACCAGATTTTAAGAATATCGAAATATTGAAAGATCAAGAGGTAACAAAACAACAATGGCAGGCTGAAGCGGAGGAACAGGTTTCGAAATCGATCGATGATCTTTTATTCGAAACGAACGAGTACATTAAAGTGAAGCCGCTTTATTCTAAAGAAGATCTTGAAGGAATGACACATCTTGATGATAAGCCTGGTATTGCCCCATTCACACGTGGACCATACTCTACGATGTATGTAAATCGTCCATGGACTGTACGTCAATATGCTGGTTTCTCAACGGCTGAAGAAAGTAATGCATTCTACCGCCGAAACCTTGCAATGGGTCAAAAAGGACTATCTGTAGCGTTTGACTTAGCAACCCACCGTGGCTACGATTCCGACCATCCACGCGTTGTTGGGGATGTTGGAAAAGCGGGTGTTGCCATCGACTCAATCCTGGATATGAAAACATTATTTGACGGAATTCCGCTCGATCAAATGTCTGTTTCGATGACGATGAATGGTGCGGTTTTACCAGTAATGGCGTTTTATATCGTGACTGCAGAAGAGCAGGGTGTAAGCCAGGAAAAACTGTCTGGAACGATCCAAAATGATATTTTAAAGGAATACATGGTTCGTAATACGTATATTTATCCACCTGAAATGTCCATGAAAATCATTGCGGATATATTTGAATATACATCCAAATATATGCCTAAGTTTAATAGCATTAGTATCTCTGGTTACCACATGCAGGAAGCAGGAGCACCAGCTGATATTGAGCTGGCTTATACGTTAGCAGATGGACTTGAATACGTTAGAACCGGCTTAAAGGCAGGTATTCCAATTGATAAATTTGCGCCGCGACTTTCGTTCTTCTGGGCGATTGGCATGAACTATTTCATGGAAGTGGCTAAAATGCGCGCTGCTCGGACAATCTGGGCAAAGATGATTAAAACTTTCTTACCGGAAAGCGATAAATCACTTGCATTGCGTACGCATTCGCAAACATCTGGATGGAGTTTAACAGAGCAGGATCCATTTAATAACGTTACACGTACGCTTATCGAAGCTCATGCAGCTACAATGGGACATACACAATCCCTTCATACGAATGCGTTGGATGAAGCAATTGCACTTCCAACTGATTTCTCGGCGCGGATTGCCCGTAATACTCAGCTCTTCTTACAAGAAGAAGCAGGGGTAACGAATGTTATCGATCCTTGGGGCGGTTCTTACTATGTTGAGACGCTTACGAATCAATTAGTTGAACGTGCATGGAAGCATATCGAAGAAATCGAAAATCTTGGCGGTATGGCAAAAGCGATCGAAACAGGTCTGCCAAAAATGAGAATCGAGGAAGCAGCTGCACGCAGACAAGCGAAAATTGATTCTGGTGTAGAAACCATTATTGGTGTGAACAAATATCGTCTTGAAAAAGAAGAAGAAATCGATATTTTAGAAGTTGATAATACAGCAGTTCGTAAAGCTCAAATTGAAAGATTAGAGCATTTAAGAGCAACGCGTGATGAAAATGCAGTTCAAGAAGCACTTGCTGCCATTACACGTGCGGCAGAAACTGGTGAAGGCAATCTATTAGACCTTGCTGTTAAAGCAGCTCGCGCTCGTGCATCACTTGGCGAAATTTCTGATGCGATCGAAGTGGCATCAGGACGTCATAAAGCTGTTATCCGTTCTATCAGTGGTGTATACAGCACCGCCTTCTCGAACGAGGAAGAAATTGCAACAGTTAAGCAAATGTGTGAAGAATTCCTTGAAAATGAAGGAAGAAGACCACGTATCCTCGTCGCTAAGCTAGGTCAGGACGGACATGACCGTGGGGCTAAAGTTATTTCCACAGCCTTTGCGGATTTAGGATATGATGTTGATATCGGTCCTTTATTCCAAACACCAGAAGAAACTGCTCGCCAAGCGGTTGAAAACGACGTTCACGTTGTTGGCTTCAGTTCACTTGCTGCAGGTCATAAAACTCTGTTACCAGCACTAGTTGAGGAATTGAAGAAGCTTGGCCGTGAAGATATTCTAGTCGTAATTGGCGGGGTTATTCCAGCTCAAGACTATGAGTATTTATATGAGCACGGTGCCGCTGCAATCTTTGGTCCTGGAACAGTCATTCCTGTTGCAGCTCAAAAGGTGATCGAAAAGATCTACCAACGTTTGGGCTACGAGGAAGTGGTAAAATAATGGAAGAAAACAAAAATCCGGATAGAAATGAACTTGGTTTTTCGGATGGGTTACCTTACGGTGACCCATCTCCGAAAAAACGGTTTAAGAAACGGTCAGGTGCCAATGAGCTGAGTATTGAAGATTTGGCAAAAGGCGTTCGTACTGGTGATCGTGGCTTGCTTGCACGGGCCATTACCTTGATTGAAAGCAATGCAGAGCATCATTTTCAAAAGGGGCAGCAGCTTTTGCAAAAGCTCCTTCCAGACTCCGGGAAGTCTATCCGCATCGGTATTACCGGTGTTCCCGGCGCTGGGAAAAGTACTTTTATTGAAGCGTTTGGAACGTATTTATGTGAACAAGGATATCGCGTAGCAGTATTGGCCGTTGATCCAAGTTCAAGCATTAGCGGAGGAAGTATATTAGGTGATAAAACGCGAATGGGTGAATTAGCCAATAACCCCCGTGCCTTTATCCGTCCTTCTCCATCTGAAGGAAAGCTTGGTGGGGTCCATCGAAAAACGCGGGAGACAATGCTAGTTTGTGAAGCAGCAGGTTTTGATGTGATCTTAATCGAAACGGTTGGGGTGGGTCAAAGTGAAGTGGTTGTCCGCAATATGGTTGACTTTTTCATGCTTGTTGTTCTAACCGGTGCTGGTGACGAACTTCAAGGAATGAAAAAGGGAATTATGGAGCTTGCTGATGCGATTGTCGTGAATAAGGCAGATGGTAATAACAAACCATTAGCTGAAAAAACACGGGAAGAGTATAAGCGAATTGTTCATTTTCTTCAGCCATATACAAAAGGCTGGCCTACTCAGGTGACCACTTGTTCTGCTCTTTATTACGAAGGAATCGATGGTGTTTGGAAGATCATTAATGATTTTGAAAAACAAACGAAGCAATCTGGTGTTTTTGATGCAAGACGTCGTATCCAAACTAAGGAATGGATGTATTCAATGATTGTCGATCAACTCCAGGCAAGCTTTTTCCATCATCCTAATGTTAAATTATTATTACCAAAGCTTGAAAATGAGGTTATTACAGGTGATCGCACCGTCACTTCAGCGGTGGAGAGCTTGTTTAAAGCATATCTTGGCTAAAAAATGGGTGATTCCACGTGGGATCGCCCTTAATGTGTTTGTCTTGTCAAACCTGTTTATTTGAAACCATTCATTCGTATTGGTATCATATAAATATAGTTGATAACTTACTAACTACAAATTCAAGGAGCGATACGATGAATATCGATTTTAACCTTTTCATGAACGATGTTGTCCGTCAGGCACGTCAAGAAATTGTTGCAGCGGGCTATCAGGAGCTAACAACTTCTGCTGAAGTTGAAGAAGCATTGGCTAAAAGTGGCACAACGCTAGTGATGATTAATTCTGTTTGCGGTTGTGCTGGCGGTGTTGCGCGTCCTGCAGCAGCGCATGCCCTTCATTATGATAAACGTCCGGATCATTTGGTCACCGTTTTTGCCGGCCAGGATAAGGAAGCAACGGAAAAAGCGCGTTCGTATTTTACAGGTTATCCACCATCATCACCTTCCTTTGCTTTATTAAAGGACGGGAAAATTTGCACGATGATCGAGCGCCACGATATTGAAGGCTTTGGACCAATGGAGGTTGTCCAAAAACTACAAAATGTATTTGAACAATATTGTAAAGAAGTATAAAAAGATGGGGCCTGCCCATCTTTTTCTTTTTTTAAAAGCCTTGTTAAACTTGACTGTTGATTTACGCTTCAGGCGCTTGCTTTCCGCGGGGCTGGCGTTGAGCCTCCTCGGAGCTAAGGCTCCTGTGGGGTCTCAACTGTCCCGCTGCTCCCGCAGGAGTCAAGCGCCTTCCGCTCCAATCAACATTGTGTAAAAAATCAACACTGGGCTTTAACATAGCCTTTTTAAAAGGTTTATCCTCTCCCTATTTTTAAGACTTAACAGAATCCTAGCCGCAAATTGCTTTTGTCTATTATTGGGATTTGATAAAATAGGGGAAAGATAAATGATTCACTATCTATTAAACTAGGAAATTTGGAGTAAATTTTATGGAATTTAAAATTGGCTATCGGACAATCAAAACTGCAGTCGGAACGGCACTTTCGATTATTCTTGCCCAAGCATTTGGTTTAGAAAATTATGTGTCTGCAGGGATACTAACCATTTTGTGCATTCAAGTAACAAGAAGAAAGTCGTTGCGAGCTTCTTGGGATCGTTTTTTAGCATGTCTTCTCGCCATGCTGTTTGCTTTTATCTTTTTCGAGGGTATAACCTATCATCCCCTTGTAATCGGCATGCTGCTCTTATTTTTTATTCCTACAGTGGTCATGTTTAAGGCTCAAGACGGTATTGTCACGAGTTCAGTCATTCTCCTCCATATTTATGCCGCTGGTAATGTTACTGCTGCTATTCTTACCAATGAATTTGGAATTATCATAATTGGAATTGGTGTGGCGCTCGTTATGAACTTATATATGCCGAGTGTGGAGCCAAAATTGGATGTGTACCAGCAGCAAATTGAGGATAAGTTTAAAAAGATTTTTTTAGAAATTGCCCGTTATTTGAGAACAAATGAGCTGGATTGGGACGGGAAGGAAATTACTGAAGTTGCAAAAATGATCGAATATGCAAAAATTTTAGCATTTAAAGGTGTCGAAAATCAGCTGTTGAAACAGGAAAATATTTACTACCACTATTTCAGAATAAGAGAAAAGCAATTTGAAATTATCGAGCGGGTTCTGCCAATCGTAACGACCATTCAACCAATGGTTATTCAACGTGAAATGATTGCTGATTTTATTGAGGAACTGGCTCACGGAATTAACCCAGGAAATAGCTCTTATATTTATTTAGATAAATTAATGTGTATGAAACAAGAATTTGAGAATATGGAAATGCCAAAGTCAAGGGAAGAATTTGAGGCAAGATCGGCATTATTACATTTTACAAATGAAATGGAACGATATTTAATTATTAAAAGTACGTTTAAAGGTTTAAATAACAGTAAGCGGATGAATCGAAAGGCGAAGGATGAAACAAACTAGATAAAAGACTTTAAGCAGGTGATTCGATGGTTTCGTATATTTCTGCTTTTATTTTGGCACTTTCGCTTTCTCCGCTTTGGCCGCTTGGTCCTAATCCGATTCCTGGAGATCCCTTTATTATCGTCAATAAACAAACCAATCAAGTGGCTTTTATTGATGAGAATCGTGTTCAAACCATCATAGGGGCTGCTACAGGCTATACAAGTGAATTAACACCAGAAGGGCTGTTTACGGTAACTGTTAAGGCCGTTAATCCCTATTATCGAAAAAAAAATATTGTCGGCGGGGATCCAAACAATCCCCTCGGAACAAGGTGGATTGGCTTTGATGCCAATGATACGGATGGAAGGATTTATGGGATTCATGGAACAAACCAGCCGGAGTCGATTGGAAAATATGTTTCCAATGGCTGTATCCGTCTGCAAAATCAAGCGATCGAAGCCTTATACGATTTTATTCCCTTAGGTACCAAAATTTTAATTTTAACCACTCCAAAAAATTTTGAGCAATTAGCAAAAGAATACGGAGCAATTCATTAAAAAGAGGCTGGCTCATATGAGTCAGCCTCTTATTTTTAATGATTATAGGAATCTTGAAAGCCCTAATAGGAGGGTAGAAGCAATCATTGAAAAGAGCATTAGCATCACAATTATCTTTCTAGCCTTTTTATTTCTCATTTTTTAACTCCTCCTCAACAGTGACTATGCTGCTCTTTTATTTTAATAAAAAAAACAATTTTCAACAACTGAATAAATTATGAAGGATTTTTGACAAATTAGTAGAATATTTTATATTATTATATTATTCTGAAGAAGGTATGGTGGGAGATAATGGTGAAAAAAGTCGATCACATAGGGATCGCTGTCAAATCTTTAGAGGATCACGTGTCATTTTATACGGAAACTCTTGGTTTGCATCTAGAAGGAATCGAGGAAGTTCCAAGCCAAAGAGTAAAAGTAGCCTTTATACATGTAGGGGAGACAAAATTAGAGCTGCTTGAACCGACATCTGACGACAGTCCAATTGCAAAATTTATCGAAAAACGGGGGGAAGGAATCCATCATATCGCTCTTGGGGTAGAGTCTATCGAAGCGCGTATAGCGGATATGAATGAAAAAGGAATCAAAATGATAGACAATGCGCCAAGACCAGGTGCACATGGAACAAAGGTTGCATTTATGCATCCAAAATCTACAGGAGGGGTATTATATGAGTTCTGTGAAAAATAAAGAAGTAGCTCACACACCAGATATGTTTGAAAAAATTTATGAGCTTTATGATTTAAAGCGTGAAATTGAATTAGGCGGTGGGGACGCCCGCATCGCGAAGCAACACGAAAAAGGAAAGCTTACAGCTAGAGAAAGAATCGAATTATTAGTGGACCCAGGAACATTTGTTGAACTAAATGCATTTATCGAGCACCGCAGCAATGATTTCGGTCTTGAAAATGTAAAAGGACCTGGTGATGGGGTAGTAACTGGTTATGGTAAAGTAAATGGACGCCCTATTTACTTATTCTCACAAGATTTTACCGTTTTCGGCGGTGCATTAGGCGAAATGCATGCAATGAAGATTGCTAATGTTATGGACCTTGCTGCGAAAAACGGAGCACCATTTGTTGGCTTAAACGATTCTGGTGGTGCGAGAATTCAAGAGGGTGTTGTTTCTCTAGATGGTTACGGCCAAATTTTCTACCGTAACTCAATTTACTCTGGGGTTATTCCGCAAGTTTCCGTTATTTTAGGACCTTGCGCAGGTGGAGCAGTTTATTCACCAGCGATTACTGATTTTGTATTTATGGTTGATAAAACAAGCCAAATGTTTATTACTGGACCGAAGGTAATTGAAACCGTTACCGCAGAAAAAATCAGTGCTGAAGATCTTGGTGGAGCGAAAGTACATAGTACGATTAGCGGTAACTGCCATTATCATGCTGAAACAGAACAAGAGGTTATTCAAGCTGTTCGCGATGTATTAAGCTATCTTCCTAGCAACTGTAATGAAATGCCACCTCGCTTAGAGCCAACTGAAGAAGATGATTATCGTCCAGATTTAGCGGAGGTTGTTCCTATCAATGCGACGAAGCCTTATGACGTACGTGTTGTTATAGAACAGGTTGTAGATTCCGGATCTTTTATGGAAATACACAAAGAATTCGCTAAAAACATCGTAGTTGGTTTTGCAAGAATTAAAGGGGAACCAGTTGGGTTAGTATGTAATCAGCCTAAGTTTATGGCCGGCGGACTTGATATCGACTCATCCGATAAAGCAGCACGCTTTATCCGTTTGTGTGATTCGTTCAATGTTCCAATCATCACTTTCGAGGATGTAACAGGCTTCTTCCCAGGCGTTAAACAAGAACACGGTGGAATTATTCGTCACGGTGCGAAGATCCTTTATGCTTATTCTGAAGCAACTGTTCCAAAATTAACGGTTATCACAAGAAAAGCATACGGCGGTGCATACGTTGCATTAAATAGTAAATCGATTGGTGCGGATTTAGTATTTGCATGGCCAAATGCGGAAATTGCGGTTATGGGACCTCAAGGTGCTGCTAATATCATCTTTGCTCGTGAGATTGCTAACAGTCCAGACCCTGAAGCAACTCGTGCTGCAAAAATCGAAGAGTACCGTGAGAAATTTGCGAACCCATACGTTGCTGCAAGCCGCGGTATGGTTGATGATGTAATCGACCCTCGTGAAACAAGAATCAAATTGATTCAAGCTCTTGACATGCTTCGTAATAAAGAAGAAAAGAGACCAAAGAAAAAACACGGAAATATTCCTCTTTAATAGGGAAAATCCAAAAAGCACAAATGAAGCGCTGGCTTCGTTTGTGCTTTTTTTAATAAAAGGAACTTTCCCTCACGGATTTGTAATTATTTGCTTGATTAATTCGCTTAACGGTATACTTAAGAGTAATTACTACAGTATGGGGGTAGCAAAATGGCTATTAATCAAGAGCGCTTACTTAATGAATTTTTAGAACTTGTGCAAATTGACTCTGAAACAAGATTCGAGGCGGAAATCGCCAAGGTGTTAAAAGAAAAATTCACCCAATTAGGAGTCGACGTGTTTGAAGACGATACAACCTCGATTACCGGTCATGGCGCAGGTAACCTTATCTGTACACTTCAGGGAACAAAAGAAGGAGTAGACACAATTTACTTCACATCCCACATGGATACCGTTGTACCTGGTAAAGGGGTAAAGCCTAGCATCCAAGACGGGTATGTCGTGACGGACGGAACAACCATATTAGGTGCTGACGATAAAGCCGGTTTGGCAGTTATGCTTGAGACAGTTCGTGTTTTAAAAGAACAAAACATCCCACACGGAAAAATAGAATTTATCATTACCGTTGGTGAAGAATCAGGTTTACATGGCGCCAAGGCCTTAGATCCAAAACTTATTACTGCAAAATACGGTTATGCGTTGGACAGTGATGGGAAGGTTGGAAATATAATTGTTGCAGCGCCTACGCAAGCAAAAATAACCGCCATTATTCATGGGAAAACGGCTCATGCAGGTGTAGCTCCTGAAAAAGGCATTTCTGCGATTACGATTGCAGCAAAAGCTGTATCAAGAATGTCACTTGGGAGAATTGACGAAGAAACAACCGCGAACATTGGTCGATTTGAAGGCGGGAAGCAAACCAATATTGTTGCTGATCGCGTTGATATTTTAGCAGAAGCCCGCTCGCTTATTCCGGAAAAAATGGAAAAGCAAGCCAACAGTATGAAAGAGGCATTTGAAGGTGCTGCAGCAGAAATGGGCGGAACTGCTGAGGTTGAAATTGATGTCATGTATCCAGGCTTTAAATTCGGTGCAGGGGATCATGTGGTTGAAGTTGCCAGGAAGGCAGCTGCAAAGATTGGCCGAAGCTGTGAGTTGCTGCACAGTGGCGGTGGCAGTGATGCTAACGTGATTGCCGGGTTTGGAATCCCAACGGTTAATCTCGCTGTTGGTTATGAGGAAATACATACAACGAACGAGCGGATGTCTATTGAAGAACTAAATAAATTGGCTGAAATGACAGTTGCCATTATTGAAGAAGTGGCAGGAAATTAAATTGGACTAAGGAGAGCGAGGTTTCGCTCTCTTTTTGTTATACTTAACAATAGAAACGAGCAAAGCAGAGGTGGCTTTTGTGAAGGAAATGTACCCGAAAAATGGCAGAGTAATCCTACATGTTGATATGAACAGCTTCTATGCTTCTGTTGAAATGGCACATGATCCGTCCCTAAAAGGAAAACCACTGGCCATCGCTGGAAATGTTGAAGAAAGACGGGGAATTATTGTCACATGCAGCTATGAAGCTAGAAGATTTGGTGTAAAGACCACTATGCCATTATGGGAAGCCAAAAAGCTCTGCCCACAGCTGATTGTTAAGAAGCCTAATTTTGACCGCTATCGTGAGGCCTCCATCAAGATGTTTGAGGTTCTGCGCAGCTATACCTCATTAGTAGAGCCTGTTTCGATTGATGAAGGCTATATGGATATTACCGATTGTTATGAACTCGGAGCTCCTCTTGATCTTGCTCAATCCATTCAAAAGACGCTGCTCCAAGACTATCAGCTTCCTTGCAGTATTGGGATTGCCCCTAATAAATTTCTTGCCAAAATGGCTTCCGATATGAAAAAGCCTTTAGGAATTACCATTTTAAGAAAGCGGGATATTCCGTTTGTTCTGTGGCCAATGCCAGTAGCAGAAATGCATGGGGTCGGCAAAAAAACAGCGGAGAAATTAGCTCCATTAGGAATCAACACGATCGGCAATTTAGCTGAAGCAAATGAGATTCAATTAAAGGCATTATTGGGAATTAACGGTTTAAGATTGAAGAATCGAGCTAATGGTATCGATAACCGGCCCGTTAATCCGGATTCTGTTTATGATTTTAAAAGTATTGGAAATTCAACTACTTTAGCTAAGGATATTTCGAATCAACATCAGCTATTACAAGTTATTGAAAGTCTGGTAGAGAAAGTCGCTCACCGACTAAAGCGGAAGAAGGTATTTGCACAAACGATTAGTATAACGATCCGCTATAAAGATAGAAAGACGTTTACTCGAAGCAAAAAACTGGTCAATCCTGTGCGAACTCCGGAGGAGATCAATCAAGTGGCTAAACAGCTTTTTTTAAAGCATTGGAATGGTGAAGCGATAAGACTGCTCGGGGTAACCGGTACGGACCTGGCTGAACAAGATGAAGCTGTTAAACAGCTTGATTTGTTTTCCTATGAAAAAGAGGCGAAAAACGAACCGTTGTATCAAACGTTGGAAAAGCTTCGAGAGAAATTCGGCAAACATGTTATTGAAAAAGCAGGGGATTTGGAAGCAGACCGTAACGGGAAGCCATTAATCGGGACTGATACCAGTTTTAATCGTGACTTTCTACAACAGGAAAAAAGCGATAAAAAAGAGTAGTTCGTCCCCTTTTCTTAAGCCTTACTAAAAAAGATAGGAATGCAAATAGTTGAATCTATTGTCGAATCTTGCTAAAGTATTAAAGATACATTTTTTATCGGATATTGTGCTAGAAGGGACGTTAGATCATGAATAAACAACAAATTGGCGTGATTGGTTTAGCTGTGATGGGAAAAAACCTCGCAATGAACATTGAAAGTAGAGGATTTACGGTTTCAGTATATAATCGTTCTCGTGAAAAAACAGATGAGATGTTAGCTGAAACGGTTGGGAAAAATATTGTTGCTACATATACAATTGAGGAATTTGTTGATTCATTAGAAAAGCCTCGAAAAATTTTGCTAATGGTTAAAGCAGGTGCGGCTACAGATGCTACGATTGAGCTGTTAAAGCCGTTGCTTGATAAAGGTGATATCGTCATTGACGGTGGAAATACTTTCTTTGTGGATACTCAGCGCCGTAATCAGGAATTAAGTGCTCTTGGTATCCATTTCATCGGTACTGGGGTATCCGGCGGGGAAGAGGGAGCGTTACGCGGACCTTCGATTATGCCTGGCGGTCAAAAGGAAGCACATGAACTCGTTGCACCGATCTTTGAAGCGATCTCAGCAAAAGTTGATGGTGAAGCTTGTACAACCTATATCGGTCCAGATGGAGCGGGTCATTATGTTAAAATGGTTCACAATGGCATTGAATATGGGGATATGCAATTAATCTCTGAAGCATACTTCTTGCTAAAGCATGTATTAGGCCTAAGTGCAGCTGAGTTTCATTCTGTTTTTTCAGAGTGGAATAAAGGAGAGCTTGACAGTTATTTAATTGAAATTACGGCTGATATTTTCACAAAGATGGATGAGGAAACTGGAAAGCCACTTGTTGATTTGATCCTTGATACAGCTGGTCAAAAGGGAACAGGAAAATGGACAAGTCAAAGTGCTTTAGATTTAGGAGTTCCGCTTCCAATCATTACGGAATCTGTCTTTGCCCGGTTTATTTCTGCGATGAAGGATGAACGAGTGCAGGCAAGCAAATTGTTAACTGGTCCTGAGACAAAACCGTTTACGGGCGATAAGCAGGCTTTTATTGAAGCAGTCCGCAAGGCATTGTATATGAGTAAAATCTGCTCCTATGCTCAAGGTTTTGCTCAAATGCGCGCAGCATCGGATGAATATAATTGGGATCTACAGTACGGTGATATTGCGATGATCTTCCGAGGTGGATGTATTATTCGTGCTCAATTCCTGCAAAAAATTAAGGATGCATATGATCGCGATCCAGGCCTAAAGAACTTATTGCTGGATCCTTATTTCAAAGAAATTATTGAAGGTTACCAAAGTGCGCTTCGTGAGATCATTGGTTTGGCAGTTCAAAACGGAATTCCAGTACCATGTTTCTCTGCGGCATTGTCCTATTATGACAGCTACAGAATGGCCACTTTACCTGCGAATCTTCTTCAGGCTCAACGTGATTATTTTGGTGCTCATACGTACCAACGCATTGATAAAGAAGGAATTTTCCACACCGAGTGGATGGAAAAATAAATAAGTTAGGGAAGAGCATTTGTCCTTGAGCCTCGCTCAAGGACATTTTTATGTGTGCTGGAAGAAGTTTTGTCCTTGAAAGCCGGGCTCAAGGACATTTTTATGTGTGCCGGAGTAAGATTTGTCCTTGAGAGCCGGGCTCAAGGACATTTTTGATGAGTGTCGGAGGAAGTTTTGTCCTTGAGAGCCGCGCTTAAGGACATTTTCATGGGTGTCGGAGTAAGTTTTGTCCTTGAGAGCCCGTCTCAAGGACATTTTCATGGGTTCCGAGAGAACTTTTGTCCTTGAGAGCCCGTCTCAAGGATATTTTTATGAGTGCCGGAAGAAGTTTTGTCCTTGAAAGCCGGGCTCAAGGACATTTTTATGAGTGCCGGAGTAAGTTTTGTCCTTGAGAGCCCGTCTCAAGGACATTTTCATGAGTGTCGGAGGAAGTTTTGTCCTTGAGAGCCCGTCTCAAGGACATTTTCATGTGTGTCGGAGGAAGTTTTGTCCTTGAGAGCCGCGCTTAAGGACATTTTCATGTGTGTCGGAGGAAGTTTTGTCCTTGAGAGCCGGGCTCAAGGACATTTTTATGAGTGCCGGAGGCTCTTTTGTCCTTGAGAGGCTTGCTCAAGGACATTTTCATGAGTGTCGGAGGAAGTTTTGTCCTTGAGAGCCACGCTCAAGGACATTTTCATGAGTGTCGGAGGAAGTTTTGTCCTTGAGAGCCGCGCTTAAGGACATTTTCATGAGTGTCGGAGGAAGTTTTGTCCTTGAGAGCCGGGCTCAAGGACATTTTCATGAGTGTCGGAGGAAGTTTTGTCCTTGAGAGCCGCGCTTAAGGACATTTTCATGAGTGTCGGAGGAAGTTTTGTCCTTGAGAGCCGCGCTTAAGGACATTTTCATGTGTGTCGGAGGAAGTTTTGTCCTTGAGAGCCACGCTCAAGGACATTTTTATGTGTGCTGGAGGAAGTTTTGTCCTTGAGAGCCGGGCTCAAGGACATTTTCATGAGTGTTGGAAGACTTTTTGTCCTTGAGAGCCCGTCTCAAGGACATTTTTATGTGTGCCGGAGTAAGTTTTGTCCTTGAGAGTCACGCTCAAGGACATTTCTATAAGTAAAGGAAGCCCTTTTGTCCTTGAAATCCCTGCTTAAGGACATTTTCTTGATTGTGAGGTCATCCTTTTTCTAAATAAAAGACCCGCATCACATTGATGCGGGTCTTAAAACTATTAATTACATGTCTCAACGTCTAAGGTTGTCACAGGCCACCAGTGGAAGCCATCTTTTTCTAGCAATTCATGAGCTGCTTGCGGGCCCATTTTCCCGGATTCATAATTTGGAAAGCTTGTTTCCTTCATGTTTCTCCAAGCATTGGAGATGTTATCAACAAAGCTCCAAGAGAGGGCTACTTCATCCCAGTGTGTAAAGTTGGTAGCATCACCGCGCATGCAATCAAAAAGGAGCAGTTCATAGGCTTCTGGAGTATTCATTCCATTAATTCCTTTATTGGCAAAGCTCATCTTTACCGGAGTGGCATCAAGGCTTTGTCCAAATTTCTTTGCATTTAAGTGGAGGGTGATTCCCTCTTCAGGTTGAATATGAATAACAAGCAGGTTTGGAGCCAATGTTTGTTCTGTTTGGTAATACAAATTCATCGGAATATCTTTAAATTGAATAACAATCTTCGTTTGCTTCGTTAACATTCGTTTACCCGTGCGGATGTAAAATGGAACTCCAGCCCAACGGAAATTATCAATCATTAATTTTCCAGCCACAAATGTTTCAGTAGTCGATTCAGGATCAACCATGTCTTCATTCCGGTAAGCAGGAAGCTGCTCTCCATTTACAACACCTTCGCCATACTGACCGCGCACAAAATATTTACCAACATCTTCACCCGTTACTTGTCTTAACGACCTTAGAACACGAACCTTTTCTGAGCGAATTTCGTCCGTGGTAAGGCGGATAGGGGGTTCCATTGCTAGCAGAGCAACCATTTGCAACATATGATTTTGAACCATATCGCGGAGTGCTCCGCTTTTTTCATAATAACGTCCTCGTTCCTCTACCCCTAATACTTCACTGGAAGTAATTTGAATATTGGATATGTATCGATTATTCCACAGCGGTTCGAACATTGCGTTTGCAAAACGGATGACCTCAATATTTTGGACCATTTCTTTACCCAGATAGTGGTCAATCCGATAGATTTCATTTTCTGAAAAAGCTGTGCGAATTTGTTTATTTAATTTTTTAGCAGATTCAAGGTCATGACCGAACGGCTTTTCAATAACTAAACGTTTAAAGCCTTTAACATTTGTTAATCCGTCTTTTTTCAAATGCTCAGCAATTGTTCCAAAGAACTCAGGAGCCATCGCTAAATAAAAGATTCGGTTGCCGTTAAGCTTGAAACGATTGTCTAACTCCTCAGCCAGCTGATTAAGTGCAGTATAAGAACTTGAATCGGTCACATCATGGGAGTGATAAGAAAAGTGTGAAATAAATTCATCAATATTTTCACTGCTATTTTCTGCAGATAAAACAGAATCTTTCACATTCTGTTTAAATTGTTCATCAGTAAGGGAGCGACGGGCAACTCCAATCACAGCAAAACGATCTAAATTTCCTTTTTGATAGAGCTGATAGAGGGAAGGAAATAGCTTGCGATTTGCTAGATCGCCTGTTGCTCCAAAAATCATAATCAATGCGGTTGGTTTTTCAGTTTGGTTCACAATGCTGTACCTCTCTTTATTTAAATTCAATAATATGCAGATAATTGATAATGACCTATACAGATATAAAATTTTATCGTTTTGTTTATCAATAAGCAAATATAAAGTGACATATATCGATAGTTTTCTTCTTTTTTCGCCTTAATATCCTAATCCTCTGCATCTGGTATAGGTGAGACTAAACTCATTACTTTATTGTATGTTATAGTATTGCTAGCATATAATGAAATTTGCTCCCGAGAGCTTGATTTGTAATGGGAAGGAGTTAATGTAAGTGGAAGTGTTCTTTTTAGGTACCGGTGCGGGAATACCGGCTAAGCTTCGCAACGTCACTTCGATTGCTTTAAAGCTATTGGAGGAACGGGGAAGTGTTTGGCTTTTTGATTGTGGGGAGGCGACCCAACATCAAATTTTACATACAGCCATTAAACCACGTAGAATTGAAAAAATCTTTATTACACACCTTCACGGCGATCATCTATACGGATTGCCGGGTTTACTCTCGAGCCGTTCATTTCAGGGAGGAGAAACCGAAGTTACCGTATACGGTCCAAAAGGTTTGAATGAATATATTAATGTAAGTTTAACGGTCAGTCAGACCTATTTAAAATATCCTTTAAAGGTGATTGAGATCGAGGAGGGCACTATTTTTGAAGATGACCAATTTCTCGTAGAGGCGCTGTCTTTAGACCATGGGATCCGGTCTTACGGATTTCGCATTGTTGAAAAAGATCGTCCCGGAACATTGCGTGCAGACGAGTTATCTAAAGCTGGAATTAAGCCGGGCCCGATTTATAAAAAAATCAAGAATGGTGAAAATGTAACGCTAGAAGATGGTACAGTGATTGAGGCTGTTAAATTTTTAGGACCTAAACAGAAGGGGAGAATTGTAACCATTCTTGGTGATACGAGAAAGTGTGAAAATGCAGAAGAATTGGCTTTTGAAGCGGATTTGCTCGTGCATGAGGCAACTTTTTCAAAAGGGGAGGAAGATCTAGCCCGTGACTACTTCCATTCTACTACTCACCAAGCAGCCGAAATAGCCAAACGAGCAGGTGTAAAAAAGCTTTGCTTGACCCATATAAGCTCACGTTATGACAGAGATGCCTGGAAAGAGCTTGTTGCTGAAGCAAAAGAAATTTTTCATGATACCGAAATAGCTGAGGATTTCAAAGAAATTGACATTCCATTACAAAAAAATAGTTGAGTCGTAAAAATAAAATCCCCACGAAGGGGCTGCCAACCATATTGAAATTAGTTTGGCACTTATTTTGTACGATAAAAGAAGAAAAAGTATATTACCATTTTCTTCTTTTATTTTGTTTTGGAAAACCAAATAGGTTTGGTTTATTTTCAATATACATATTTTTTCCGTTTCTTTTCTTATCCCGGTCTATTAATGAATCTAGTTTTTGAACTGCTTTTTCCAGCTCGGATTCCGTTATTTCTCCCTTTGCATATAAACTGCATAATAGTCCATAAGCGAGTGCTTTCGTATCAATTTCTATATTCACATTTAGATCAACTTCAGAGTTCCCACTATTCTCAATCACAGTTTTAAGTTTATTTTCAATAGATTCCTGCATATTTACCCCTTCCTAGTTTTTGTTAAACGAAAGGGATACTGTTTAAGTATCCCTTTCATCGTTAGTCTTGCTCCTGTTCTTGTTCCTGCTCCTGATCTGAATCTGCCTCGGATCTTGAACGGACTCTTGCGCGTGAATCACTATCAACATTAATATCGACATCTATATTAGAGTTACCGCTATTAAAAACTCTGGCATTAGCTACATTTGTGTTTTTGTCTTTTAGGTTAATATCATTATCATTATCTAGGTCGTTATCAATTCTAGAATTTACATCTGCCTCCACATCTACATCGTTACGAACGTCATTGTTATTAGAACGGCGATTTCTTCCGAAGAAATCAGGGTTTCTCCATACTCTGCTCACTACTCTTCCCTCCTTTAAGTTTCCTTAATAGTTTATTAAAAAAAGAGCAAGTCGTTTGGACAAAGGTCTAACAAAATGATAGACAATTGCACATTTTTACATAAAATCTTTTTGAAAATAAAAAAAGACGCAAGTTATCCTCACGTCTTTCTTGAATCTGTGGTATTATTCTTTGGTTTTATCATTTTCGTCCATATTAAACCAAAGTGGATCGGTATCATCAATGTCTCCATTATAATTGATTAGAATTTCTTCCCCTGCCTTAATATCTTTGTAAGCAAAGAAGTCAAAGGTATGGTTCGGAAAGTTAATTTCATATGTGGCATTTGGCTGATATGAATGGTTAAACAGCATGCCATACCCTAATAGAATGGCAGAATGGTTTTTACCATATTCAAATGCATAATCGGCGAGAAGCGTTTTCTCGATGTGAATATGCTCATCATTTGGATAGGGTAGAACAGGTGCTTCATGGATTAACTCACCTTTGGCGATATCCCGTGTCGCGAAAACACCTCTATTAAGCTCGCCGTCGCTAAGTTTGGAAGTCTTTATTTCAATCATGTTTTTCTCCTTCAAGTTATTTACTATTCTTAAAGCTAACAGTTGTTGGAACTGAAAGCAACTGTTTTGTTAAACCTTTCTGGCAAATATAACCACAAAATTAAAATATTTATAGATACAATCTACATCATGAAAACCAATTTCCTTAAGCCAGTTTAACTGCATATCTAAAGTTGCCATTTTATCTAATTTGGTTCGTTCGTGTGCAGCCTTTAGCTCTTCTTGTGTTAAGCCGCTATGTTCAATTTTATTTTTCCAGTCGTTTTTATAAAGTGACTCAATAAAGGGTGTTTGGCCAAGAACCTGGTCAGCATTTATAAATACTCCGTCGGTTTTTAACACTCCGTAAATATGGTCATACAATCTTCTTTTTTCAGGGTCTGTTAAATGGTGAATCGATAAGGAAGATACAATCATATCAAATTTTTTATTAAAATGATATTTCGTATAATCCTCAACAATATATGTGATATTATCGTAATTCTTAAATCTTTGTCTTGCTTTTTCGATCATTTTTTCAGATAGATCAATTAAGGTAACCTTCGCTTTTGGGAACTTTTTTAAAATAAAAGAAGTTAATAAACCAGTGCCTGCGCCGATATCTAGGACGGCTGGTTCCTCCTTGCTTGTTTCTAAAACGGAAACGGGGATAGAATAAAAATCCTTAAAGCACGGAATCAATTTTTCCCTTTGTTGATCATATTGGCTTGCATTTTCATTGAACTTTTCCTTTACTTCATCTCTTGTTACCATTATCGTTCCCCCTTTGATTGATTGTTACTTGAATTATATGGTAATTTATTTATAATGAAAATTAACATAAATTTGTATTTTTAATAACGGTTTGTTATTAGAGTAGGGGATAAGCATGGATATTAAGTGGTTAAAAACCTTTATTACTGCAGCTAAATATGAAAATTTTCGGCAAGCCTCAGAAGAGCTTTTTCTTACCCAGCCTGCGATAACGAAGCACATCAAACGGCTTGAGAGTCAGTTAAATATTGAATTATTTACCCGAGCAGGAAAAACTGTAACCCTGACAGCAGCTGGGCTTAAATTTCTCCCCTATGCCATTGAGATTATTGAGAAATATGAACAAAGATTGGAAGACTTCAATTTGTGGAAGCAGGGCTATAATCGGAAGTTAATTATTGCTAGTGCGCCGCAAATAGCTTCAGCGATTCTCCCATCCCTTTTGCGGAAATTTATGAATGAGAATCCAGATATAGAGGTTATTATAAACATTGTTCAATCTTTTGACATTGGTGAGGAAATCAGCTCAGGTAGAGCGGACTTAGGACTATCAAGGATACAACCAGTACAAACAAATATAAATTCAGTCATCGTCCACGAAGAGCCAGTCATCTTAGTTGGATCTAGTGAAAACGGAGTGCATCTTGACGAAAAAACAGCTCTAAATAAATTTAGGTTAATCACACATAATCATCCCGAATATTGGGATGAACTTTTACCGATTATTAAAAGCCACTATCCTGCTATCCAGTCGATGGCAGTTAATCAAGTAGAAATTACAAAACGTTTTATTGAGGAGGGGCTAGGTGTATCTTATTTGCCGATGATGATGGTAAAAGAAGAAATTAAAGTGGGGAAATTAGTAGAAATTCACTCAGATAAAATAACTTTGCCTGTCTCGGCAACCTATGTAGTTACGAAAGTAGAAACCGCTGAAATGAAAACTTTTTTAAGATTTTTAAAGGCTGAATTGTCCTCTAATGCAGACGTTACTTAGTCTGCAAAGAAGGACTAAAATTATATTTCACAGGTCGCGATCATTGGATAAAAGAAAAGCTGAACCTATATTTGTTCAGCTTTTCTTTTACTTATATCTATTGATTAATAATTCCAGCCCCGCTCATACTGCTTTGGACCTTCTATGTTTACCCCAAGCTGTTTAGCTGCCGTTCTTGGCCAGTACGGGTCGCGCAGCAGTTCTCTTGCAAGGAATATGAGATCAGCCCGTTCATTTTGCAGAATTTCTTCAGCATGCAGTGGGGAGGTGATCAGTCCGACTGCACCAGTGGGAATGTCGGCCTGCTGCTTAATCGTTTCAGAGAGCTTTACCTGATAGCCAGGATAGATTGAAATAGCAGCGTGAACAAGTCCGCCCGAACTTACATCAACAAGATCAACTCCTTGTTCCTTCAGCCATTGCCCGATTGTAATAAAGTCCTCAGCCTTTAAACCTTGTTCATGATAATCACTTGCAGATACTCTTACTAGCAATGGGCCGTTCCAAACCGTTTTCACCGCTTCAATCACTTCTTTTAAAATACGATAGCGATTTTCAGCGGTACCCCCGTATTCGTCATGGCGTTGATTGCTTAGCGGTGACAAAAACTCGTGGATAAGGTAGCCGTGTGCCGCATGAATTTCAATGACATCAAAGCCAGCGCGTTTTGCCCGTTCTGCTCCTTGTTTGAATGCTTCAATTGTCTCGCTGATTTCCTCTTTTGTCATTTCTTTTGGTGTTTTTGAGTTTTGATCAAATGGAATCACCGAAGGAGCAAGAATCTCTCCCTCTACTCCAGCTTTTCTTCCGGCATGAGCAAGTTGAATACCGATCTTTGTGCCATGTTCCTTTACGAGTTGGGTCAGCTTTTTGAAGCCTTCCACATGCTCATCGTTCCATATTCCTAAATCTCGGTTCGAAATCCGGCCCTGTGCGGTGACAGCAGTTGCTTCAATGATGATTAGCCCAACTTGGCCAACAGCTCTGCTCACATAATGAGTGATGTGCCAGTTACTCATCGTTCCATCTTCTTTTTCAGAAGAATACATACACATCGGTGCCATTACCACACGATTTTTTAAGGTGAGCCCTTTTATGGTATAGGGATAAAATAACTTTGCAGTCAAAATAAAAAGCCTCCTTTTATTTCGTGAATCTAAAGATATCACAAGTATAGCAGAGGCTTAATGATTAAGGAATTTTTTCCAACTTTTTATTTACTTTACCGGATACAGTTCGTCACTAAGGGCGATGCCGAGACGTTTCGATTGAGCAGTAGCTTCTTTAATGCATTGAATAAAGGCCTTTTGTACCTCAAACGACTCTAACACGCGAATTCCTGCTTCAGTCGTTCCGCCTGGGCTCGTTACCTCGGACCGTAATTGATAAGATGGCTTAGTTGATTTAGCGACCATCTCAGCAGCTCCTTGCAAGGTTTGCACAATCAGGTCCTTGGCTACATCTTTATCAAGTCCGATTTCATCTGCTCCTTTTTCCATCGCTTCGATCAAATAATAAATATAGGCCGGGCCGCTTCCAGAAAGGCCAGTTATCGCATCAATCTGATTTTCTTCAACAAAAGTGGTTAAGCCAACTGTTTCGAAAATGGCTTGCACAATTTCCTTTTGACGGTCAGAGACATATGAATTAATAGCTAGACCAGTTGCTGATTTGCCAACAGTTGCTGATGTATTTGGCATCGCTCTAACAACAGGTAATTTTTTTTCAGCAAGCAGTTCAATGCTCTCGATTGACACACCTGCTAACACACTGATGAGCATTGTGTTTTCGGTTAAATAAGCGCGAATTTGCGAAATCCCAGTGGCAGCTTCTTTCGGCTTCATTGCTAAAATAACGGCATCCGCATTTTCCAATAGCTCGCTTAAATCATAAGTGCCATTTACACCATATTTTTGATGAAGGCGATCCAACTTTTCTTGATTGCTTCGGTTTGTTACCCAAATTTGTTCCCCTTTAAGGAAGTTGTTTTCGACAATGCCTGAAATCATTGCTTCAGCCATTGAACCGGCCCCAATAAATGCAAGTTTTTTCATGAATCTTTGTTCCCCTTTATTTTAATAATTTTGTAGTGTGGTTCTATTTGTTGTCATTAGCATGAGCTTCAAGTACTTGATTAACAAAAGGCCTGTTGATTTCCGCTCCAGGTGCTCGCTTTCCGCGGGGGAGTCCGGGAGCCTCCTCGGCGCCATAGCGCCTGTGGGGTCTCCCGTGACACCTTCTCCCGCAGGACGTGAATAATCATCCTTGAATGAACAGCGCACGATAAAATGCCTAAGCATTTTAGAGGAGTCTCGCACCTTCCGCTCCAATCAACAGAGTGTTTAAAAATAACATTGTTCTTTAACACAGTTAAACAAAAAAGACCCGTCGTCCGTAAAAAGGACGAAAGGTCTTAGCTTCCGTGGTACCACCTTTATTCACCTTTTCTCATAGTGCAAAAAAGGTGCAGCTTTGGCTCCGTTAACGCAGGATTCACGTTTAGGTTTCCCTAACAGCTCATATGGCAGGTTCGATGGTCAGAGGACGGTGAAGCTTTTCAGCCGTGAGCTTCACTCTCTTGCGTCATTTCCCATTTACTAATCCATACTCATCGCTTATTTTTCCGTTAGTAAATTTTATAGTGATTATGCAAGAAGGAATGCTTGTCTGTCAAGTAATTATGAATAGAAATTTTATTATTTTTTTGTAGTTATGTGAATATAATGACAATTTAGCGAATTTTAGGTTATACTTATCTTTATACTTTTACTTATTGAAATTATTTATTCTTTTTATTGGATTTCTGTTAATTGATTTTTATCTAAATATAATTTTTTAGGAGTTGGTTGAATGACAGAATGGAGAAACGGTATTGCCAAAATCACGCTGCCGACTCCCTTTCCAGTTGGTGACGTAAATGTGTTTCTTGTTAAGGGAGAGCGATTAACCCTCGTTGATGCCGGAACAAATACCGAAGAATCATGGAATTCCTTTGTAAGACAGCTCAATGACTTACACCTGACCCCAAATGATATTGAGCAAATTATTATTACCCACCATCACCCCGATCATGTCGGTTTGCTTGCTTATTTTCCTGAAACGTTAGAAGTCTATGGTCATCCCTATAATCAGCGTTGGTTAACAATTACTGAGCAGTTTATAGAGGAGAATGAAGCCTTTTTTGTTCGAACTTTAAAGGAATTTGGTGTAGCCGATCAGTTTTTAGCGTTGAAAGGCGTGTTTCGGAAAACAACAAAGTTTTCCTGTAACCGTACTTTGACCGGCCATCTTATTGAAGGAGATACACCTCCTGGGCTAAGCGACTGGAAGGTGATTGAAACACCCGGTCACGCTTCAAGCCACATCGGGCTGTTTCGTGAGAGTGATGGGGCTTATATTGGCGGTGATCAATTACTGCCTCATATTTCACCAAACCCTCTCCTTGAGCCACCGCTTCCAGGGGAACAGGATCGCCCACAGCCGCAGCTGCAGTTAAATGCTTCCTTGAAAAATTTGGCACAGTTTCCGATTCAAATTGTTTATCCAGGTCATGGCGATGACATTACTGATGCAGGGGCTTTAATCGAAAAACGGCTTAGCCGTCAGCATGAACGGGCTATGCAGGTGAAAGAGTGGCTTAAAAGTGAGGAAATGACGGTTTATGAGGTTTGCCAGCGCTTATTTCCACACCTTTATGAACGGGAGCTGGTGCTGACTTTATCGCAAACTGTGGCGCAAATTGACTATTTGCTTTCATTGCAGGAAATTACTATGATAAATAAGGAGTTTCCGTATCGATATAAAGCAAATTGAGGTGTCGATTTTATGGCTAATGAACGACTTATCGGAAAAAATGTGGTGATTACAGGTGCATCAGGTGGAATTGGAGCTGAAATGGCTCGCCTTTGTGCGGAGGCCGGTGCACGGCTTGTCCTGATGGCTAGAAGTGTGGATAAATTAGAAATCCTTAAAGAAGAGTTACAGACTCGTTTCGGGGTGGAAGTGCTCGTTTATCAGCTTGATGTTTCGGACACGAACGCCATTAAAGTTGTGTTCGCCGACGTGCTGCAGTCTCTAGGACATATTGATGTGTTAGTCAATAATGCCGGATTCGGAATATTTCGCGAGGCTCATGAAGCATCAATTGAAGAAATTAAGAGCATGTTTGAAGTGAATGTAGTGGGATTATTGGCTTGCACAAGCATGGTTCTTCCGGTTATGCGGGAACGCCGCTTTGGTCACATCATCAATATAGCGTCACAGGCCGGAAAAATGGCTACACCGAAATCAAGTGTATATTCAGCGACAAAGCATGCCGTTCTCGGCTATTCAAACAGCCTCCGAATGGAGCTTGCCGACCTGGGCATCTATGTTACCACAGTTAATCCCGGGCCGATTGCCACTAATTTTTTCAATATTGCCGATGAAAAGGGCACGTATTTAAAAAATATTTCTCGGTGGGTTTTGCAGCCGGAATACGTTGCGCGCCAGGTCGTTGGGCGCATGCTCACGAAAACGCGGGAAATCAATTTGCCGCGTTGGATGAATGCAGCCAGCATCTTTTATACGCTGTTTCCTCGGGTCGTTGAGCGGGTAGGAAAGCGGGCATTTAATAAAAAATAGCCATGTAACTTTTGCCGCTCTTATCCGTCAATTATGGTAAGAGGTGGTTAAAGATGCGCAATTTTACTTTGGTTAGTGTATTGATTCTGTTTTTGATGCTCGCGCTAGCGGGGTGCAGCAGCTTCGGTCAGGCTGACTTAACAAAAGCAAAAACAGGTTATATTACGGATATTGATGACCAGCGCATCCTTGTGAACGATACATACTTTACAGCAAGTAGCAATGTTAAAGTTGTCTCTGACACTGGTAAGAGAATGAACTTTAGCGATCTTGATATTGGGGTACAGGTAGAGCCTTGGTTTGACGGGGCGATTCGAGAATCGTTTCCGGCCCAGGCAGATGTGAAAAAAATAGTGGTCATCGTAGATAAGGACGATAAGCAAGTGCAGGATGCTGTAAAAGCAATTGTTGAATATTCAGAAGCAAACTACGGGAAGCCGGTCGTGTTTCAAGCGAGCAAGCGGACTGAGGAGCTGTTTGAAGCAACGATAGCGGGGCTGACATTGGAGAATCCGAATCCCGTTACGATTCGGTATGATTTTGCGACACAACAAATTGAAGTGGAATAAGACTGTGTTATTCACTTTCGATTTCTTTTTTTAAAACGGTTGGAGGAGCTATTCAGGTAGCTCCTCTTTATTTTGGGCTAAAAATCCTCCATAAAATTTCCATTGAAACCGAACGCATATTCGCTTAAGATAAAGAGTATAATAAGATAAGAACTAATGTTCGCATCTTGAGTGGAGAAGGGATTGCTATGGTGGATTACAGCAAGATGCCAAAACAGCATGTATTATGCGTCGACATGAAGAGCTTCTATGCAAGCTGCTCCGCCGTAATGCTTGGCCTCGATCCGCTTGAATGTTATTTAGCGGTGGTCGGAAATCAGGAGCGGCAGGGAAGTGTCGTGCTCGCTGCCTCGCCTCGTTTGAAAAAAGATTTTGGCATTAAAACGGGCTCGCGCATGTTCGAGATTCCAAACGATCCGCGCATTCACATTGTCGAGCCGAAAATGGCAACCTATTTGCGTATTTCCACGGAAATTACGCGCTTGTTTCACCGGTTTGTACCAAAGGAAGCCATTCATGTTTACAGTGTCGATGAGAGCTTTTTAAAGGTCGATGGTGCATCGAATCTTTGGGGAGATGCCCGTACCATTGCTGAAAAAATAAAAAAGGATATCGAGAGAGAATTTCAGCTTACTTGTACAATCGGGATTGGCCCGAATATGCTCATGTCAAAGCTTTGTCTCGATTTGGAGGCGAAAAAATTAGGAATTGCGGAGTGGACGTATGATGATGTCCAAACGAAGCTGTGGCGCGTTTCACCGTTAAGAGAAATGTGGGGGATTGGCAGACAAGTCGAAAAAACATTAAATAGCATGGGAATTTTTTCTGTCGGTCAGCTTGCTCGTTACGATTTGGAGAAGCTTGAAAAGAAATTCGGCATTATGGGCAATCAGTTGTATTATCACGCCTGGGGTGTTGATTTTTCCGAAATCGGCGCACCGATTATCGAAGGGCAAATCAGCTTTGGAAAAAGTCAGATTTTACTGCGCGATTATAAAGAGGAGCATGAAATTAAAAGCGTGATCCTTGAGATGTGTGAGGAAGTGGCGCGGCGAGCTCGTAACCGCCGTAAAGCAGGACGGACGATTAGTCTCAGTATCACTTACAGCAAGGATGAATTTGGCGGCGGCTTCCATCGGTCGAGAACCATTGCCGACCCGACTAATATTACGATGGATCTTTATCGCGTTTGCTTAGAGCTGTTTCACGAGAACTATCAAGGAAAAACGGTCCGGCAAATTGCGATTTCATTAGGGAATATTGTCGATGACCACCAAATGCAATTAAGCCTGTTTGAAATGAACAGATGGAGAAAGCATGAGCTTGGCTACACGGTCGATCGAATTCGCAATCGATTTGGCTCGGGCGCCTTGTTGCGCGCCGTTTCGTACACCGAAGCGGGGACGTCCAGACATAGAGCCAATCTTGTGGGCGGGCATAAGAGATAGGTTTTTGCTGCCGGTGCAAAGAAAGGTTTTATTTTTTGAAAAAGAGGTGAGCCGGGATGATTCGTGATCGCGGTAGAATTAAATGGACATCGATGATGTTGCCCGAGCATGTAAAGATGCTGAGGGATTGGGTCAAGGAGGATACGTATGAATACAAAAAGCAGTTGGATGAACAGCAGCTTGAGCAGATGAATGAAACGATTTCTGGTGCGATGGAATTTGACCAACTCGTAACAATCAGTCATTACCATAGTCATAATTATGAAATCGTCGTAGGGAAAATTCATTATTGGGATGCACTAGGGGGCAAGCTGCATATTGTCGACCGCTTTGAGGAAGTACATCAAATTAAGCTGACGGATATTTATGATGTTCGGTTGGCGGATTAAATTTTGGTGAGTGCGGAGATGAGAATATATTTATAGTTGCACAAAGAGAAACCCAAAAACAAATATGCTACAATAGGAGGCGTTCAAAGGGAAAGGGGATATAAAACATGCAGATTATCATCACGGAAGAAGCAGGAAAGAAGTTAACCGAAAAAACAGCAGGAAAAGATGGTTATCTGAAGCTGGTTTACGATATAGAGGACTGTGGCTGTGCGGTTAATGGTGTACCAGTCCTGTGGTTTGTAAAGGAACTCTCCGGAGACGAAGTAGAAGTGAAAACAAACAAGTGCACCATATATATGGAAAAGGATAAGCTGGTGTTTTTTGATGAAACGATGAGTCTTGATTTTTCCGTGACCGCGAATTGCTTTCAGCTGAAAAGTCCAAGTCAATATTTGAATCCGAGAATGAGCTTAGTTGATAAAACAAAATAAGCTAGATGTAAGAAGGGCTGCCCCCGTTGAATGAATTTAGCAGCCCTTTTTTTAGAAAAGATTCCGTTTTTTATTTAATAGAACTAACTTGTTCCGTTAGAATTCCTAAACCCGCACTCTTCCAAGAACTCGTCAACCGCCTGTTCATACTCCGTACGGTTTTCATTAAGAGATTGGGCGTGACCTCCAATGGCAGCCAAAAACAGCTTCTTCGGTCCGGGTTTGCGTTCATATAATGCCTCGGTCATCGAAGGCAAAATGTATTTGTCATTTTGGCTATGAATAAACAAAATCGGATTTTTGATATTTTCAATGACAGAAATAGGTGATACCTCTTTTACCGAATATTTATCGCGGAGCCGTAAAAACAAATCACCGAGTGGAAGCACCAAACGTGGCGGAAGCTTCACATCTTTTTTTATTTGGTATTCTAACAGCTCCTTAAAGTCGGAGAAAGGACAATCAGCTATATAAAAATCGGCACCATCCTCAATCATTCCGGCGTAAAGCAGCGTTGTGGCAGCACCCATCGACTCGCCATGAATTCCTAGCAGCAAATCTGGTCCTTTATCGTTTTTAAGCCAATCGACCACGGCTTTTAAATCTAATTTTTCATAATGGCCAAAGCTCGTCGTTTTACCGCCGGATTCGCCGTGACGGCGATGATCGTAAATGACCGCATTAAAGCCCCGCTCAAGAAACAGGTTCATATATTTAACGGAATTCATTTTATTTTCGGTAACGCCGTGACAAATCACAATATAGCGATTTGTCTTATGTGGTTCAACCAAAATGGTTTTTAACTTATAACCGAGCGGAGAATCGATTAAAACCTCACGTTTTGGCAAGCTCTCGAACTGAATCGGGTCAAATCGGCCTGCAGCGGCTTCCCGCATTAAAACCAATTTTTCATCTTTCTTTTTCATATACATAAGGCGATTTGAAAAATAAACGCCAATCGATGATGCTGCTAAAAGGATGGAGCCCAATAGTCCGGCAGCTTTTTTCTTTTTCAAACTTAAAGCCTCCCCTCCAAACAGAACTTTTCAAAGGTGGGTATAAACATGCGTTAGCCAATGAAATCACTTTATTTTACCACTTTATTTATGCATAGAACAAAAAAGAGGTGCCTCCTAATCAATGGAGTCACCTGAAAAGATTACTGCTTTGCATTTTGCCGTTTTGTTGGGTGTATGGCTTTTTCCATATCCTCTGCGGCCATTACTGGTCTTGTTGTATCACTCGACGTTTTTCCTTTTTGACTATATCCTTTTTCACGCTTTTGGCTCATCGTAACATCCCCTTTCTTTAATAAGATGGATGAAAGGTCGCGGCGTTATTCATGCCCAATTTTCTCACAGATGATATAATAATGAAGAAATATTGCAGTGGAGGTCCGTTCGCATGAAAAAACAACATTCAAAAAAACAAAATCAAAAACCCAAAAAAGATGAAGCCGCTGTGACGCTGGGCGATATGCTTAACGGTGATTTAGTAAATAAACTGAAAAACAAACAACAGGAACTGAAGGCAGAGGAAGAACGGAAGAAGGAAGCAGAGGAGCTGCGCCTAAAAGAGGAAAGACGATTAAAAGAGAAAAACAAATCATTCGAAGAGATGCTAAATGAAAGCTCAATGAGCTGGAAGGATTTTAAATAAACGGTTTGAAACAGAGATAACCCAAGGTGCATACGACCTTGGGTTATCTTTTTTTGATTATGCTTATGAAATTTTGATTGTGTATTTGAGAAGTCGCTTGGTTCCAATATACAGCTAACTGAGGAGTTTTTTATTAAAAAACAACTTATTTTTTGAAAATGGCCCGGATTTTTTAAAAAAAGGTTATTTTTTTGAGGAAAACCTGTAATTTCTTCAAAAAAACGTGTTTTTTTCGGATTTTCCGCATTTTTTTTAAAATATTTGCTCGCGGGAAAGAGTTTATGCTCGTTTAAATGTGAATATGGGACAAGTTAAAAAATATATCGGGTCAACCCCCTAAGTTTGGACATATACTCATGTTTACTCACGATTCCTTTGTTTTTAAAAAAACTTTTTTATCTATACAGCGATTGGTTTTTTATGATTTATTAGTCCTGCTTCAAACTGTTTTAAGAACTCTTTAG
>NZ_JBKFGH010000017.1:0-44909 GCF_051233475.1 Neobacillus terrisolis | reverse complement strand
TTATGAAATTTTACGTCAATCTTAATAGAACCGCCGTATACCGAACGGTACGTACGGTGGTGTGAGAGGTCGGGGGTTAGTCACCCCCTCCTACTCGATTTCGTGTAAGTAATTATCACAAAATTATGTAAAAAGATTTAACATAGTTCCTTTTTTTACAATAAAAACTGTGAGAAAGGAGTTATTCTTAATTCATAGCAACAATAACCAAAAATAATTCAGAGTATTCACTCTAATAATCAGGAGGGGTAGAAAATGTGTGGTATCGGCGGTGTCATTTTTAAAAATACAAACCACGATAAAATAACAGGTGAGGTCATCTTAACAATGCTAGATAGTTTGTACCGAAGAGGACCGGACTCTACTGGTGTAGCCTTGCTTCATCCTAAAGAAGAAAACGTGCTTTATGTTGATGTGAATTATGAAAAAACAGGGAATGGACAAAGAATCCTTAGCTTATTAAAGGGAAAGGCAACTATCCTCAAGTCTTCTGATCACGGAAACTATGTTAGAGCAAAAATCTCCTACAGCGGAGATGAACAGAGCTTGATCAACGAATTAAACGAGTTGGACAGCGATGTTTCAGTTGCCAGCTTTGGCCAACAAATTGAGGTGTTGAAATATTTGGGTGGTGCCAATAACTTAGAAACCCAATTTCAGCTTTCTAACTATAATGGCCAGGTGGCTGTCGGGCATACAAGGATGGCAACCGAAAGTAAAGTGGATATTTCGCACTCGCAGCCATTATGCTGCTATGCCAGTAAGGATTTGACAATTATCCATAACGGCCATGTAACGAACTATATCAAACTAAGATCCTATTATGAAAGAAAAGGGTACCATTTTCTAACAGGAAATGACTCAGAGGTAATTGCAGTTTATTTGGTGGACGAGATGAAGAAAGGGGCAAGCCTTGAAGAAGCGATGCAATCCTCGATCACGGATCTTGATGGGTCGTTCAGCTATATTGCCGTGACCCCTACATCCGTTGGCTTAGCGAAGGAGCCGTTTGGAATGAAGCCGATGGTGTTGGCTGAAACTGATGATTATATCGCATTTGCTTCAGAAAGCTTGGCGATTACAAGAGAATTTGGCGAGAACCTGAAAATTAGAGAACCAAAAGCAGAGGAGGTCCTAGTATGGAATCTGTAAAGGATGCAATTTTAATCGATTGCGAAAAAACTCCACTAAGTACAATTAATCAAACGATTCGTAAAGCTGCAAAGGAAAAGGTGAAGGAAGTTGTCATCGAAAACCCAATGGCGAATCACAACCTTGGAGTGGGAATAACTGACCCCATTAACCTGACGATAAATGGTGATGTTGGCTACTATGCAATCAGCCTATGTGATCATGTAACCGCAAAAATAAACGGCAATGCCGGATGGGCCATTGGTGAAAATTTAATGAATGGCGAAATTGTCGTCGAAGGAAGTGCATCCTCAGCCTGTGCTGCATCCTTACGAGGCGGAACGGTTGTTGTAAAGGGCGATGTTGGGGCCCGTGCCGGAATCGGCTTAAAGGGAGGACAGCTGATCATTGGCGGAAGCTGTGGTTATATGACCGGCTTTATGATGCAAAAGGGAACGATGATCATATGTGGTGATACTGGTAAGGCGATTGGCGATTCGATGTATGACGGAGCCATTTTTGTCGGCGGCGAAATTACCGAACTTGGAAACGGAACAAAGGTAGTGGACGTGCCAAAAGAGGAATACGAACAAATTAAGAGTTTGTTAGCTTCCTATAATATGCAGGCACCGCCAAGCTTTAAGAAAATTGTTCCGAACGGAATGCTTCATAATTTTAATAAAAAGGAGTTCAGCGTATGGAAAGAAATATTATAAGAAAAAGCAAAGTATGGAGTCCGGAGAAAATTGAAGAGATTCAAGAAAAAGCAGAATTAGGCCGCTATCGAATTCGCGGACAAGCAACAAAAAGACAAGATTTGCCTTCTTTCGACGATCTAGTGTTTACCCCAGCGGGATTATCACGTGTCCCACTTGAAGGATATCGTGAAAAATGTGATACAAGAGTTGTCATAGGTGAGGGGCGCGTGAAACGTCCATTGGTTCTAGAAACACCGATTATGGTAGCCGGAATGAGTTTTGGCGCAATTAATGCCAATTCGAAAAAAGCGTTAGGGATTGCGGCTACTCGCTGTGGAATCAGTACATGTACAGGTGATGGCGGGATGCATCCTGTGGAGCGCGAAGCGTCTGAAAAGCTAGTTTATCAACTGCTGCCAAGCCGCTATGGGTTAAATCCATATGACTTAAAAAAGGCCGACGCGATTGAAATCGTGGTAAGCCAAGGGGCCAAGCCAGGGACTGGTGGAACGCTGCTTGGATTTAAAGTATCAGAAGAGGTTGCCCGCATGCGTGATCTTCCTGTCGGCGTCGATCAACGAAGTCCGTGCCGTCATCCAGATTGGATGGGTCCTGATGATTTAGGGGTTAAAATTCAGCAAATACGAGAAGCAACGAATTATGAAGTGCCAATCTTTATTAAAATTGGTGCAGGACGTGTGTATGATGATGTGAAGCTGGCTGCAAAAGTAGGCGCGGAAGCAGTTGTCATCGATGGAATGGAAGGTGGAACGGCTGCCTCACCGGAGATCCAATTAGATCATACTGGTATTCCAACGATTGCTGCGGTTGTTGAAGCAGCTGAAGCACTTTATGACATTGGCATGAAGGATGAAGTGAAATTGATCATTGGCGGAGGGATCAGCAACGGCGCTGATGCAGCAAAAGCAATTGCACTAGGGGCAGACGTGGTTTATATGGGTTCAGCGATGTTAATTGCTCTTAATTGCAATAGTGCCAACTACGTCGAGGACTACCACGCACTTGGAACAGAGCCTTCTGCATGTCATCACTGCCACACGGGTAAATGTCCAGTGGGGATTGCAACTCAGGACCCTGAGTTAATGGCACGCTTAGATCCAGAGGAAGCGGCGGACAGAGTAGAAAACTACATTAACTCGATCACGATGGAAATGCAAATTTTCGCCCGCTCTTGCGGAAAAAGCAAAGTAAGCGATCTTGATCCAACCGATTTACGTTCGCTAACCTTGGTGTCATCTCATATTACGGGTGTACCATTAGTAGGATTAGGCCGGAAGAAGCCTTATTATGCAAGCTATGAAGAGTCACACGAAGTAGCAGAGATGCTAAACAAATAGTAAAAAAAGAATGGATGGTGATGAAATTGATCGGAATCGCGGCGAGCAATAGGGGTGTAATGGAAGAAACAATAAAAAAAATCGAAGACCAAGATATTAAGTTTGTATTAGCTTCTTTTTCAGATATAAATGGGGCTTCGCGGGCTAAACTAGTTCCCTCAGCTCGGTTGGAATCGGTTTGTAAAAGCGGCGCCGGGTTTGCAGGATTTGCGGTCGGTGATCTTGGGCACGGACCTCATGATCCAGACCTGTTATGTATTCCAGATTTACGTTCAATGACTGTCCTGCCTTGGAAAAAAGACATTGCCTGGTTTGCAGGAACGTTAACTGAGGACGGAAGTGCCTGGGAGCATTGTTCCAGAACGATATTGTTAAAGGTTGCTGAAAAAGCAAAAAAATTAGGATACGTCATGAAAACAGGGATTGAACCGGAATTTTTCCTGCTTAAACAGGATGGAGATGGTAATTTAAGCCCCTTTGACGACCTGGACAAAGAGCAAAAGCCCTGTTATCAGCAACAGGCCTTAATGAGGAACATCGAGTTTTTAAGCTCGTTAATTAACAATATGAATGAGTTAGGCTGGGGTGTAACTCAGGCTGACCATGAGGATGCAAACGGGCAATTCGAAATCAATTTTGACTTTGCAGATGCGATTACTTCATCTGATCGTCTCACGTTTTTTAAATATATGGTGCGTTCCATGGCAGAAGAACGAGGGCTTATCTCTACATTTATGCCGAAACCCTTTTCAACATTAACAGGAAATGGCTGCCATATGCATCTTAGCCTATGGGATGAACAGGAAAAGCGTAATTTATTTGAAGATCAATTCGACGGTAAAGGTTTCGGATTATCTGACACTGCTTATCATTTTATCGGCGGAATTCTATATCATGCTAAAGCATTGTCAGCCATCGTTTGTCCGACAGTTAATTCGTATAAACGATTGACAGCAATGGATTCAATGTCAGGTGCAACATGGGCGCCCAACATCATTGGTTACGGTGGCAATAACCGGACACAGTACATTCGAATTCCGGATTCAGGAAGAATCGAATTCCGGGCAATGGACGGTACAGCCAATCCATATTTAGCAACAGCAGCTATTCTCGCAGCGGGGTTAGATGGAATTGAAAACAAAATTGACCCTGGGGAAGCATTCAGTGGTAATTTATATCGTTTGCAATCAATAGAAAACGAGTTGAACCGTTTACCTTCTTCTTTAAAGGAAGCAGTTGAAGCTTTAGAACAGGATAAGGTTTTGATTTCGATGCTTGGCGAAGACTTTATGAATACCTTTATTGCTCGTAAAAAAGAAGAATGGGCCCAGTATCATAGCTTTGTCAGCAACTGGGAAATTGAAAAATATTTAAAAGGTTATTGATCGACTTTTAACAGAGGCTGTTCGCTTTTACAAAGCGACAGCTCTTTCTTACTTATTTTTTGGCTGTGTTAAATTGGGCTGTTGATTTACGCTCCAGGTGCTAGCTTTCCGCGGGGGAGTCCGGGAGCCTCCTCGGCGCCATGGCGCCTGTGGGGTCTCCCGAGACACCTTCTCCCGCAGGAGTCTCGCACCTTACGCTCCAATCAACAGAGTGCCCAAAATCAACATTGTTCTTTAACACAACCTATTTTTTAGCTAGAAATTGGGAGGGGAAAAAAATGGGGAATGAAATGAAATATGATGTGGTGGTTTTAGGTGCTGGGTCGATGGGAACCGCAGCGGGTTATTTCTTAGCAAAACAAAACAAAAAAGTACTTATGATTGATCAATTTTCGGTTCCAAATTCGATGGCAAGCCACGCTGGTGAAACAAGAATGTTTCGCTTCGGTTATGGCCAAGGCGAAAAATACATTCCGCTAGTATTAGAAGCTCACAAGCTATGGAAAGAGCTTGAAGAATTATCAGGAAAAAAGCTTTTTTATCAAACAGGTGCTTTGATGGCCGGAAAATCAGGATCCACTTTTGTTAAAGAAACGGTGCAAAGCTCGCAAAAAAATAATCTTCCGATTGAAGAATTAACAGCGGAAATGGTCATGGAGCGCTGGCCGGGAATTCAAATTCCAGAAGATTTTGAAGCCTGTTATGATCCACTTTCAGGATTTGTTCTTTGCGAAGAGTGTATCACCACATATAAAGAAGAGGCACTTAAACTAGGTGCAGAACTCTTGGAAAACACTCCGGTTCAATCGTTCTCTTTGGGCTTAGACAAGGTAGAAATGATAACCGATAATGGCACGATTGTTGCTGATCATTTAGTTGTAACTGCCGGGGCTTGGATTCCAAAATTATTAAACAAGATTGACCTGCCAATTAAAGTACTAAGAAAACCTGCAGCCTGGTTTACTCCTGACCCTGAAGGTAAATTTGATCATGGTAAATTCCCAGTCTTTGTTTTTGATACATTGGATGGTCATTACTATGGTTTTCCTAACTTCCGCAATACAGGCCTAAAGATTGGACGTCATGATACTGGAATAGAAACAAATGCTGATAAGGTCGACCGCACGTTCGGTTCCTACTGTGAGGATGAGGGAGACTTAAAGGGCTTTTTAAACAAATATATGCCGGATGCCGCAAATGATTTAGCAGATGGGAAGGTTTGTTTATACTCGTTAACACCAGATAGTGACTTTATCATTGATTTCCATCCAAATTATCGGAATGTCGTAATCGCAGGTGGTTTTTCCGGGCACGGCTTTAAGTTTGCCAGTGTTGTCGGCAACATTTTAGCAGATTTAACGATTGACGGTGAAACGAAGCATGATATTTCTTTCTTTAGGTTAAATCGTTTTCAGGGTGCAGAGCTTGCAAAAAACTAACATAAGCGGACACCATCTCTATGATGGTGTCCATTCTTTTTTTATTTTAGTGTATCTGTATCATCTTTTTCACTTCTTACATCTGGTCGGGCAATCATAATTTCATCCGCTAATTCTGTTTGGTATTTCATTTTGCCCACTTGCTGCTGATCTTGTGATGCTTCGATAATGTTATTGGCAAGATATTTATGGAAAAAGTATTCGAACACAGCGACTCCAAGAGCTGCAATGAGAGATGGAAAAACGGTGTTCTCATTCGTTGTTACGCCCTCACTAATGAACCAAATAATCAAAAATGCCAAACCAAAGTCAGCCATTGTAGCGGTCATATTATTTGTTCTTGGTAAAACCATCATATCACCTACAATATAAGCCGCTATACCTAAGACTAAGGAAATTAGCAGGACGTTTCCGAAATTCATGTCGAAAATCATACCAAGAATGATGAATAGAAGAACAAAGCTTGAAACTAATTTTATAATTAAGGCTCTAACATGTTTCATTACAACACCTCCTTTAACGGATAGTGTGTCAGTTGTAACGAGTATTATCCATGGAAAATCTTAGCCTTTAGTATTCATTTAAAGGCAATTTAACATTCTTGTTCCGTCGTTGCCATTATGGAACGATGTTTCCCGCTGATTTGTAAAGTTGATACCATTCCTCTCTTGTCAATTTGAGATTGGCTCCTTTACAAGCTTCCTTTAAGCGCTGCGGGTTTGTCGTTCCAAGGACAACCTGAATATCGGCAGGGTGCCGTGTGATCCATGCAGTGGCGATTGCGGTGTTGGTTACACCATAGGAGTCAGCCAAGAAGTCCAATGTTTGATTAAGCGTTGGAAAATGCTCGAAATCGCCAAGGAAGGTTCCTTCAAAGAAGCCCTTTTGAAACGGAGACCATGCTTGAAGAGTAATATCATGGAGCCGGCAATATTCAAGGATGCTGCTGTCACGATTAATCGATTGGTCAATGTTCATATTTAAGGCTATTCCTGAATTTATAATTGGCGTATGAACAAGGCTTAATTGCAGCTGGTTTATCACCAGTTTCTGCGAAAGGCCTTTTTGAAGAAGCTCTATTTGGCCTGGATTAAAGTTTGATACACCAAAGTGTCTTACTTTCCCGCTGCTTTGAAGCAGATCAAATGCACCTGCAACTTCATCAGGCTCCATTAGTGGATCAGGACGATGTAGAAGTAAAATATCGAGGTAATCTGTCTTTAATCTTTTTAAAATCCCATTAACGGATTCAATAATATACTCCTTGGAAAAATCAAAATAGTTCTCTTGAGCACGAATTCCGCATTTGCTTTGCAAAATCAACTGTTCCCTGGTGCTCTTGTTCATATTTAAAGCTTTGGAAAAGAGTTCTTCGCTTTGTCCTTGACCATATATATCTGCGTGGTCAAAGAGATTGATTCCCTCATCTATTGCTGTACGGATCAGTTTTTCAGCTTCTGATGCCGATAACTGTGACAAACGCATATTGCCCATGATAATGTTGGAAACCTCTAATTCTGTATTGGCGATGTTAAAGAATTTCATCATTCGTTCCTCCTGTCTATATTCATTGTTTCTCGTTCTCATTATTTTATTTATATTCCCTTCTGATTTACGGGTAGTTTTCACTAAATCCAATATTAAAAAACTTAGTTATTTTTGTGTAATACAGCGGGATTAAGCGGAATAAAATGTGAAATGGAAATTAGTTCCTAGTTAGAAGTTAATCTTATTGTCGGGTAGGGGATGTATGTGAAACGTAAATGGATAATTTCCTTTATTCTTATCGGTAGTTTGCTTGGACTAGCTGGCTGTTCGGAAAAAACAACAAAAGAAAAGGCAATGGAGAAAAAAATTGCGGAGCTTGAAAAAAAGATTGATCAAGGCAAAAAAGCAAAGAAAGCTAAACAAACAAAAGAAGAACCAAAACTCATCATGGTTAATGTGGTAGATCCAACTTCAAAAAAGGTCATTAAAACCATCAATCCAAAGGAAATGGGTTTTGGAACAGATGATAACAAATATAAACAGGATATTGAAGCTTGGGTAAAAGAAATTGCAAGAGGAACTGAAACAACGCCTGGTTATGACCAACGAAATGTACCAGATCGAATTGATGCAAATGGTCAAGTTATAAAAGGCAGCCCGAGGGTAGTGCTTGAAGAAGCAGAATTAGTCAATCGGATTATGGAAGCTTCTACAAAAGGAGGCAATGTTGAGTTGCCCCTTACTGTTCAAGCAAGCGGGTATAGACCTGAAGATGTTCCGCTTTTAGGGGAAGTGGTAGTTGCTTCCTACACGACATCTTTTAATCCAAGTGTCACAGGAAGAAATCGAAATATAGAGCTGTCAGCTGCTGCGATTAATAATGTGATCGTTGGAACGGATGATTATTTTTCGTTTAATACAACGGTTGGTCCAAGTGACGAAGCACATGGATATCAACCAGCACAAGAAGCGGTCGATGGGGTATTAGTAATGGGCATCGGAGGTGGGATTTGTCAAACTTCCTCCACCTTGTTTAATGCTGTTGATCAACTTGGTGTTAGTTATGTAGAAAGGCACCATCACTCGGTAACAGTGGGGTATGTACCAGCGGGGCGAGATGCAACAGTTTCCTATGGTGGAGTAGATTTTCGATTTCAAAACACAGCTGGTGCTCCATTTTTAATTAAAACAATTTATGGGAACGGGACTTTAACTGTAGAAATTAGGACGTCTGCACAATATGAAGGGGTATTGAAGAAGGCTGTATAATATCATGTGCTTCTATTTTTATGAAAAAAGGCTGCCAAATTTATGGCAGCCTTTTTGGTTACTTATCTGACTCTTCATCTTCAGAAGTATTATAGTTATAAAGAGAACGATCTACAGCTTTAAAGTTTTCCGGCGTGTAAAAACGTAATAAATCACCATTTACGACTTTATCAGAAAGAGCTAATTTTTGTTCAACACTTTCTTGATATTGCTTGGCCATTTCGAGTTTGTCCTCTGTTAATTCCACACCTGTTGTTGAATCATAGAACTTATCATCAACCGAGGTAATCGTAGAACTTACAAAGTCGCCATTTCGGAATGCTACAACATCATCATGTTGTTCAGACAATAAGTCTGTTCCCATCTGAACATAATTTTTCGTTTCGACTCCCAACAAGTGAAGCAGGGTAGGGAGTAGATCTGTTTGCCCACCATAAGTGTGGTTAATTCCACCGTCCATACCTGGAACATGAATGAATAGTGGTACACGTTGTAAACCTGCGTTTTCAAAAGGAGTAATCTCTTTTCCAAGTACTAGCTCCATTGCTTGGTTATGGTTTTCAGAAATCCCGTAATGATCACCGTACATAACAATTACCGAATTATCATATAAACCAGATTCCTTTAGGTAAATGAAAAATTGTGCCAGTGCCTCATCGGCATAACGTGCTGTCTGGAAGTATGAGTCAACTGATTTATCCCCGGTTGTATTAGGCGCAATGCTTGCAAGCTGTTCATCAATCGGGTATGGATAATGGTTAGAAACAGTAATAAATTTTGTATAAAAAGGCTGCGGCAATGTTTCAAGCAACGGAATGGATTCAGCAAAGAACGGCTTATCCATTAGACCATATGGTGCAAGATCCTCCGCTTTCATTTGATAATAATTTGAATCAAAAAACTTGTTATAGCCAAAAGATTTATAAATTTCATTTCGGTTCCAGAAGGATCCTGAATTACCGTGGAAAACCGCTGACGTATAGCCTTGCTGGCCTAAAATTGCAGGGGCAGCCTGATACGTATTTAAACCCTTAGTTGTAAAAGCAGAACCTTGCGGCAATCCAAACAATGAATTTTCAAGCATGAATTCAGCATCAGCTGTTTTACCCTGTGCTGTTTGATGGAAGAAATTATCAAAATAAAGCGTGTTTTTTTCTCTTGTTAATGAATTTAAGAACGGCGTTACTTCTTCACCGTGTAACTTGTAATCAATCAGGAATTCTTGTATAGACTCAAGGTGTAAATAAATAACATTCATACCTTTTGCTGCACCAAAGTATTTTGGATTTGGCTCAGCATAGTTTGATTGAGTAAAGTTGATAACCTCAGTGATGTCATTGCTATCAGCCATAACTCGTTGTGCTGAAGCTTTTGTACTTTGAACCGCATCATAAATCGTGTAATTGTACATGCCCAAATATTTAACAATATAATTCCGGTCAAACCCTCTAGTTAATAATTGAGGACGGTCTGCTTCTGCCAAGCCAAGATTGGCGCATGAAATTCCTAATGCAAAGGTAATTAATGCAGCCACTTTACGACGGCTCATGTCTTTCATTTCAATCTTTGCGATGCGGAAGGAGAGCAATCCGATTAAAATAATCACATCAATAAAGAATAAAAAGTCATATGGTTTTAATAACGATCCAACACTTGTACTTACGTCGCCAAAGTTTTGTGTTTGGAATAATGTTGGGAGCGTAATAAAATCATTAAAGAAACGATAGTACAGTACGTTCGCATATAGTAAAAACGATAAAAGTAAATCAATAATGATAAGTGATAAATATTTTCTTCGTCCTTTAAAAATAAATGCAAAACCTAAAAATAATATCGAAGATCCTAATGGGTTAATAAATAAAAGTACCTTTTGGATCGAGTTATCAATACCTAAGTCAAATTGAGTTAATTGAACAATGTATGTTTTCATCCATAGGAAGAAAACACTCAAAAAGAAAAAGCCAATATATTTATTGAAAATACTTTGACCTTTAAGTATTACGTTATTCATTGTTACACCTACCTTCTAGCAAATAATTATGGCATAGTTTTGGATATTTTTAAATATGTTATTTGAACTAAATTATCAATATTTTTCTATTAGGCTTATAAACGAGCAATGATATCAAAAAATGTTTAGATTAGTTACAACGATATATTACTATACCTCTTTTTCAAAATATGTCAAGCCCCAGCAGTTATAACTAAAACTAATCCCATTTCTCCTCTTAATTTAATTAATCTCGCCTTTTATTGTGAAGTTGATTATACTGAAAAAGTATTAAAAGGATTGGATTTTTATTAAGAGAGAGTGAAGGATTCATGTGGTTTTTGGGAGCGATTTTAACATCTATTTGTTTTGGAATAAATAATGCCATCTTCAAATGGAGTACGGAAAAAGGTTATTCAAAGATTCAACTTCAATTTTTCTTTTATTTCACAGCCTTTATCCTTACATTCATTTATGGAATTACCAGCAGTACCCTTCAATTAAATATGACAACGGTTAGTCTAGGGGTATTGATCGGAGTTTTAAATGCAAACGGAAATATTCAAATGTCGAAAGCCTATGAAAAGGGACCAGCAAGTTTAACGGCTCCAATTGTTTCGGCAAATGCCATTTTCCCTGTGTTAAGCGCTGGATTGATCTTTCACGAACAAATCTCTACTATACAATGGGTTGGTATATTACTGATTGTCTCCTCTGTCATAGCCATACAGTATACACCGCAGAGCTTGAAATCTAACACGCATTATACTGCCTGGATATTTCGGATTATTTTAGCGTTTCTATCATTCGGTATTTTAGGGGTGCTGATGAAGCTTTCGTCTTATCTACATATTAGTTCTATTAATATATTAATATCGATGTATGGCGGTGGAGGAGTATATCTGTTCATGCTGATCATGAGTCAAAAGGAAAAAATTGATGCACCTGTAATAAAAATTGGCACCTTAGTTGGAATGATAAGTGTTATTGGCTACAGTAGCTATTTTTATGCTTTACAAACGGGAGTTGCCAGCATTATTTTTCCAATCGTCAGCCTTAATTGTTTAATTGTCGTTTTTGTTGGATGTATTTTATTTAAAGAAAAGTTGAAAACCTATCAGATTATCGGTGTTTTATCAGCTTTAACCGGGATCGTTCTTACAAAAATATAGCCGTTATAAGAATTAGATACTTCGTTTAGAGGTATCTATTTTTTATTTCAAAGCCACTGTAAAATTGGGCTGTTGATTTCCGCGAGAGGTGCTCGCGCACCTTAGGGGGAGTCCGGGAGCCTCCTCGGCGCCATAGCGCCTGTGGGGTCTCCCGTGACACCTTCTCCCGCAGGACGTTGAATAATCATCCTTGAATGAACACCGCACGATAAAATGCCTAAGCATTTTAGAGGAGTCTCGCACCTTCCGCTCCAATCAACAGAGTGCTCAAAATCAATATTGTTCTATACCAAACCATTTTAAAAAGATTGATGTTGGCGGTCAAACACTTAAATTTAGATAAAACATATGTTATTAAATAATTGGTTGGATGAGGGGGGAGTTGAATGGGGATAATCGAGGTGATTAAATCCCGACGGATCATTAAGAAGTTTAAAGATGATCCCATTGATCACGAAGCCATTGTTTCATGGTTAGAAGCAGCAACGTTAGCGCCTAATCACAGAATGACCGAACCGTGGGAAGTAGTTTTTATTGGCCCTCAAGCGAGAGCAAGCTTGAACCACAAAACAAATTTAGGGGGTGCACCGGTTGTATTTGCCGTTTTATCACAGCAAGGTAAAAATGAAGTGGAAAGGGAAGAAAACCGTTCTGCAACATCCTGTTTCATTCAAAATTTTATGCTTGCTGCATGGGAAGAAGGGGTAGGTACATTTTGGTCCTCAATTGGCATCAGTTCTAAAAACAGAGCCATTCTCAATGTCCCAAGTGATTATGATGTTATCGGAGTATTAGCGATCGGATATCCGGAAGAGGTTCCAACTGTTAAACAAAGAACCCCGATTACATCAAAAATTAACTATCTTTCATAACTGAATAATTAATTATCCCGACAGCATATGTTCGTTGTACGGGATATTTGTGTGAAAATAAGCATAATCATAGAATGGTTTTATTAAAAGGTTTACAATTTAATACATATAATGAAGAAAAAATATTTATAAAGGAGAGTTCTATGACAAGTTACCAATCTAGAGCAGATGTGCCAGCTAATGAAAAATGGAATTTAGAAGATCTCTATCCAGACTTGACCAAGTGGGAAAAGGATTTCGCTGAGATTGAACAATTAGTGGAAAAGCTAAAGAAGTATGATGGTGCTATTCAGGATGGCAAAAGTCTGTATGATTATTTAAAACTACGAGAAGAACTTTCCTATAAATTCAATCATGTTTATGCGTATTGTATGCTAAAAGTGGATGAAGATACTCGGAATACTGCTTCTCAATCATTGCTAGAGCGTGCAAAAGGATTAAGCATAAAAGTTAGTGCAGCTACATCATTTTTTATGCCCTTTTTACTTAGTTTGAATGAGGAAACATTAAAAGGATATATCGCTGAAGAAGATGGACTTAAATACTTTGAAGAAGATTTAGTTGACTCATTCCGCTATAAACCACATGTGCTTACTAAAGACCAGGAAGCGGTATTGTCACAGTTAGGCGATGCTTTTTCTGCTCCAGCCAACACTTTTGGGATGATCAACAATGCAGATATAAAGTTTGGGGAAGTTACAGGAAATAATGGAGAAAAGGTCGAGCTAACAAGAGGAATGTATTCAAAACTAATTGAAGATGACGACCGAGAAAAAAGGAAAGAAGCCTATAAGGCATATTATAAACCTTATCTTCAGTTGAAAAATTCTATAGCCTCCACACTTTCTGCTTCTATTAAAAATAATGTAACGATTGCTAAGATTCGAAATTATCCTTCAGCTTTAGAAAAAGGTCTATTTGGAGATAAAGTACCGAAAGAAGTTTACGAAAATCTTATTCAATCAACGAAAGAAAATATTGCTCCTTTGTACCAATACGCCAAGATTCGGAAGGAAAAATTACAGCTAGATGAACTTCATCAATACGATATGAGTGTTCCTTTAGTAAAGGGAGTCAAGGAAATTATTCCTTATGAAGATGCGTATGAACTGATGCTAAAGGGATTAGAACCACTAGGTACTGATTATCTGAATACTTTAAAAGAGTTCAAAGCCTCCCGTTACATTGATGTTCGAGAAACGCCAGGGAAACGATCTGGCGCCTATAATTTAGGAATATATGGAGTCCATCCTTTCATCCTTTTAAATCATCATGATGACTTAGATAGTTTATTTACTTTAGTACACGAGTGCGGTCACGGAGTCCATAGCAAACTAAGTTCACAACATCAGCCTCAAATTACGGCGCGTTACAGCATATTTGTAGCTGAAGTTGCCTCCACTGTGAATGAAGTGCTAATGATAAAATATTTATTAAATAACGAAACAAAAGAGGAAAAACGTAAGTATCTGCTTAATCATTTTATTGATAAATTTAAGGGAACCTTTTTCACGCAAGTCATGTTTGCTGAATTTGAAAAGAAGACTCATGAAATGGCTGAAACGGGCCAGCCTTTAAATGTTGAAGTGTTTAATCATACGTATGAAACGTTATTTAAAGAATATAATGGCCTAGAAATTGTTCTCGATGATGAAGTGAAGTATGGGTGGTCCAGAATTCCGCACTTTTACCGTCCTTTTTATGTTTATAAGTATGCAACTGGATTTGCTTCAGCTATTGATCTGGCTACGAAAATATTTGAAGGGGATCAGAAAACGCTTCATTCCTATATAGAGTTTCTAAAAAGTGGCAGTTCAGATTATCCGCTTGAGCTATTGAAAAAAACAGGTGTAGATTTGACCACTCCAATACCAATTGCCAATACGTTAAATCAATTTAAAGTATTAGTAGAAGAGTTTTCAAAAATATAGAAGGAGTTACAACTAATCACAAAAGCCCGGAACTAAAATAATAAATAGTTCCGGGCTTTTATGATTAATTTTGGTTGGCTTTTTTCATTATATCTTGCGTTTTTGAATCCATTATTTATCTTTTTTTATTATCGTAAATGTTTATAAAAAGTTCCGAGGGGGGGAAAATAAACACCGATTGTAAGAATCGCAAAAAATAATAGGAGTGGGATAGTGAAAAGAGACCATAGTGTAATCATTCATATATTCTTATTTCTTGTAGTGGCAGCTGTATTAATTTGGTCAGTTATCCGTCCAGAGGGGTACTTAATATGGCTTGCAGAAGTATTTCCCGCACTTATCCTTGTTATTACAGTAATTGCAACGTATAAAAAGTTCAGACTAACCACGGTATCCTATATCATTATTGCAATTCTTTCAATTCTTATGTTTATCGGGGGTCATTACACTTATTCAAAGGTTCCACTTTTTAATTGGATTAAAGACCATTTCGACTTAAATCGGAACCATTATGATCGTTTTGCTCATTTCCTTAAGGGGTTATCAGTGATTGTAATAAGAGAAATTTTACTTCGTTTAACATCATTAAATAAAGGACCATGGCTGGTTGGAATTACTCTAAGTATCTCACTAGCAATCGGAGCATTATATGAAATTATTGAATGGTTGTCCTTCAAAGTAACAAAGGGGAAAAAGTTAACTGAGGATTTTTTAGGAGCCCAGGGGGATATTTGGGATGCACAATGGGATATGTTATTGCTGTTGATTGGTTCCATGCTCACCTTACTTATTTTTTCAAAACTTCATAACCGACATTTATCGAAATTGAAATCCAAAAGAGGGTGACTCGGTGAATCGGACGGAAATGAGTTTGCTCTCTTGTTTATCGGCGAAGATACGGGAAGAAAAAGAAATACATTCAATGAAATGCGGAAATCTCGTCAATCAAAAAAATGTGCCTTCTTACTGTTTTCACTATAATAAGCGGGTCCAGCAAGAAAGCACATATTGAGATAGTAATGATATAGGGATAACCTTATCGAATCCCTTTCATATAGCCCTGAATTTTCGGGGCAAACAAGAAGAGTACAATAGCTAACGCAATTGATGCTCCACCAATCACACCAAAGTACGCCATTTCAGTCTCTGGTGTATAGAATTTTACAAGTTGGGCATTTAGGGCCTGAGCCGCAGCATTCGAAAGGAACCATAAGCTCATCGTTTGGGCTGAGAAAGCTGCAGGCGCTAATTTAGTTGTTGCTGATAATCCAACAGGTGATAAACATAATTCACCAAATACACAGATCAAGTAACTTAGAACGAGCCATAATGGATTTACTAATGAATCCGCACCACCCACATAGGCCGGTAATAAAATAACTAGGAAGGAAAGCCCTGAGAATAAAAGACCTAATGAGAATTTTTGCGGAATCGTAGGCTGATTCTTGTCCAACTTCACCCATAGCCACGCGAACACTGGCGCTAATGTAATAATAAATAGCGGATTTAAAGATTGGAACCAGGCTGGCGAAATATGAATACCAGCGAAATCTAATTGTGTACGCTTATCCGCATAGTTTGCTAAAATCGTCGAGCCTTGCTCTTGGATGGCCCAAAACATAACAGCTGCAATAAACAACGGAATATAGGCAATAATCCGTGAACGTTCTACATCTGTTGTTTTCGGACTACGGTACATGACTACAAAATAGATCGTTGGAATCAAAAATCCTAGTATTCCAACTAATGCAATGAAAGTATTAAATGTTAAAATCCCCATTAGAATGGCCGATGTTATTAAAAAGGTTAGAATAATGGCTGCTATACTAATCCAAGTGAACACCTTTTTCTTTTCACTTGGAGAGAGAGGATTGGCAATCGTTTTTCCAGCAAGCCCCAGATTCTTCTTTTTAGTAAAAGTAAACACGATTAAACCAAAGAACATTCCGACTGCTGCAATACCGAATCCTAAGTGGAAATTGTGGTTCATTCCAACTGTTCCAACAACTAATGGTGACAGAAATGCCCCCATATTAATTCCCATGTAGAAAATACTAAAACCAGCGTCACGACGGTTGTCATGGATACTGTAAATTTCTCCTACGACACTTGAAACGTTTGGTTTCAATAATCCTGTCCCCAAAACAATCAGGATCATCGAAATGAAAAACATTGTGACGCTTCCAGGAATCGCCAATACAATATGACCAAACATGATCAGGATTCCACCGTAAAAAACTGCGTTTGAAGTACCGAAGATTCTATCGGCTAACCATCCGCCGATGATACCTGACATATAAACTAAAGAACCGTATATGGACATAATTGAAAGTGCAAGGGACTCATCAATCCCTAAGCCGCCTTTAGATACCTCATAGTACATGTAGTAAACAAGGATAGCCCTCATCCCGTAATAAGAGAACCGCTCCCAAAATTCTGTGAAGAAAAGTGTGAAAAGCCCTTTAGGGTGACCGAAAAAGCCTTTTTGAGGGACACTGTCCACAATTTTCTGTCTATTAAAGTCTGACATCTTACAACCTCCTTATTATTCTAATATAATACTTTTCTAGATATTGAATGTCAAAAACAATATCTGTAAAAAAGCAAGATTCAGAGTTTAAATGGGGATTTTTTTAAAAGATTTTTTTTTAAAAGGAGATAAATACGAGAACTTGTTGACAGTTAAACAATAAAGGTTTATTTTTACATTAAATAATAACGGAAGGGTGACCCAATTAAATGAAGTTCTAATCCTATTTTTCGAAAGCAGTGAATTAAAGGTGGATTTTCAGCAGAAGGTGTTTTTCTGCTTAGTTCATGCTGCCTTTAATGAACGTTTTCAGAATAGGATAGGCTTTATTTGTTTGACCTTAAAGGGAGCAGTCTCTTTTTGGTGTACATCTACGCCTCCTATTCTGAATATGGATAGGAGGCATTTTATTGTCTCCTAATATAATGAAAAAGGGGATAATCGTATGGCAGTATTGGAAGCAAATCAATTAAAAATATATGTAAGAGATCGGTTATTGTTAGATATAGAAAATATACGAATACAGAAAACAGATCGAATCGGAATCGTTGGAAGAAATGGCTGCGGAAAAACAACATTATTGGAGGTTTTAGCGGGCAAAAAAAGTCCAGAAACCGGAGCAGTCCTAACAAAAGGTGTGGTAGAGCTTTTACCCCAATTAAAAAAGACGGATACGGTAAAGAGCGGTGGAGAAGTGACACAGGAATATATTAACGATGCGATTTTACAAAATCCTGAAATATTACTGGCTGACGAACCTACAACGAATTTGGATGCAGTTCATATACAATGGGTCGAAAAGAAACTGTTGAGTTTACCAGGAGCACTTGTTGTTGTTTCGCATGACCGATTGTTTCTTGATACTGTTTGTACATTGATTTGGGAAATCAACGACGGGAAAATTAAGGAATATAAAGGAAACTATTCTCATTACTTGGAGCAGAAAGAACTAGAGCTTCGTCATCATGCGACAGAGTACGAAAAGTATGAAAAAAAGAAAAAACAGCTGGAAGAAGCCTTAATGTTAAAAGAGAAAAAAGCGGAAAAAGCGACTAAAAAACCGAAAAATGTCAATCTTTCAGAAGCAAGAAATTCTAAGCCTTATTTTGCTAATAAAAAAAAGAAGTTGCAAAAAAGTGCGAAAGCAATTGAAACGAGAATAGAAAAGCTTGAAAGGATTGAAAAAATCAAAGAGTTACCAGCAATCAAAATGAACTTGCCCAATGAAGTGAACTTTAAAGGTCGGATTGTCCTTCGCGTTGAAAACGTTCAAGGTGAGATTAGCCAGAGTACTCTTTGGGAACCAGTGAGTTTTACCGTTCGAGGCGGGGATAAACTAGCGATTATCGGGCCCAACGGAAGCGGAAAAACGACGTTAGTGAAAAAAATCCTTGCTCGTGTTGAGGGAATTTCGATCGCACCAGCTATGAAAATAGGTTACTTTAGCCAACATCTCGATATATTAAACACAGAACAATCGATTTTAGAAAATGTCGTTTCTACCTCAAAGCAGGATGAAACATTTATACGGACGGTTTTGGCAAGACTTCATTTCTTTCGAGAAGATGTCTATAAACAAGTTAGTGTATTAAGCGGTGGAGAAAGAGTGAAGGTTGCCTTAGCAAAGTTATTCGTCAGTGAAATTAATACATTAGTTTTGGATGAACCGACGAATTATTTGGATATTGAGTCCGTTGAAGCACTCGAATCCCTATTAGGGGAGTATGAGGGCACGGTAATCTTCGTTTCACATGACCGACGTTTTGTCGAGAATCTTGCGACCCGGGTATTAGAAATAAGCAATAAACAAGTGCACCTTTTTGAAGGAAGCTTTACTCAATACAAACAGCATGTTCCAAAGGCTGTGAGGAATGAAAAAGAAGACCGATTGTTAGTTCTTGAGACAAAAATTACAGAAGTACTAAGCCGTCTTAGCATAGACCCATCAGCTGAATTAGAAAATGAATTTAAGAAATTGCTAGCTGAAAAACGCAAATTGATGCTCTGACACAATTGATATTTTTAACCGATGAATTGTTGCGAGTTTTTTGCTATATTGAGTACCAGAACATACATTCTGTATTGGTTAAATAGGAAGCTGGTGGTCTGATGACAAAGGAAATCCGTATTTCAGTAAGAGCCTTAGTTGAATATGTCTATAGCAGTGGAAGTATCGATGCGAGATTTCGTTCACAAACCTCATTCGTTGATGGGACGCGGATTCACCAAAAAATCCAAAAAAATTATGGTGAGTTTGATCAGAAAGAGGTTTATCTTTCTGCCTCAATTCCTTTTGAAAATCTTACGTTCATCATTGACGGTAGATGTGACGGGTTGCTATTTATAGATGACACTGTCATAGTGGATGAAATTAAGTCATTTTCACAGCCGCTTGAACAGATTGACGAAGCGGGATATCCGGTTCACTGGGCTCAAGCCAAGCTATATGCGTATATATTCGCCTCTCATCAAAAGCTTGAAAAAATCTCTGTTCAATTGACCTATGTTCATGTCGAGACAGAAGAAAAAAGGTATGTGAAAAAGCAATTTACTTTTTTAGAGTTGGAAAGCTTTGTTTTTGAAGTAATCCGAGGATATGTCCCATATGCCAAATTGCAACATGATCATCAACTAAAACGAAATCAAAGTATAAAAAATTTACAATTTCCTTTTCAATCGTATCGAAAAGGCCAGCGTAAATTAATGGGTGCTGTTTATAAGACGATGATAGAGGGGAAAAATCTGTTTGCCAAAGCACCTACGGGTATTGGGAAAACAGTATCAACCATATTTCCATCGGTTAAGGCGATTGGCGATGGGCAGCTCAGTCGAATTTTCTATCTTACGGCAAAAACGATTACTCGAACAACAGCTGAAGAAGCCTTCACTCGAATGTGCTCAACTGGACTTCATATTAAGACCGTCACGATTACGGCAAAGGAAAAGGTTTGTTTTAAGGATGAAACGATTTGTCAACCGGAGATTTGTGAGTATGCAAATGGTTATTATGATCGGATTAACAACGGAATGCTCGATATTTTAACCAATGAAAATTTAATGAATCGAGAGGTTATCGAAGATTATGCCCGTAAGCATTCAATTTGTCCATTTGAGTTTTCGATTGACCTAGCTTATACAGTTGATGCGGTGATATGCGACTACAATTATATATTTGACCCAAGAGTATCATTAAAGCGAATGGTTGAGGAGCAGAAGAGGTCGACCATTTTGCTTGTTGATGAGGCGCATAATTTGGCCGACCGGGGAAGGGAAATGTTCTCCGCCTCTTTAAATAAAGATATATTTTTGCAATTAAAAAAAGAATATAAGCAAATTCATAAAGAAGTTTTTCGGCTGGCAAGCGAAATCAACGCGTGGTTTCTTTCATTGAGAAAACAACAAGGTGAGCCAAATCAGTTTGTCATTCAAGATTTTGATGAAAGATTAATGGAACTTCTAAACCAATTTGTTGATGCTGCTGAACCGGTATTGGTTTCAGGAAATGGTTCGAGTTCCACTCTTTTGGATGTCTACTTCGCAGTCCAAAAATTTCTAAAAATAAACGAGTTAGTAGATGAACATTATGTCATTTATGGAGAAAAAAATAATCATGATTTAACAATAAAACTATTTTGTATGGATCCTTCCTTGCTTTTGAAACAAATGGGAAAAGGTTTTCGTTCTAAGGTGTTTTTTTCAGCTACTCTTTCACCGCTTTCGTACTTCCAGGATATTCTTGGAGGCGAGGAGGAGGACTATCTGCTCGCTGTTCCCTCCCCATATTCTGAAGGTCAGGTTGATGTTTACATCCAGCCAATCTCAACTAGGTACGGCGATCGCGAACTATCAAAAACAGCTATTGCTGCAATGCTCAATGCTTTAATTACAAGCAGACCGGGTAATTACTTAACTTTTTTCCCTTCCTATCATTATCTGCTGTCTGTTTATGAAGAATTTAAACAATTATCTCAACACACGGCGACTTTAGTTCAAGCAACAGGAATGACAGAAGCTGAAAGGGAGGAGTTTCTCGAATCCTTCCAACCTAATCAAAAAAATGCATTACTAGGCTTTGCTGTCCAAGGTGGGATTTTTTCTGAAGGGGTTGATTTAGTCGGGAATCGCTTAAACGGTGTTGTGGTGGTTGGTGTTGGCCTGCCTCAGCTTTGTTATGAACGAAATCTTATCAAAGACCATTTTACCGCTCAGGGAAAAAATGGTTTTGAATATGCCTATGTGTATCCAGGCATGAACAAAGTATTACAGGCAGGAGGAAGATTGATTCGTTCTGAATATGATCACGGAACAATTGTTCTGGTTGACGATCGGTTTCTAAAAAATCCATATAAATCACTTCTACCACAGGAATGGCGCAACTATACTATAATAAATAATTCTATTTGAAAATTGCTCAAAGTCCCCGGTTTATGTGCTATAAATCATTGTTTAGGACGATGTTTTAACCCTATTATTAAAGTAATGTTGCTCGATTTCTTGGTGGCAATGGCTATCAGTTTTCTTGATAGTGCAAACGAAAAAAGTGGGGGATCCAAAATGATTCGTATGGCAGTGGCGGGTGTAGTTGGTTTTGTACTCATTTTTATCGAGTCGATGATTGTGATGAAATTTAAAGGTTATCAATCAATTGAATTTGGGGGAATAGCTCCTTTTATCAATGTATGGGCCATGAATTTCTTTTTGGTATTTGCGATTCTCACTCAACTGACGAATTGGTATGAGAATAGGGAAGATGGAAAAGAAGAAAGAGAACTTTAAACCAAACGCACAAACCATCCCTCACAAATGTACGACTTAAATGACAATGCGCCTCAACCTTGAGGTGTTTTTTTGTTTTAGAATCTTTTAAATAATCGTTTTCAATTGTATGATGGTGTTATTATTTATGACCTTAAGCAGGGGGAGGGCTTGTATTTGTATTACGGTTGGGTTGTTGTGGGGCTTACATTTTTTGCTGTGCTAGTAGCAGCCGGTATTCGTTCGATTACAGGAGTGATTATGATTCCTTTGGAGCAGGAATTTGCCTGGAGTCGTTCTGCTATTTCCTTTGCTTTTGCAATCAATTTAACGCTTTACGGTTTTTCCGGACCGTTTATTGCCGCAGGCCTTAATAGGATCGGAATTCGGAAATCGATGGTATACGCGATGCTCCTTTTGTTATTGGGAATGATCTTCAGTTTGTATATGACTGAGATTTGGCAGTTACATCTCATTTGGGGTCTAGTAATCGGGATCGGCTGCGGTGTTTTTCTTACTGTTCTCTCTGCAACAGTGGCAACAAATTGGTTTGAGAAGCAAAGGGGATTTGTAGTTGGTTTGTTAATGGCCAGTACTGCAGCGGGACAAATGATCTTTACTCCTTTGCTCTCTTTCGTGACAGAAGCCTATTCTTGGCGAGTGGGTCTATACATTTTTATCGCCTTAACCATTTTAATGATTCCAATCATTGCCATTTGGATGAGAAATCATCCATCCGAAAAAGGGTTGCTTCCATATGGTGCTGTGGAAAACGTTGGAATAGATGCAAACTCAATCAAGCAAAATCCAATAACAACAGCGTTTCATGGTTTATGGATTGGAGTTCGTTCTGTTCCATTTTGGCTATTAAGTGCAAGTTTTTTTGTTTGCGGTTTATCGACAGCTGGGTTAATTGGGACGCATTTTATTCCTGCTTCTACACATCATGGAATCCCTGAGGTTCATGCAGCAAGCCTGCTTGCATTTATGGGCATTTTTAATATTATTGGTTCTATGTTTTCAGGTTGGTTATCAGACCGCTTCGATAATCGGTGGTTATTGTTTTGGTACTATGGATTAAGAGGCTTGTCATTGCTTGTTTTGCCATATGCCTTTGAACTGAAATCGTATGTCATGCTAATCGTTTTTGCAGTCTTCTACGGATTAGATTGGATTGCAACCGTCCCGCCAACGATTCGATTAGCGACAGAATTTTTTGGAAAGGAACGCGGGGCTATCATTTATGGTTGGGTTTTTGCTGCTCATCAGGTAGGTTCCGGGGTGGCCGCATTTCTTGGCGGATACTTTTACGAGGTCTTTAATAGCTACACGTTTACGTTTATTTCCGCTGGTGCCTTATGTATATTAGCGACACTTTTTGTGCTAAGTGTTAAGAAACGTCAGGGGTCATCGATACCAAAAGCGGCAGAAGTATAAGAAAATAAGAAATTAACTAAATTACAAAAAAGAGACTCCGAAAAGTCTCTTTTTTGTTTAGGTGGACATTATTTTACAGCAATCCAAATCTCATTATAAGAATTCGGGCTGTTCAATTCGGAATCAAGATAGACTTCAATAGGTGCTAAATTTGCTGGTTGATAGTGATTCGAAGGAAACCAATCGGAATAAATTTGTTTCCAAGCCTCGATGATGGCAAATGGGACAGGTCCACGGACTTCAAACACGACCCATTTTGCTGGTGGGTATTCAATGTAAGCGAAATTTTCTGGTACTGCTCCATCATGCTCAACAGCAATCCAGTAATCAACCACATTTTTTTCTGGATCGAAGTTAGTGGTAATACCTAAAAGCCCTTTAATTTGACCATTTAATAATTTTACTAATTGACTAATAGTTCCACTTTTATGGGCATCATCCCAAAACACTGGTACACCAGGAATTCCAAAATTACCATTTCCGCATGAAAATTCTTGTTTTACGCCTATTACTTGGAACGCATCTCTTTCAATAATTTTATAGTTCATCCGGTTTCAGCTCCTAAAGAAGATCAATTAATCCATATCTTACCTAAACCTCTTTTAAATCATGTCATTTATTTCTTTTGAAAGAAAGTTTTATTTTTAAAATAAATACACATGTATACGCTAGGGGGTAGGTCTTATATCCTGTTTTCTGCTGTATTTGGCGATTATTTCCACATAATTCTTCTCAATTTTACCTAATATGTTATAATATTCTGAAAAAGGAGGAGATTTTATGGAAGAAACTGTAGTGGAAGTAGTTAAAGCAATACAGGATGAATATCCAGATGATTTTGCATGGTGTTACGGTTGTGGCCGTTTGAATGAACATGGACACCAATTACGAACAGGCTGGCAAGGGGAGCAAACATTAACCATTTACACTCCAAACCCAGAGCATACAGCTCTTCCTGGTTTTGTTTATGGAGGCGTGGTTGCTTCATTAATCGACTGCCATGGTACTGGTTCCGCTTCTATTACGTTACATAGAAAGAATGGACATGAAGTGGGAGATGGAGCTGAACCGCCTCGTTTTGTAACCGCTTCCTTAAAAGTGGATTTCCTTAAGCCAACACCACAAAACGTCCCATTAAGAGCCATTGGTACGGTTCATGAAATTCATCCAAAGAAGTTTCGAGTAGAGACAGAGGTATATGCGGATGAAACTCTTTGTGCACGTGGTGAAGTGGTTGCTGTTGTAATGCCAAGTACTTTTTTGAAAAACGACTAAATGTGTCTGTTTAGTTAACTTTTACATTTTTTAAACTTGAAGCGTTGACAACCTGTCGAAATTGTAATAAAATTCAGAACATATTAATCAAAGCAATGAAGAGGATAAAGAGATTAGGCACTATGTACAGAGAGCGAAGGATTTGCTGGAACCTTTGCCATAACTCCTGATTTCACAGTCACCTCTGAGCTGTTTTCCCGAACCGTTAAATTCTAACTAGTAAGGAAAACCGGATTGACACTCGTTATTGTGTCAAAGGTTTCTAATGTTTGAGACCTGCTGAGGTTGTATGCTGCAAAGCTGCAACAAATTTGGGTGGTACCATGGAAGATAGCCTCTTTCATCCCAATCATGCATTTTATGCATGTATTGAGATGAAAGAGGCTTTTGTGTTTTTTGATACATAAAGATCCAATCAGCAATGAAGAGGATAAAGTTTTTGGGCTCTTATGCACAGAGAGCAAAGGACTGGCTGAAACCTTTGCCTTAATCCCAATGACGAAGTCACCTCTGAGCTGTTTTCCTGAAAGGTAGTACTTTTTTTTACCAAGTATGGAGGACCGGAATGGCACTCGTTATTGTGCTTAGGGTTTCTAATGTTTGAGACCTACTGAGGTTATATGCTGTAAGGCATATAACAAAATTAGGGTGGTACCGTGGAAGATAACCTCTTTCACCCCGATACATGCGATGTGTGTGTTGGGGTGAAAGAGGTTTTTTATTTATAAAAAAATCAGTTTACAATTTGAAGGGGGATTTATATGAGTGCTCAAAATGTAGCAACAGAACAAAAAAATGATTTACGAGAAAGATTATTAACCCGTGATAATTTATCAGGTTCAGAGATTCTGCTCCGTTCCTTATTATTAGAGGGAGTAGATTGTGTGTTTGGCTATCCTGGGGGGACAGTATTGAATATTTATGATGCGATGCATGGGAATGAGGATTTTAAGCACCTATTAACCCGCCATGAGCAAGGTGCGATACATGCAGCAGATGGATATGCGAGATCTACCGGTAAGGTAGGGGTGTGTATTGCCACTTCAGGACCAGGAGCAACAAATCTTATTACCGGCATTGCAACTGCCCATATGGATTCTGTACCGTTAGTCATTATAACCGGTAATGTTGCGACAAATTTGATCGGTTCAGATGCGTTTCAAGAGGCTGATATTTATGGAATCACAATGCCAATTACGAAACACAGCTATCAGGTTCGAAATGTTGAGGACTTAGCTACAGTTATTCGTGAGGCTTTTTATATTGCTTCTACAGGAAGAAAAGGGCCTGTATTGATTGATATTCCTAAGGATGTATCGGCAAATAAAACGACGTTTATCTATCCTGAAGAAATTCAAATTCGTGGCTATAATCCTGGAATAACCCCTGACAGTCAGCAAATCGAAAAGCTTTTGCAAGCAATTGAGAAGGCTGAACGCCCACTTATTTTGGCAGGAGCAGGTGTAGTTCATTCTGGTGCACAAGAAGAACTTTTGGAATTTATCAATACAACACAAATACCTGTTGCAACCACTCTTTTGGGACTTGGCGGCTTTCCGAGCTCTCATGGTCTTTGGGTGGGGATGCCGGGAATGCACGGAACATATGCAGCTAATACCGCTATCCAAAATAGTGATTTGTTAATTAGTATTGGTGCTCGCTTTGATGATCGTGTAACGATGGATTTAGGAGGCTTTGCCCCAAAGGCGAAAATTGCCCACATCGACATTGACCCCGCCGAGGTAGGGAAAAACGTAGCAACCGATATTCCTTTGATCGGTGATATAAAATTAGTTCTTTCAATAGCGAACCAATCAGCAAAACCAGCGAAATCGGCTGCATGGATCGAGCAAATTAACGAAAACAAACTGACTTATCCTTTGAAATATCAAGATGATGAGAAGGTATTAAAGCCACAGTACTTGATTGAAATGATTCATGAAACAACCAATGGGGATGCCATTATTACTACAGATGTTGGTCAGCATCAAATGTGGGCCGCTCAGTTTTATCAGTTTAATCATCCTCGATCATTAATCACATCTGGAGGTCTAGGGACTATGGGATTCGGCTTGCCTTCCGCTATTGGAGCGCAAATGGGGAATCCGGATCGTTTGGTAATTTCAATTAATGGGGATGGCGGTATTCAGATGTGTGCCCAGGAGCTAGCCATTTGCGCCATTCATAAGCTTCCATTAAAAATTGTGATTATTAATAATCAGGCGTTGGGCATGGTTCGACAATGGCAGGAAATCATTTATGATGAGCGATACAGCCATATCGATTTAACAGGCAATCCCGACTTTGTCCAGCTTGCTAAGGCTTATGGAGTGAAGGGGCTTCGAGCGCAATCAAAAGAAGAGGCTCACCAAGTATGGAAGGAAGCATTAGAAACAGATGGTCCGGTATTAATCGACTTCGTTGTTTCAAAAAACGAGAATGTCTTTCCGATGGTGTTGCCAGGGAATCCAATTAGCGAAATGATGATGGAGGGGTAAAAGTTATGGAAAATCAGAAAACAATCATGCTTTTGGTAAAAGATCATCCAGGTGTTATGCAAAGAATAACAAGTCTGTTTACTCGGCGAGGCTTTAATATGGATAGTATTACCGTGGGCGCTACTGAAGAAGAAGGGTTATCAAGAATTAATATTGTAACGTCTGGCGATGACAACTTAATGGAGCAAATTTTAAATCAACTATTAAAGTTGATCGAAGTATACAAAGCAAAACTCATTAACCCAGAACGAATTGTTACACGTGAACTAGCACTTTTGAAAGTTAACAAGGAAACAAGCTGGAATAGTAAATTACTCGAGATTATTGAAGGGTTCAAGGGGACTGTAGTTGATAATGGTTCAAGAACGATGATTATTCAAGCAGTGGGCGAAAGCAGCACCATTAATAAAATGGTGGAGCAACTTATTCCGTATGGTTTAAAAGAATTATCCCGAACCGGAGTAATGGCGATGGAAAAGGAATTTTAAACATATTAATCTGTTTTAAAAATAAACTTAACATATATAAACTTTTAAAAATAAACCTTTTCCAGAACTAATGCCAGTACCACTTAACAACAATGGGGGATCAAAATGGAATTCTTCTTATTAGGTTTTAATGTGTGGGATTTAGGTTTTTTCCTAGTTGGTACGATTGTATGGGGGTTTATTATTGCGGGAGCTTTGTTCTTCCTTTGGGGGTTATTTCGCCAATCGTGGAAAGCTGTCTTCATTAGCGGCTTAGCGTTATTAGTTCCGGCGTTTATCCTTTATACACAACCAGGATACACAAAATTATTTATCCTTTTACCGATTTTGATTTTTGGGCTCGCATTTTTCATGAAAAGAAAAGGATAATTATAAATTTAAATACATTTATGAGGAGCCATATCCATTACAGGAGTGGTTCCTTTTTTTATAAAAACGGAATGGGAGATATGTAAACTTATTAAATAATCACAAATATGAACGTTTTTCAACCGACACATGCCATTTATTCACAAATCATTCAATTTTTTATTAACACTATGTGAACGAACCTTCGCTATACACTATTCACACGTTACTTTTGGTATATTGAATTCAGAAATACTTAATTCAATATATTTGAAAGGAAGAGATTTAAAATGGTAGTAAATTTCTTAAGAGAAAACAAAATTGCAGCAGGGATCTTAACAGTCCTTCGCTTATATTTAGGGTATTCATGGTTAACTGCGGGATATGGAAAGTTATCAAGTGGAGGATTTGATGCGACTGGATTTTTACAAGGAGCTGTAGCGAACCCAGTTAAAGGTCCAGATGGGTCTATAGTATATGGCTGGTATGTATCATTCTTAGAAAATTTTGCAATCCCGAATGTAGATCTTTTTAACACGATCGTTCCAATTGGAGAATTTTTGATTGGTTTAGGACTTCTCCTTGGTTGTTTAACAACTGCAGCGATGTTCTTTGGTTTAGTGATGAACTTTTCATTCTTCCTAGCTGGAACAGTTTCACACAACCCAACAGATATTTTCTTAGGATTTATCATTTTGTTCGCAGGTTTTAATGCTGGAAAATACGGATTAGACCGCTGGGTAATTCCGTTCATTAGAAAGACTGTTTTCAAACAAGCACTGGATACAGGTAAAAAAGCCGCATAATCATCCGATAAAAAAACCCTCTGAGTTATCGAAGCTCAAAGGGTTTTTTTGTGCAAAATAATCGATTTCTCCATTTCTATACCGGGCTAATAAACCTCCTAATGAAAAAACAATCGACGGATAGTGTTCAAAAGCCCTCGCGCTACTTGTATAATAGAAAATAAATCACTAGTCTCCTAGTCAAAAAAAGGAGGAACCAAACTTGTTTCAAGAGGCTACTATTATTCTAAAAACCCACTTTGGTTATGACCAATTCCGCCCCGGTCAAATTTCCACCCTAGAACATGTCTTCAAAAAGGAAAATACACTTTGTGTTATGCCGACTGGTGGAGGGAAATCTCTCTGCTATCAGGTCCCCGCACTTGTTTTTCCTGGAACAACGATTGTCATCTCACCACTTATTTCCTTAATGAAGGATCAAGTTGATACCCTCCAGCAACTAGGAATTGCGGCAACCTATATTAATAGTAGTTTGCCAGCTTCGGAAATTGAGAAACGGATGATGCTTGCTAGAAATGGAGAATATAAGCTTCTTTATATTTCACCGGAACGACTGGAGTCTGGTCAGTTCTTACAGGAACTGGGCAGGATTGAAATACCGCTTATCGCGGTAGATGAGGCTCACTGTATTTCGCAATGGGGCCATGATTTTCGGCCAAGCTATATGTATATTTCAAGCATATTAAACCATATTCAAACAAAGCCTATAATTCTTGCATTAACTGCAACTGCTACCTCGCAGGTTCGCCAAGACATTTGCCAGTCTCTCCATATCGGTAAGGAAGTGGTTACAAGTTTTGAACGGAGCAATCTCACTTTTTCGGTTGTAAAAGGGCAGGACCGCGATCGATTTTTACTTGATTATGTTAGTAAAAATGAACATGAATCAGGCATCATTTATGCTTCAACCCGTAAAACGGTGGACCAGTTATTCCAAGCACTTACTAAGGCAAAGGTAAATGTGGCTCGTTATCATGCTGGACTATCTGATAGTGAAAGGAGAGAACAGCAAAACGCCTTTTTACAGGATGAAAAAACGGTAATGGTTGCAACATCGGCGTTTGGGATGGGGATTGATAAATCGAATGTACGTTATGTCATTCATTATCAAATGCCAAGAAATATGGAAAGTTATTATCAAGAGGCTGGGAGAGCTGGACGTGATGGCCTTGATAGCACGTGTATCCTATTGTATGGACCTGGTGATACACAAATACACCGGTTTTTAATTGATCAAACTTCGGATCGTGACCGAATTCCAATGGAGTTATCGAAACTACACCAAATGGTCGGTTATTGTCATACTGAGAACTGTCTTCAGACATGGATTGTCGAGTATTTTAACGAGGCGACAGCTGGTGACTGCGGTCGATGTAGCAATTGTACTGATACGAGACAGGCTGTTGATGTAACGAAGGAGGCGCAAATTGTCCTTTCATGTATCGTCCGAATGGGTCAGCGATTCGGGAAAGCGGCTGTTGCGAAAGTCTTGACAGGTTCTAAAAGTAAAACGATAGCGCAATTTCATTTTGATAAATTAACCACATACGGAATGCTGAAAGATAAAAGCGCCAAAGACGTTAACGAATTTATTGATTATTTAATTACCGAAGATGTAGTGGGGGTTGAAAACGGTCAGTTTCCAACGATTTTCGTTACATCAAAGGGGAGAGATGTTCTTACAGGACTTCAAATCGTAACAAGGAAAGAGGAGATCCAAGCCAAAACCATTTCAAAGGCTGACCCACTTTTCGAAGAGCTTCGTGAGTTACGGAAGCGTTTTGCAGAACAAGAACAGGTGCCGCCGTTTGTTATTTTTGCAGATACCAGTTTACAAGATATGTGTGTAAAGCTTCCTAAAACAAGCTCTGAATTTGCTAATATAAAAGGGGTAGGGACTCGGAAATTAGAGAAGTATGGATTAGATTTCATCCAAGCGATACGCTCTTTTTGTGAAAGAAATCCAGAGCGGGAAAGCGTGGTAAGCATTCAAGTTAATGAGAAAAAAAATCATAAACCTAAACGAAAGCAGAAGGATGCTGAAGCACCCCCCTCTCATCTTGTCAGTTACGAGCTTCATAGATCGGGAATGTCCATTGCGGAAATTGCAAAGGATCGGGAGCTTTCACAGATCACCATCCAATCCCATCTTATAAAAAGCGGAGAGGAAGGCCACTTGATCGATTGGGATAAAGAACTTCCAGCGGAATACCGTCCGTTAATAGAAGCGGCGATCGAAACTGCGGGAACGGAAAAATTGAAACCCATAAAGGAACAGCTTCCGGATGAGGTAACCTATTTTATGCTCCGCGCTTACTTCTTTTTAAAAGAACACTAAAAAACCTCTACTTTAAGGCTTGTTAGTAATTCCTTAAAGTAGAGGTTTTTTCTTTAAGTCTGTGTTAAACGTGAATGTTGATTGCAGCGAGAGGAGCTTGCTTTCCGCGGGGCGGGCGTTGAGCCTGTCTAGCTACAGCGGCTATGGGCTCGGGGTCATAAGCCAATCCGTTAAGAAGGTCAAAGAACGACCTTCTTGACGGATCGTCTTATGCCTGTCGCCCCTGGGCAAGCCGCTTCCACTTTTCCTTCTCCTCGGAGCTAAAGCTCCTGTGGGGTCTCAACTGTCCCGCTGCTCCCGCAGGAGTCAAGCACCTTCCCCTCTAATCAACATTGTGTAAAAAATCAACACTGAGCTTTAACACAGCTTTCTTTAAAAGAAACCATCGATCAGTTGTCTAAATCCAAAAGCACCTAAGGAGGTTATGCTCATAATAAAGACTGCTAGTGATAAATATAGCATATAACTGGTTTTTCTTATGTAACGATAAAGATAGTAAGATGATATAATGATGCCAGTTACGAAAATTAATGTCCAAATATGGTTGATTAATGCAGGACTTCCAAAATTAAAAATATAATAGAAGTAATAGAAACCATTAATTAGGAACAGTATGATTAAGATCATTTTTTTCATCATTCGATCCCCCTTGCATTTCTATATCCATATTTTAACACAATCCGATAATTATTTAAAATTTTCTGACTTATTTAGACAAAATCTCTTACTTCAAGCATACAAAAAGAAATTGACATGTCTTGTATGGTACGATTACAGCAAAAATAAAAAAAGGATTAGATTTATAAATGAAAATTGTATTTTTTACCCCCTACTATCACCAGAGTCGCGGGAATTCTACAACGGCAAAGCGGATCGTATCGGGATTGAGAATGAAGGGAATGAACGTTCTCGTTTTTGCGTATGAGGAAGAAGAGTATACTGACGACTTATTAAAAACGTTCAGCGATTACGAAGTTTTTCATATCCTGCATATATCCAGATTTTCAAGATGGATGAATAAGGTAGGGTTTAAATTAAGAAAACCCTATATTCTAACAAATGGTGGGACAGATGTTAATCATGATTTACTTGAGGTAAAAAATGATCCAACTTACAAACAATTTCTCACACAGGCAGCAGCAATAACTGTCTTTACAGAGGACGGAGCAATCAAATTAAAAAGGTGCTGTGATCATCCTTATATAAGAATCATTCCGCAGAGTGTCTGGTTTCCAGAAAACGAAATCGATGTAACAGCACAATTAAAAAAAGGGTATCCTAATATATTACTGCCATCGGGGTTAAGGCGAGTGAAAGATATATTTTATGTAATGAAAGAGATCATCCAACTTCGTAAATCCTATCCTGACTTACAATTTATTGTCGCAGGAATTGTGATTGAACCGCCCGTTTACGAAGAGTTGCTCCAATATCAGCAAAAACATCCTTGGATTACCTTTTTGGAAAATGTCCCGTTGGAAGGAATGAAATCACTTTATCAGTGGGCAGATGTGGTGATTAACACTTCAATTAGCGAAGGGCAGGCTTCAACACTTTTGGAAGCAATGGAGTTAGGCTGTCTTGTCGCGGCGAGACGAAATGGTGGTAATGAAAGTATTGTTCATGATGGGGCAAATGGAATTCTTTACTCTACACCTGAAGAATTTACAAGTAAACTGAAAACCGTTCTAGAGGATAAAGTTAGACTCCGTGATATAACAGATACTGCGGTCTCCTTCATACGTCAAAATCATCGTCTTGATGAGGAAATCCAACGTTATCTGTCAGTATATCAAGTAATCGGAGATAAATGAGCAGAGGTGAGGGTGTTGAGAAATCCTTGAGTTGTAACTGAAGAGGTCGTGTACGATCTAAAGGATGAACGATGGATAACAAATTTACAAGGGGAGGGCCGAGAGGAAAAAAGCGTGGTTCTAACATTCGATGACGGTCCAGGACGACAGACGGTCCAAATTCTTGATATTTTAAAAGCAAAAAATGCGCCAGCTGTTTTCTTTTGGCAGTCGAGGTTACTCTATGGGAAAAGACCTTGGCAGCGCCTCTTTCATGAGGGGCATACTCTTGGGTCACATGCCCATAAGCATGTTAATCTAACAACACTGAACACCACAGAACAATTTAAGCAGATCAAAACAAGTATAGAAATTCTAGAAAGCGTCACCCGAAGACAGGTAAAATACTTTAGACCTCCATTTGGACAATATAATGAAGATACACTGTCGATTTTGAAGGAATTGAACTTATTTCCTGTCATGTGGGACATTTCTTCTTTTGATTGGAACCATCGAAATGAGCCTTTTGTCATTGTGGACAATGTTCTCAACAATATAAAACCCGGTTCAGTCATCCTTTTGCATGAGCTTCCTCAGACCGTCTCCATCCTATCACAATTAATAGATAAGATAAGATGTAAGGGGTTTAAACTTACAACATTAACATAACAACCAATCTCAGCATTATCGTGAGGGATTAGTTTATGTATAGTATTAATTTGAAAAGATTGAATTTTTTTATTTTTCACCAATAGTGTTATAGAACAGTATGCTATAATACCTATATACGGAAAATTCTATCTATTATTGTCGATTAGGAGCGAAAACTGCTAATTTTGTTTAAATAGGTACTCAATTTTCAAAAAATGAACAAAAGGGAGCGGGAAAGAATGCGTGTAGGAATCAAGAGAATGACGGAGGAACAGGCTAAAATTACGCTGCAGGAAGCAGCAGGGCTTGCCATTATAACCATACACCGACCTCAAAAACGAAATGCTTTAACTGCAAATATGTGGAATCAACTAGCCGAAATAGGTCAGCAGGTTTTAGAAAATCCTAAAAATAGAGTGCTGCTTTTAAGGGGTGCGGGAGAACAATTTACGGCAGGTTCAGATATTCAAGAGTTTCATGAAATGACTCTTGAAGAATCAGAAAATGCGTTTGTGTCAATGGAAAAGGCGATTTCAACCATCGAAGGACTACCATTGCCAACTATAGGAGTGATTAATGGACCGGCAATGGGGGCAGGGCTTGAGTTAGCGCTGGCCTGTGATTTACGGATTGGTTCTGAGAAGGCTAGATTAGGCATTCCTGTTGGGAAGTTAGGGATCACGTTAAACAATAAATTTGCTAAGAGAATTGTTGATTTAGTTGGACCGAGTGTTACAAAAGAACTCGTATATTTAGGGCGGATTTTGAAAGCAGAAGAGGCATATGCACTAGGAATGTTAAATTATTTGGTAGCTGAGGCAGAACTCGATCGCTACGCTTTCAAAATGGGGAAATTAGTGGCATCCATGTCACCGGCGTCCTTGCTTGCTGTGAAAAAATCGGTTAATGAGTGCATTAATAGTGCGCCTGTACTTTGGAATGGCTCGACTCCATTTGTTGATGCACAGGATTTCCCAGAAGGAGTAGCCGCGTTTGTTGAGAAGCGGCCACCGCAATTCTCGCGTAGAACGATTGAATAGGAACAAAAGCGCAAGCGCCCGGGTAGCTCCGTATGGACTGGAGGACATCGACTGAGATAAAGGAAACACGAAGAGCGATAGCGATTCGATGTTGACTTATCGTAGGGAGGTGGGCGAAGTCCACTAGGAGCTGGGGGCTGGAGCTGGACAAGTCTGACTGTGAATAGTTATCTACATCGTTAAAATCTCTAGTTACATAAAAAATAAAAAACGGAAAGCTCATTTTAGACTGAGCTTTCCGTTTTTTTGGCAAGATAAATGGTTAGGTTAATAGAGTAAAGTTCAATATTTAAGTTTTTTAGAAAGTGGAAGCGAATATCCTTTTGCAGGTTCTCGATCAGTTCGATTAAATTACTGCGGATCGGGTATTTTATCGTAATACTTGCTTTTAAAATGGGTAACCCTTCTAAACTTAATTCAACAGACTTGCATTCATCAATTGTTTTATATTCGGAGCAGATGATTTCAACGATATTTCTAAAAACCTTTTTGTGGATTTTGATGGCGCCTCGGTGGAAGTCCGGGTGAACGATGGTATTTTCTCCAATTCGTTCTTTTTTGGGTGAAAAGATTTCAACACCTCGTTGGATTAGCTTTTTAAAGAAGTTTTGATCCACCTGTTTATATGGAATAGGAATTATATGCTTTCCTTCTGTTCTTCTGATAAATTGAGCGAGCTTAATTTCACTTGAGGAACGGATGTCTTCAACGTAATAATAATGGTTAATATCGCCTAGCTGTAGGCGGCTCGCAATTAAGCGTGTCATTTTATCTGATGTCCCGATAATTAAAATTCTATCTATGTAGTAATTGTTAATGGCCATTTGAACTTCCTTAACGTGATCCTCGTCAAAGAATGTGGCCCTTTTTACAGCTGTCAGTGGATTCTTCTCAAATTTTGCCGAAGTTCCGGCAATTTTTTTACCATTAAATATTAATAAACCATCATCGATGATGGCTGGAATCTTATGTTTGTGAGCAAATGAGAGAGCGCTCGTACTTTTTCCCGTTCCACTAGGACCACTTAAAGAAAATATTTCCATCCACAACTCTCCTAAACTGTTAGACTTTTCTATATTTTATTTCATTTCAACCGTACTGTCACTCGCGGTTTTTTAGTCATTTTGTCTAATTTTGTATTACATGGTTTTTAATATGATGAATTTGGTAATATTGAGATAGTGTTGATTATTTTATAAGGAGTGATGGTAATGGCAGTAGAGGTTTATTTAACGTTTAATGGAAATTGTCGGGAAGCGATGGAGTTTTATGCGGAGGCCTTTGGTTCAGCGAAACCGGAAATAATGTCCTTTGGTGAAGCACCGCCAAATCCTGATTTCCAACTTCCTGATGAAGCAAAAAACCTGGTTATGCATTCAAGAGTAACGATTAGTGGTAGCAATGTGATGGCTTCAGATACTTATCCCGGATCACCTTATACAGTAGGAAACAATGTTAGTGTTACAGTTATTACGAAAGACGTTGACGAATTAAAAACAGCCTTCAACAAATTGAAAGAAGGCGGTAAGGTTGGCATGGAGCTTCAAGAAACATTCTGGAGCAAGTGCTATGGCATGTTAACGGACAAGTTCGGAGTTGCATGGCAGTTTAGCCATGAAAGTGACGAAACAGGAATGTAAAAAGCAGCAGGCTGCTCTTATTTATTTACAGAGGATTGTCGAGGAGGAGAGAGGCAAACATGCTTCTCTCCTTTAATTTCTTAGGCTTTGTTAAATTTGTCTGTTGATTTCCGCTACAGGTGCTCCCTTTCCGCGGGGGAGTCTGGGAGCCTCCTCGGCGCTTTAGCGCCTGTGGGGTCTCCCATGACACCTTCTCCCGCAGGAGTCTCGCACCTTCCGCTCCAATCAACAGATTGCTCAAAAATCAACAATGTTCCTTAACACTGCAATTTTTTAAAACAACTGTTCCAGTAATCACCGGTTTACCAGCACAATTCCCTTCAATGGTAATCGTGCTATTTTCAGTATTCGTTACATTAAGGGTAACGACATCACCGACGAAAACAGGTGCTAAAAATTTTATATCATATTTAATAGGGTGATCAGTTGGAGAAAGTATATTCCATGATAAAACACTCCAGACTTTTCCCATTGTCAGCATACCATGAGCAATTCGATCTGGAAATCCGTGTTGTTGGGCATCCTTAAGTTCAAAATGAATCGGGTTGTAATCACCCGAAACACCTGCATATCCTTCTATATCCTTTTCGGTTACAAGAAACCCGATTGTTTTCAAATTAGTCCACCTGCCATTAGCTGGGAAATCCCCTCAAAACATATGTTACCGTCACGATCCTTAATTAAAAGAGTTTGTTTAACGAGGCATTGATCTTCACGCCTCGTTCGATAAGATATCGAAACATTAGCAGTATAGGGTTCGTCAATATACATAATGCTGTGTAATCTGCAATTCTGGGTCCGATGAATAATAGGATCTGTCAACGTCCACGGGATGTCAATCCACTTATAAGCGATCATCGGCATGGTCGGTGGGAGCGGAATCGTTGTATAATCATACGATTGGGCTGTCGCAATCGACTCATAAATGGGATTTCGATCATCGATAACCTTTATAAATTGCCTTACATCACCTTCCCGAAAGATGATGGTATAATCCTTCGTTCTCATCTTATCACCTCAAACAACATTGCCAAGCCAATTCCTCCGCCACTCCCGACAGCAGCCACAACGTATTTGATATTTTGCTTTCTTTGAACCTCATAGAATAAGCGCGTGACTAGGATTGCCCCGGAAGCTCCATATGGATGGCCCATCGTCAATGCTCCGCCTGAAACGTTTAGCTTATCCAGCGGAATAGAGAGCTGCTGTGAACAGGCTACTATTTTGGAAGCAAATGCTTCATTAATTTCGAAAAGATCAATATCAGCAATCGTTAAGCTGTTTTTTAACAACAATGATTGGATTGCTTGAACGGGAGAGATTCCGGGGAAATTAGGGTGTACCCCCGATACGCTGCTGTCTACAAACCGTAAAACGGGTTGATATCGATGTTGCTTTGCCAACACTTCGTCCATGACAACTACCGCACAAGCTCCATCATTTATCCCACAGCTGTTTACAGCTGTAACTGTCCCTGTTTCTTTTATGAATATCGGCTTGGCTCGTTTTAGGAGTGCTTCTATATTTCTGCGTCTAAGAAATTCCTCATCGTGATCCTTCTCGGCAACAGGGATAATTTCTTGCTTGAATTGTCCATTATCATAGGCGGACCAACTGCGGTTAAAGCTAATTTGGGCGTATTCATCCTGCTCCATCTTTGTGATTCCATATTTTTCAGCTACATATTCTGCTGCAACTCCCATATCAGGGTCTCCGATTTTTTCAGGAGAAAAGCGTGCACGTTTCGGTAAAGGGGAGGTGCTTGTGCTTTCTACTCCACCAGCGATGTAGCATTTTCCAGCACCACCTTGGATAAAGTAACAAGCCATACGAATCGCTTCTAATCCGGCACTGCATTGACGGTCTAGAGTGATACCCGTTATTGACATGGGTAAGCCTGCTTCTAACGCAGCAACACGTGCCACATTACCGCCAGGTCCCACGACATTTCCTAGAATAACTTCATCAAGAATTCCTTCTACTTCACTGCCAAGGACCTGCAGAATAGGTGCAGCAAGCTGATGTGCTTCCCAACTGCGGAGCATTCCATTCATTTTTCCAATGGGTGTACGTTTTGCTTGAACAATGACTGCACTATGAATGACAAATCACCTTACTTTCTAATTCTTCCTTTAACTTGGCACGTGCGATTTTTCCGCTGGTCGTATAGGGCATCTCATTTAAGAAATACCACCTGCGAGGAATTTTAAAGGAGGATAACGTTTCCTTACATAATCGAATCAAATCGACTTTATTGACAGTACCAGTGACAACAGCCGTAATTATTTGTCCCCAATATGGATTGGGAAGACCAATTACAGCCACTTCTTCAACTGCAGGATGTGAAGAAAGGACTTTCTCGATTTCTTCAGGGAACACATTGATGCCACCGTATAAAATCATATTGTTCTCTCGGCCAGCGATATAAAGATAACCATCCTCATCTAAATACCCCATATCATCGACCGTTATCCAGCCAGCTTGGTCGTGAATGGTTCGAACCGTCCTCGTGTTGGTGTTTAGATAGCCCATAAATACCATTGTGCTTCGTACAAATATTTTTCCAATCTCATTTGGAGCCGCAAGTTTGTTATCCCTATTACGAATTTGAAGCTCAACATTCCAGCAAGGTTTTCCAACCGAACCTGGTTTCAAGTGATTTTCTTGATGCGATAAAAACGTGACAAAACTAAGTTCACTTGCACCATAAAACTCATACATGATTAAATTCAAAAATTTGGTTTGGATCTTTTGTTTTGAATTTACCTCCCATTTAGCGCCGGAGGAAATCATTTTAATAGGTTTATTGATCGTTCCATCTATTTTTAGAAACGCTTGAACCATCGTCGGAACGACAAATACGGTAGAAATCGGTTGTTCATTTATTATTTCTAAGGCTAACTCAGCAGAAAACTTTTCTAGTAAAAATACTGTTCCGCCCAAATACAAGGTACTAATGGTCCCATAAAGGAAATGTGAGTGAACAAGCCCTCCAGGAATAAGTACATTCTCTGTTTCATCCATTTGAAAATTATTTCGATTACAATCAAAGCTTGCAAGCCATGAATCATGCGAACGTATGAAAGCCTTCGGCGCTCCTGTTGTTCCTGAGGTAAAGCCCATATAAAAAGGTAAATGCCCGTCTATTTCAGGTGAACGATGATATTCAGCTTGATTAATGAATTCCGCACATTCCTCCCAAATGATGATCGTAGGAACAAAAGGGCCAACTTTGCCCGCGAGCTTTCTAGTGGTGATAAAAATTGAAGGGAGAGCTACTGACAATCTCTCTTTAATTTCAGCTTCCTTCCATTTTGTATCAAACAGAACAGCAGTCCAGCCGGCAGCTGCTGCACCGGTAAAAAGCTGTAAAAAAGGGATGCCATTTGGGAGATAGATCCCTACCGTTTTATTTGCAACATTTAATGAATTAAGCCAAGTAGCGGTTTGCTTGATTAGCTTGTACCAATCGGAATAGTTTATTGTTTGATTTCGTGTTTGTATTGCAATTTTATCTGGAAATACGATTGCATGTTTTTCGTATGTATCGGAAATGGCTGCCAACGGTATTCTCCTTTCGATAGAATATTGGTTGAAATTACGCAAAAGAGACACATCAAAGTGTCTCTTTAGGAAGCTTTTGATAAATTTTGTTTAAACACAGAGTGTTTTTTCAATCTAAAGACTAAGTAAGAAGCAAGTGAAGCTTTGATCACATCCCCAGGGATATAGACAAGGCTTAACTTTATTGCCTCCAAAACAGGAATGTTCATGACAAAAGCTTGGACAGGAATACCGATCAAATAGAGTAAGAAAATCCCTACGGTTAAATTTGTCAGCAAAATGTTTCTTAAATTTAATGTTTTGATGCGCTGAATGATAAAGCCGATTACAAAAGCAGTAATAGGATAGGCAAATAAATATCCGGCACTTGGCCCTACAAAAACTCCAATTCCACCTCGGCCTCCAGATAAAAGTGGCATTCCGGCAGCAACAAGTAGTAAGAATACGCTTAAACTCCAAGCTCCAAGACGAGCTCCTAATATACCTCCTGCCAAGAGAACTCCTAATGTTTGAAGTGTAATCGGCACAGGGGTGAAGGACAGCATAATGGGTGGAACTAGGCCGAGCGCTCCCATTACAGCTGCAAATAAAGCAATGTAAGTAATGTCCTTGATTTTCATAACAAATCTCCATTCATTATTATATAGATAATTTAAACTATTTTTCTCAATCATTATTTTAGTAGGGGATAATATCATATGTCAACATATTTTTATTTTTGGTTAACCAAACGAAATAATAAATTCGGCTTCATTTGGACCTTTACCTTAACAACAGGATTCAAATGTGAATATAAATATAATAATTAGATGAAAGAGGTGTAGTTGTTTGGCTAAAGAAAAACGCAATTCTAAGGACCAGCACTCCTCAAAGAACGAAAAGGTTCCAAGTCATGTTTCTGGAATTATATTGAGTTCAGGACCCGTTGAAGCTACTCCTGAAACGGAAATCATTTCGGTAAATATATTAAATTTAGATAATAAGCTTACAAAAGATGTAATCGTTGAAATCAAAGATTGGACAACTTCTCCGCCTGAAGAATTAGGAAAATCCGTTCTGCTAAGTGGTGAATTACTCGACCCCAGTGATTTAGGTTATGAAAGACCGGAAGAAGAGGGGCTTCTTTCGTTCGACCCAACGATTCATCCTTCAGAAGAAGTGGATGATCATGAGGTCATAATGGAACCGCTGTTTTTTCAAATTCCTCCGCAAACGCAGCTTACTGTGTTAGCAGATTTCCCTCAAGCACAAGTTTTGCATTCAAACCCTTGTTATGAGGTTCGAATCAGTGTTGAGAATCCTATCAATCTATTAATTAGCAGCAACGGGTTAGACGATAAGTATATTCCACAGCCAGGAAATACCGTCTTAAATTCTCAGTTTTTTCCTCCACTTCCTTTACGGCTAGACTTTCCGCGAAATCCTATAAATAAAAAGAATAAGAATTAATCAAACAAAGGGGGAAGCCCGTCCCTTTCAAGAAAAACGTAACAATATTTCTATCAAAAAGGTTTCAATTTTTAATTTAAAATAATATATTAACAAAGTATAATAATTACTTAGTTGTATTTTAATGTATTCCGATACATAACTATTCACTATCACAATAATCAATAAACGTCCGGTACTATAAAGCTGTATACACTAGGAGCTATGTAATGTCAGACAAAGAGGTAAGGAGGATAACATGAATCCGTTTCTATATATTGATAAGAATAGAGAGAGTCTGTTAAAGACATTTCAAGAACTTCATGCATTAGCTGAACCAAGCTGGCAAGAAAAAAATACATCTGCTTATATAATTGAACACTTAACGAAAGCGGGCTTGAAGGTAAAAACATTTTCAAATCATTTTGGGATAGTAGCTGAAATACCAGGTGAAATGGAACAAGTTGTTGCATTAAGGGCGGATCTAGATGCTTTAGTTCAAGAGGTTGGCGGAATCGTACAGGCGAACCATTCCTGTGGACATGATGGCCATAGTACTATGGTTTTATATACAGCATTGGCAATAGCCACTTCAGGAATAGTGCCCAAGCATACTATCCGATTTATTTTTCAACCTGCTGAAGAAAAGGGTGAAGGTGCGCTACAAATGATAAAAGAAGGTGCACTTAAAAATGTTGTTTATTTATTTGGGATACATGTTCGTCCTCAATTCGAGGTTCCTTATTTGAAAGCTTCACCTGTGATTATTCATGGATCAGCGGGTTCAATACGAGGAACAATCAAAGGCTTACAGGCCCATGCTGCACGTCCGCAAGATGGTATTAATGCAATCGAAGCAGCTTCTTTAATTGTTGAAAAAATAAAACAGATCAAACTGGACACAAAGATTCCTTATTCGATTAAAATGACCCAGTTACAAACTCATAATGAGGCTTCCAACGTTATTCCGGAAAAAGCTAACTTCTCATTAGATGTAAGGGCACAAACAAATGAAGTAATGAATGAACTGCAGAATCAAGTCAAGTTGATCTTTGAGGAAATTATGAATATAACGGGAGCGAAGATTTCATGGTCTCTAAATGACTTTGTTCCGGCTGCGATTAAAAACAGTGAAGCAATAAACATTGCCGCGGCTGCCATTACAGAAATTCTCGGAGAAGAAAATTTGGTTCCTTTGTGTATATCACAAGGCGGAGAGGATTTCCATTTCTATACTTCTAAAACTGCAAATTTACAGGCGACAATGGTTGGATTAGGCTGTGGTTTATCGCCAGGTTTGCACCACCCTGAAATGAAATTTCAATTGGATGCACTTATATATGGAACGAAAATTTTAACGAAAGCCGTTTTGTTAGCATCTGATTTGGATTCATGATACTTGTTGTACTTTTTTGCTGAGGGAGGGGTTCCCATGAAATTAGTTGAAGAAATTGACATTCGTATTCTTACTAAAGTGGATGAGCTGGAGGAGGTACGCCAGCTTGAATCGAAAATCTGGGGCAAGGAGGACTCCATTCCAACACACCAAACGTTAACTGCCGTGAAAAATGGGGGAATGGTACTAGGTGCTTTCGTTCAGGGAACGCTTATTGCCTTTCAATACAGCTTCCCTGGATTTAATGGAAAAACTGCTTATCTTTGTTCTCATGTGTTGGGGACCGATCCTGAGTTTCGCAATAAAGGAATAGGGGAGAAGTTAAAATGGGCTCAACGAGAGGAAGCGCTCAAGTATGGGTATTCACTGATTACTTGGACTTACGATCCTTTGGAAAGTATAAATGGGTATTTAAATATTGGTAAGCTCGGCGCCGTCTCTGGAACATACATCCCAAATTGTTATGGTGAAATGGAAGATCTCTTGAACAAGGGAATTCCGACCGATCGTTTTCTAGTCGAATGGTACATACGCCGTGATTTAACTGATAATGTTAGCGTGGAGGGCTGGAGTATGGAAGAAGCTGTAGAGAGCTCTGTTGTACAGTGGAAGGTAGGTCGAGAAGGAGTGCCGATTATATCTTTAATTCGGGATACCGCTCCGCAAATTCATAAACCAGTTTTAGTGGCCATTCCAAAAAATTATCGTCAAATCCGAAGCACAAACCTTGATGTAGCAATCGATTGGCGAATGAAGACAAGACAGATTTTTACCGACTATTTTGAGCGGGGATGGAAGGTTACTGGTTTTAAAAAGAACATAAACACTGAATGCCCGGTCCATTTCTATGTGCTCTCAAAAACACCATCAAGTAAGGTGTGAATAAAATTCAGCAAGATATAAGCATTATACCGCCCTAATTAAGGGCGGTTTTTCCGTTATTCAGCTCGTTTTGGATTATGATAGCCTCTTTCTCCGTATGGCTGCAGTGTGTTCATCCACTTTTCTTCCAGTTTTTCTAGCTCACGCTTTAAATCAAAATAACCGGTTTCCTTTTGTTCTAACACCTCTAAAATTTCTATTATGAACGCATCTTTTCCAAATTCGTTCCATTCCTTTTGGAGTTGTTGGTTTCGCTCACCGCCAGTTTCTAACATAAATTTTTTTCCATTTAATGTTTTAAAGTTTTTTGTGCTTCCGAGATAAATCTTACCGTTCCGCGTATTTTTTATTTGGTAAACACCTGCTTCGATTTTTGTTTCTTTATATTGCTGTTTTAGTTCTTTTTTTCGATCCATTTTCCTTCTCCTTCTTGAAATGTTATTTCTTCAGCCAATACTCGCTTCCATCCGCTTTTCGATCCAAAAATCCATATTCAATCAAATACCTTCTTAAATGAACGTAATCATGGTGGATAGGAATTAAAATATGATTGACCTCTTTTTCAGTGTACGTACGACCCTTTTCAAAGCGATTCGTGATTTCATGCAGTATAACGAGCTTCTGCTTTTGTTTTGATGGAAAGGATTTTAACGGCCCATCTAGGCCCTCAGGGAAAAATTTGGCAAGCAAGTCGTCTTTTTCTTCTTGGGTTATGTTATAACGATCATCTACCATTCGAGCTGTTTTGTGAGGGGAGAGGAAGGCAGGTGCATGCTGATCCTTTTCCTTTAGCAAATCCATTAACGCTAAAAAAAGCTTAGCTTGACGTTCTTTTTCTTTTAAAACGAAACGATGATTCCGAATGGTTGAAGCACTGCCTATACCTAGTTCATGTTTAACTTCGGCATCGCTTTTACCTTGATAAAAAAGTTGAAGTAACCGATTTTGGTGGTCTGTTAGTCCGGTCAGTTTTTTATTAAGTCCGATTAGGTATTCAAAAACAGACTGATGCTCCTTGTTGATATGAACACGCATAAACTTTTCTGCTTCATATAAAACACCAGATTCGGGATAAATAATCCCTTTTTCAATTCTATTTCCACATATTAAACAGATATAATCGTCTGTTTCTTCAATAAAACCACGTTTAAGTTCTTCCAATGATGCATTCCAAAATAATTCGGATATTTGCATAATACAAACACTTCCTTGTTTTGTTTGTTTATATACAAACATTTTATATCTTTGTTGTCAATAACGCAAACGTATTGTGAAAACGTTTGTTTATTTTTCTTTAATAAAAGCTC
>NZ_JBKFGH010000016.1:0-173993 GCF_051233475.1 Neobacillus terrisolis | reverse complement strand
CTTCCTTGTTTTGTTTGTTTATATACAAACATTTTATATCTTTGTTGTCAATAACGCAAACGTATTGTGAAAACGTTTGTTTATTTTTCTTTAATAAAAGCTCTGTTAAATTTGGCTGTTGATTTCCGCTCCAGGTGCTCGCTTTCCGCGGGGGAGTCCGGGAGCCTCCTCGGCGCCATAGCGCCTGTGGGGTCTCCCGTGACACCTTCTCCCGCAGGAGTCTCGCACCTTCCGCTCCAATCAACAGAGTGCTCAAAACGAACATTTTTCTTAAACACAGTCTTAATGAAAAAAGCGCACACCTTGAGGGTGTGCGTAGAAATTCCTTATAACGAACATTGGGCTAAAGTTAATAAAACAAAATCTCCTTGGTTGCACGGTATTCACTAGGTGTTAGTCCAACATATTTCTTAAAAATATTGCAAAAATAATTTGGTGTATTAAACCCTAGCTCTTCAGCGATTTGCTCAATCGTGTTATTAGAGTGGCGTATAAGAGCAATAGCACGCTGCAAGCGTACGTAAGTCACAAACTCGACAAAGCTTCTGCCTGTTTCTTTTTTAAACAGACGGCTAAAGTAGGTAGGGCTGAAATTGATGTGTGCAGCGACTTTTGTAACCGGAATTTCTTCAGCATAGTGTTCTCCGATGTATTCAATACTCTTGAGAATTTGTTTTTCCTTTGCTGTCTCGTCAAAATAACGAAGAACGAGGCGCTCATAAGGAGGGGTCCGCCGTGCAGTCTTTGCTTCTATATAAGAATGGTGTAACAGAAGAGGTTCGTTATAAATGGTACCGACCCCAATATAAAGATAAATTCCGTATTTGTCCTGTAGTTCACTGATCACACTTAAAATATTATCCTCACCTTCCTGCCAATCTCGAGGTGAAGCAAATCCTGAAGGAACACGAAGAAGCATAAGCAAGTGTTTTCGGTACGGAACAAAGAAAACCTGTCCTTGAAATTTTTCATTAAAGTATTTTTGAATGATTTGTGGAGCGTGCCAGCCTTCATTGTTTTCTCGATTTGCCTCTTTTACAAAGCCTTGAATAAAGACAACGGTGTTTGGGATGGAATTTGTTGTTGAGAATAATCTAGATTCGATGAATTCGTGGTGAGATTTGACATCACCACGAAGCAAACGTCGCAAAAAAAGTTCTTGTAAGGCCTCGTTAGTCTCACTCTCTTTATTGTCTAGTATTCCATCGTTACTCATAATAAAACTATGATGATCACGGAGGATCGCTCGCTTAATCGTACGAGTAAAAAAGTTCCTCTTCACTGGTTTAACAAAGAAAAAGGGTATGTCTAATTCCATTGTTAGTGGTACTGTATGCAGCAGTTCTTTATTCAAAAGCGGAAAAATAATAAGATGCTTGTGCTGCTTTTTTAATCTATGAATAAATACCCAATCTAATAGTTTACTTATTTCAACTACGAGAATTTGCATGTCCCTATTCGGTTCTAAACTGGATACAACCTCTGAATAATGTTGGAATTCCTCTTGGATCCAGGTTGATAGCCTATCTTTTTCCTTACTACAATTGACTATTAGCTGAATGCTAAACAATGTAATCCCCTCCATTTAAACATTCACCTATTAATATCCCTTTTTCATAATAACATAAAACTATTTTGAATATAGCAAATATTTATAAATTTATGACAATTTAGTGCAAGGTATTGCAAGAATTTATAAAGTAAAATCATAACAAGCATTATCATATATGAATGCTGATTAGGAGAAAAGGAGGAAAGCGGGGCTTAATTATTTTCTTACTAAAAAAGAGGAGGAGATGAACCGATGGCAGCGGAGTATACTGAGTATGATTACGTGGAGGCAGGCAAGATTGATGTAAAGGATCTACCACCTTTAGACTCTGAGACAAATAGCATAATGAAAACAGAGTTTAGTACAGGCTTTAAACTGGCGATATTCTATTATTTATTCGTTTTTACGATTCCGGTATTAAACTGGTTCGCTCCTGACTTTATGTTTTCACCTATGTGGGGAGGAATGAGCGTAACTTGGTTTTTAACAGGTATAGTTGCGATGGCAATGGCATTTGGTATTGCTTATGTACATACGCATCTTTATGTTAAGCGCTTACAAGCAAATGCTCGAAAAACACTTAATAACGATGGAGCAAAAGCGAATGATGGAAGGAGTGTTATTTGATGCAAATGCTACTTGAACCAAAAATGCTCATGACGATCATCCTCATGGGAACCATCGTCTATGTAACGTATTTAACAAAACGAAATGCAACAGCATCCGATTTCTTTGTTGGGGGCCGAAGCTTTGGCTGGTTTATGAACGGATCAGCTATCGGCGGTGATTATCTGAGCGCAGCAACATTCCTCGGACTTGCCGGTCTTACCTTCCAGCTTGGATACGATGGATTGTACTATACTTTCTGTTTCTCAATCGGATTAACTTTATTAGCGATTTTCGTTGCGGGTCCACTTCGCCGTTTTGGTGCATACACAGTAGCGGACTTCCTTGCTTACCGCTTCCATAGTAAACGTGCGAGATTAGCTGCTGTAACAGTAGTATTAGCGATTTCTGGTTTTTACGCAGCTCCACAGCTTTTAGGTGCAGCACAAATTTTAAGTATGTTCTTTGGTACAACATATGAATTTGGAATCATATTTACCTGCGCAGTAATGATTTTCTATGTAGGTGTTGGCGGAATGAAAGGAACTACCATCAACCAGGCACTGGAGCTATGGATCCGTCTTGGCTGTTTCGTCCTTATGGTTGCCGCAGCAATCTGGGGTGGCTTACATTACCAAAAGATCCTCGCAGCAGTTACTGAGTTTTCAGGTACCATCTCGGGAACAGCAAAATATGCCCTTGATGGAAAAGATGTAGTTCATGATGGAAATTCATGGGCTGGAACTGGAAATTACTTCCCAAGTTTCTGGCAAACGATTTCAATGACGATTGCATTATCACTTGGAACAATTGGTCTTCCACACATCTTGCTAAGATTTTACACGAACCCAAGTGCAAAAGCAGCTCGTAAAAGTGCTTTAATGGCGATTGGAATTGCTAGCTTGTTCTTCTTCTTTGCTGTATATCTTGGCGTAGTTGGTCGTGCTATTTTCTTAGAAGGAAACGCTGATCCACAAGTTATCAAGGATTTAGTTGCTGGTGGTAATAACATGGTAATCCCATCAACGGCACAAGCACTTGGCGGAAAATGGTTATTAGGTCTTGTTATTGCAGGGGCATTTGCCGCGATTTTCTCAAATCTTTCTGGTTTATTTATCGCAAGTTCTGGAGCTCTTGCTCATGATTTATATGCAACAATCTTCCGTAAAAATATTAGTGAAAAAGAGCGAGTAGTTGCTGGTAAAGTATCAATTGTCATCCTTGGTATTCTATACGGCGTACTAGGATTAATGGTTAAAAATGCCTCAATCGGTCACCTAGTTGCACTTGCGTTTACCGTTGCAGCTAGTACATTTACACCAATTTTCATCTTAGGTATTTGGTGGAGAGGTATGACAGAAAAGGGCGCCATTGCAGGTTTAATTATCGGATTACTTGTTTCAATGTACACGATTTTCCTTCCAACCACTTTGCCTGAGTTCTTACAATTTAAGATCCCAGGAATCATCACTGTTCCAATCGGCTTCTTGAGCGTTTATATCGTTTCTAAGATTGACAGAAAAGTACCTGCTGATGTTAACGAGTTTATGAAGAAGGTACATTCTAAGGAATCAGAAGTAGCATAGGGGTTAGTTTGTATAAAAGGGGATTATACATTCATGGGGGAAACAAAACACGACGTTTTTTGACAACGCTTACATGATTCGACAAATTGGTTTTCGTTCTTGTGAAATAAGTTCGGGCTGCTGATCAAGCAGCCTTCTTTTTTTGTTGGAGAAGAATGTTAACAACTTTGTCCATTGTCAATAAAATTGATTATCAAAGCTATTTAAAAAATATCGAAAAATTACTTGTAATATTCAGAATATTGTGTATAATAATAATTAAGTTCTTCGCCCTATCTGCAATCCAGCAGAAGGCAGGGAAGAACTTAATCACGATTTTGCTTTATGAAATTTAATCAAGACTGTTAAGATTCAAGCCCATCCCTTACCGGATGAAGCTACTGGATCATGATGCCAGTCCTTAATCACAATCATTTCGTATTGTGATAGGACTGGCTTTTTGTTTGCTTTAAAAGTTTGAAAGAAGGGGGGATTTTGTGAACGGAGCTTTAGAAGGGATTAAAGTATTAGATTTAACAAGAGTTCTTGCCGGTCCGTATTGCACGATGATCCTTGCGGATTTAGGTGCGGATGTTATCAAGGTTGAAGCTCCCGGCGGGAGTGATGAAACAAGAGGATGGGGACCTCCATTCCAAAATGGTGTAAGTGCCTATTACTTATGTACAAACCGAAATAAGCGAAGTATGACAGTGAATTTAAAAACAGAAGAGGGCAGAGAGATCATTCGCAAGCTGGCACATGAATCAGATGTTTTGATTCACAATTTTAAAACCGGTTCAATGGAAAAATGGCTCCTTGATTATGAACACTTGAAAGAAATAAATCCTAAATTAGTTTATTGCTCAATCACCGGGTTCGGAGAGACAGGGCCCTATAAAAATCTGCCAGGTTATGACTTTATTATTCAAGGTATGAGCGGAATCATGAGTATTACTGGAACTGAGCAAAGCGGGCCTTTAAAAATTGGCGTGGCGATGGTCGATATTTTAACAGGTTTATATTCTGCTGTTGCGATTCAAGCCGCATTACTTGAACGTGTCCAGTCCGGGTTTGGTCAAAAAATTGACATGTCCCTCCTTGATTGTGCAGTCGGGTCTCTAGCCAATGTGGCGAGTAATTACTTAATTTCTGGTAATGTACCGCAAAAGCTGGGGAATGATCATCCTAATATCGTTCCATATTCTACGTTCCGTACAAATGATGGCGAAATGATTATCGCCGTTGGGAATGACCGCCAATTTTCATCGCTATGTGAATTGCTCGACCTTACTGAGATAGCACAACACGAGAAGTTTAAAACAAACGCAGCTAGAGTTGTCAATCGTCAAGAACTGACTGAAATCCTAGAGGAACGTTTACAAACTAAAACAATGGATGATTGGATTGAGTTATTTTCCAAGCACAATATCCCTTGTGGGCCGATTAATTCTATGGATCGAGTCTTTACTAATGAACAAATAGAAGCAAGACAAATGAAGGTTGAAATGAACCACCCTCAGGCAGGTAAGGTTCGCCTGGTTGGATCACCGATTAAACTGTCAAGAACAAAAGTAAAAATGGAACGCCATCCACCACTGCCAGGGGAACACACGGAAGAAATATTACAACTAGTAGGGTATGACGGAAAAATCATTAATCAATTAAAAAATAACCATATTATTTAGGAGGTTTTATGATGAATTTTGAACACTCAGAGGAACAAGTAATGTTAAGAAAGATGGTAAGAAGTTTCGTAGATAAGGAGATTATGCCAAATATTCACGAATGGGATGCAAACGGCTATTTTAATCCGGAAATTTTAAAACGATTAGCAGAACTAAATTTAATGGGGGTTTGTATCCCGGAAAAATACGGCGGCAGCGGAATGGATTATAACTCACTGGCCATTGTTTGCGAGGAGTTAGAAAGAGGGGATACAGCCTTTCGTACCGCAGTTTCCGTACACACTGGGCTTAACAGTTTAACGTTATTACAGTTCGGGACCGAGGAGCAAAAACAAAAATATTTAGTTCCACAAGCAAAAGGGGACAAAATAGCGGCATTTGGACTAACAGAGCCTGGTGCCGGATCTGATGTGGCTTCGATCAATACGACGGCGGTAAAAGATGGAAACGATTACATTCTAAACGGTTCCAAAACGTGGATTTCCTTATGTGATTACGCTGACCATTTTATTGTATTTGCGTATACCGATAAAGAAAAATGTCATCATGGAATTTCCGCTTTTATTGTAGAGCGAACGATGCCAGGGTTTTCATCACGTGCAATCAAAGGAAAATTAGGAATTCGCGCTGGAAATACTGGGGAATTATTCTTTGACCAAGTAAGAGTACCGAAGGAGAATCTGCTTGGCAAAGAAGGAGAAGGGTTTAAGATTGCAATGGCAGCATTAGACAATGGTCGCTTTACCGTTGCAGCTGGGGCAGTTGGGTTAATTATGGCTAGTTTAGAAGCGAGTGTGAAGTACTGCCACGAACGAAAGACTTTCGGAAAAGAAATTGGCAGACATCAGCTAGTTCAACAAATGATCGCCAAAATGGAGTCCGGATTACAAACGAGCAGACTTTTAGTTTACAGAGCGGGAGAGCTTAAGAACCAAGGAAAGCGTAATACAAGGGAAACCTCCTTAGCAAAGTGGATTGCCTGTGATTTTGCAAACCACGCTGCAGATGATGCTGTTCAAATCCATGGTGCATACGGCTATTCAAGTGAATACCCTGTTGAGCGTTATTTGCGTAACTCAAAAGCACCGGTTATTTATGAAGGAACTCGTGAAATTCATACAATTATGCAAGCGGAATATGTGCTTGGTTACCGTGAGGACAAGCCTTTAGGTCAACCATTACCGTCATGGCCGTTTGAATGTGATAAAGAAGCCGTCAAAAATTAACAGATTGATATAGTCGGACGGATTTTTCGAAATCCGTCCGAAGAAATCCAAGGAGGGGTTAAATGAACAAACAAGCTGAACTTAATCGTGTTCTATCAAGAATGGATGTGATTGTCCTAGCATTCGGTGCCATGATTGGTTGGGGATGGGTCATTCTTTCGGGTGATTGGATTCAAAAAGCAGGTTCTTTAGGCGCTATGATTGCTTTTGTTTTAGGAGGAGTCCTTGTCATTTTTGTAGGATTAGTTTATGCAGAATTGACAACGGCATTACCCAAAACAGGAGGAGTTCATCATTTTGCCATGACTGCCCTTGGTTCAAAAGCGGCCTTTATCGTATCTTGGTCGATTCTATTAGGGTACGTCTCAGTCGTAGCCTTTGAAGCGGTTGCTCTTCCTACCGTTGTAGAGTATATTTTTCCAAATTATCAGGCTGGATATATGTGGACAATTGCAGGATGGGATGTCTATTTTTCCTGGGTTGTAGTCGGTGTTGTCGGCTCGCTTCTCGTCACGATCATCAATTGGTTGGGAGTGAAACAAGCCGCTTTTTTACAGCTCATCTTAACCATCCTTTTAGCTGTAGTAGGACTTAGCTTAATTGTTGGGGCAACCGTTGGTGGGGATGTAAAAAATATGGATCCGTTATTTTCAACGGGTATGTCCGGCGTTATGGCCGTCTTGATTATGACACCATTTATGTTTGTTGGCTTTGATGTCATTCCGCAAATGGCTGAAGAAATGAATATCCCAAAGAAAACGATTGGAAGAATTTTGCTTCTGTCAGTCGGACTAGCTGTCCTTTGGTATGTGTTAATTATCTTTGGTGTTTCATTGTCATTAAACGAAAAACAACTGCTAGCCGCTAGTCTTCCGACTGCAGATGCAATGGGGGCAGTGTTCGGAGCACCTATCTTCTCCAAGCTGTTAATTTTTGGTGGTATTGCAGGAATTATGACAAGCTGGAATGCTTTTATTATCGGTGGGAGCCGCGTAATGTATGCGATGGCTCAGGACGGTATGCTGCCCAAATGGTTTGGTCAATTACACCCAAAGTTTAAAACCCCAGGGAACGCTATATTAGTTATTGGTCTTTTGACCTCTTTAAGCCCCCTTCTTGGAAGGCCTGCGTTAGTATGGCTTGTTGATGCAGGTGGACTTTCCATTGTTATTGCCTACTTAATCGTTTCAGTTTCATTTATTGTACTTAGAAAAACACAACCAGAATTAGAACGTCCGTTCCGTGCCGGAAAGAATAATTCCATTGGTATTCTTGCTACCGTTTTAAGTTTAGGGTTTGTTTTCTTGTATATGCCTGGAATGCCCGCCTCACTCATTTGGCCTTATGAATGGTTCATCATCGGAACTTGGTGGATCATCGGCTTATTCTTCTTTTTACGTACACCAAGCATTAAACCAAGTAACACACTTACATTACAAGGACAGTCCTTAAAGGAGTGATTTTCGAATGAAAAAGGAAGATTTAAAAGAAACCTTGGTCGCCTTAGATAAAAAACACTTTATCCATCCAACTTCTTCTTTAAAAGTACAACAAGAATCGGGTGCTCCGTTTATCTTTACAAAGGGAAAAGGAGTCTATCTGACCGATATTCGTGGCAGAAGAGTATTGGAAGGGATGTCTTCATTATGGAATGTGAATGTTGGCTACGGTCGGAAAGAGTTGGCAGAAGTGGCACGGGCCCAAATGGAACAGCTCGCTTTTACAAATTCCTTTTCATCGATGAGCAATGAACCCGCAATCCGCCTTGCGGCTAAGCTTGCTTCCATAACCCCTGGGGATTTAAATGCGGTGTTTTTTACATCAGGTGGTTCGGAGTCGAATGATACCGCTTACAAACTAGCGCGATACTATTGGAAAATAAAAGGCAAACCCCAAAAAACCAAAATTATATCGAGAAAAAAAGCGTACCACGGGGTGAATATCGGTGCAACAAGTGCAACCGGAATACTACCATTCCAAGAAATGACTGATTCGCTTGCTCCTGATTTTATTCATGTTGACACCTTTTCCACTGATTCTCTTCGCCAGTGTATTGAATGTGAAGGCGCCGAAACGGTGGCAGCATTTATTGCTGAGCCTGTTCAAGGTGCAGGTGGGGTGAATATTGCTCCCGATGGATATTTTCAAGAAATCCGCAAAATATGTGATGAATACGGGATCCTCTTCCTTGCTGATGAAGTCATAACAGGTTTTGGGCGGACAGGAAAAATGTTTGCGTGTGAGCATTATGGGGTTATTCCCGATATGATGCTTCTCGCCAAAGGAATTACCAGTGGGTATATCCCTCTAGGTGCAGTTATCATTCGGGAAAAACTCCATCAAGATTTGATTGAGTGTTCTGAGGGTGTCCTTCTCCATGGGTATACGTATAGTGGACATGGTACTTCCTGCGCGGTTGGTTTAAAAAATATTGAAATTATTGAACGTGAAAATTTAGTTGAGAATTCTAGATTAATGGGAGAGGAGTTGCTGAAAGGGTTTATTAAGCTTCAACAAGATATTGACATCGTTGGAGAAGTAAGAGCGCTAGGGTTAATTGGTGCTGTTGAGATCATCAATCCGATCACTGACAGACGGTTCCAAGAACCGATTGCTCCTAGAGTTAGTGCAGAAGCAGCCAAACGCGGACTCATTATACGAACGGTTGTCTTTGAAGGAATGGACACATTAGTATTTTCACCTCCACTTGTTATTAATAAAGAGGAGGTCGAAGAATTAATTTCAATTTTACAAGAATCATTATTAGCAGTACAAAACAACCTTTTACAGGGAGGAATATTAAATGGTCGTGGATCAAAAAGTTAATGGAATCTACATTGGAGGGGAATGGCTGGATGCTCACTCGACACGCCCTGTTCAGAATCCTGCAACATTAGAAAAGCTGACAGAGGTATCGTATGGGGGATATGACGAAGCCAACCGGGCTGTTGCCGCAGCCAAAAGCGCATTCCCTGAATGGTCAACTAAAACAGCCCGGGAGCGCTCAACATTTTTATATAAAGCCTATCAAAAAATGATGGAAAAGAAGGAGGTACTTGCCCGGACGTTAACTTTAGAACAAGGGAAACCTTTATCAGAGGCAATGGTAGAAATTGAGTCTGCTGCAAGTTACTTACTTTGGTATGCCGAAGAGGCCAATCGCGTATACGGGGAATTGATACCCTCCTCGAAAGCTAATAAACGTCTTTTAGTGGTTCCCCAAGCAATCGGCGTCATTGCAGCTATCACTCCTTGGAATTTCCCGGCATCTATGGTAACTAGAAAGCTTGGTCCAGCGCTTGCCGCTGGTTGTACGGTCGTTCTAAAGCCAGCCTCGCAAACCCCGTTAACTGCAATAGAAATTGTCAAGGTATTTGAGGAAATAGGTCTTCCACAAGGAGTATTAAATCTTGTAACGGGTGATGCAAAGGCAATTGGGGATGCTTGGACAGAAAATCCGGATGTGAAATTAATTACGTTTACCGGTTCAACTGAAATCGGTAGACAACTTATGCAGAAAAGTGCACAACATATTAAGAAATTATCGTTGGAACTAGGTGGTCATGCGCCAATTTTGGTCTTAAACGATGCAGATATTGATTTAGCTGTTGACTTAACGATCGCCAGCAAATATCGAAACTGTGGTCAGACATGTATTTGCACCAATCGCGTCTATGTCCAAAATGATATTGCAGATGAGTTTATTTCTAAGTTATCTGCTAAAGTTGGCGAAATGACCATTGGTAATGGATTGGAAAGTAAGACAACAGTTGGCCCGCTAATTGATCAAAGCGCTCTTGAAAAAGTTAAGGAGCATGTTCAGGATGCCGTTTTAAAGGGTGCATCAATTGCTAGAGGAGGAAGGGAGTGGACGGGCGATCTTGAAGGATATTTCTATGAACCTACGATTCTGGTACAAGTAAATAAGGAAATGAAGGTTATGCAAGAAGAAACATTTGGCCCGGTTTTACCTGTAGATACTTTCGATACAGAGGAAGAGGCGATTAGATTAGCCAATCATGATCAATACGGACTTGCTGCTTATGTGATAACAGAAAGCACCAATCGCGCCTTCAAGATGATGGAAGCACTTGAATATGGAATCATTGGGATCAATGATGTATTCCCAGGAGCAGCGGAAGCTCCTTTTGGCGGAATGAAAGAGTCGGGTCTCGGCAAAGAGGGTGGAAAAGAAGGGATTCTAGAATTTGTTGAAATGAAATATGTTTCATTGGGGGTTCGAATATAAATTAGGCGATTCACTTGGATTAGTTTCAAAATATATGAAACGTGATATTTCTTAATTGTCTAACTTAATATTTATACTGATAAGACCGAAGTAGATCTTCGGTCTTTATTAGTGACAGTTTTTTAACTGAAGTTTATTTCAGCTCATACTGCTTATATAAATCCTTTAACGCCGCAACAAGGGCATTGTTGGCTTTTCCTAAATAGCCATCTTTTAATTGCTTTAATGGAGTTTCGATCCCTTCCTGTAAACTGTGGCCTTTCAATATTCTTGATATGTATTCCTTCCCATGTTCAGTGGCTAATGTGCAGGAAGCCTCCACGATAACACCATATTTCTTATCAATTTCTGCCGTAATCGTCAGCGTTTCAAAAACACTTTTGGCTGCCATCCCAGAAGGTAATTTTGCATGGCCAGCAATAAAAATGGTGTTCATCTTATCCCCCCTTTAATTAACTTAATATTCAATATATTTAGCTTAATATAATCACTTAAATTTATATAGCGAAAAAAAGGAAGAATGATTAGAACTTTTGTTGGAACTTGTCGACGAAACCTAATATGTTATAGCAATAAAGTATCCCTTTATAATAAACCTTTAACATGTAGTAATAATTCTTTTTTCCTTTCTTCACTTTTTCAATAGAACCGTTTATAATGTTTATAGGAGATATTATGACCTAGTCATAAAAACAATACGTAAGGGTGATGGAATGAAAAGAGTAGGGATCATTGGGATTGGCACATACGTTCCAGATCAAATTGTTACAAATATTGATTTAGAAAGTAAAATAGATACAAATGACGAATGGATTCGTACCAGAACAGGTATCGAAGAACGCAGAATTGCCGGAGAGGAAATGGATACCTCGCATATGGCCATTTTGGCGGCAAAGAGAGCTCTTGAAAATGCTTCTTTACAAGCGGAAGATATCGATATGATCCTAGTTGCCACAGCAACTCCAGATCATCCATTTCCATCTGTCGCCTGTATGGTTCAAGAGGCACTAGGAGTTATGAATATTCCGGCAATGGATGTAAGCGCAGCTTGTTCCGGTTTTATATATGCAATGGCAACTGCCAAACCGTTTATTGAAACCGATACATATAAAAATGTATTAGTCATTGGCAGTGAAAAGTTTACAAAAACGCTTGATTGGGAAGATAGAACCACCTGTGTTTTATTTGGAGATGGTGCGGGTGCTGTTATCTTAAGTGAAGTGTCCTCTGATCGCGGAATTTTATCAGTTGATTTAGGAGCAGACGGTAGCGGAGCAGACTATTTATACATTGATTCCGAAACAGGGAAGATCAAAATGAATGGTCGAGAGGTTTATAAATTTGCCGTTCGCCAAATGCCTGAATCAAGTTTACACGTTGTTGACAAAGCAGGACTTAAAAAGGAAGATGTTGACTTTCTTATTCCGCATCAAGCGAATATTCGTATCATAGATGCAGCAAGAGAACGATTAGGACTTGATAAAGAAAAGGTGTCAACTACAGTCACGAAACATGGAAATACCTCAGCAGCCTCTATTCCACTAGCGTTGTTTTCTGAAATAGAAAATGGCTTGATTCATGAAGGGGATGTCATAGTCATGGTTGGTTTTGGTGGAGGCTTAACATGGGGTTCAATATGCTTAAAATGGGGTAAATAAATTGCAGTTGGGGAGAAAGCAAAAATGAAAAAACGAGTAGTAGTCACAGGAATTGGAGCCATTACTCCACTTGGAAATGATGCTTTATCAACATGGGAAAACATCAAAAACGGGCAGTCCGGTATTGCTCCAATCCAAAAGTTTGATATGGAGAAATTTAATGTCAAAGTTGGCGGAGAAGTAAAGGGATTTGTGCCAGAAGAATTTATGGATGGCAAGGAAGCAAAAAGAATGGGACGCTATACTCAACTTGCTGTAGCCGCAAGTAAGATGGCGATTATCGACTCAGGGGTTCATATTGGTGAAAATGTTGACTCTGAACGAGTTGGTGTTTGGATTGGTTCGGGAATTGGCGGATTAGATGAATTCGAGGAGCAGCATAAACGATTCCTAGATAAAGGTCCAAGACGTGTTAATCCATTTATTATCCCGATGCTTATTCCAGATATGGCTGCTGGACGAGTTTCCATTGAATTAGGAGCTAAAGGTATCAATAATTGTTCAGTAACGGCATGTGCTTCAGGTGCCAACTCGATCGGAGATGCGTTCCGAGTTATTCAAAATGGTGAAGTGGATATTATGGTAGCAGGCGGTACAGAAGCGGCTATTACAGAAATGACAATTGCAGGTTTTTCCAATATGACAGCATTGTCGACTAATCCAGACCCGAAAACAGCCAGCAGACCATTTGATAAAAATCGTGATGGTTTTGTCATTGCAGAAGGATCAGGGATATTAATTTTAGAAGAGTTAGAACATGCTTTAGCTCGTGGTGCAAAAATATATGGTGAACTTGTTGGGTATGGGGCAACAGGTGATGCTCATCATATAACGACTCCTGCTCCAAATGGTGAAGGAGGTCAACGCGCGATGAAATTAGCGTTGAAGGATGCTAATATCTCTCCTGAACAAGTAGATTATATTAATGCTCATGGTACAAGTACTTACTACAATGATTTATATGAAACATTGGCAATTAAAGAAGTATTTGCAGAACATGCTTACAAGCTTGCCATAAGTTCCACTAAATCGATGACAGGACATTTATTAGGTGCTGCCGGAGCGATTGAAGCGATATTTTCACTATTGGCAATAAATGAAGGAATTGTTCCACCGACCATTAATTACGAAACTCCAGACGAGGGATTAGATTTGGATTATGTTCCAAATGTGGCAAGAGCTCAGGATGTAAATATTGTCTTATCCAATTCTCTTGGATTTGGCGGCCACAACGCTACATTAATCTTTAAAAAATATCAATAATAACAGTAAAAAACCCGAATTTCAGAATGTTTTGCATCTGGAATTCGGGTTTTTTTGTTAACAACCGTTTAAAGAAGAGTCATTATTGAGGTCTTATTGATGAGGTCTTTTTCATGGAACTTGGTTCCACAGCCGGTGTTTCGTTCTTTCTGCTAAAAATTAATGGGGTTAAGACCATTACACCTAAAAACAGAATAGCTGCTTTCAGTGAAATAAACGCCCAAATCAAAATATTAGTCGAAAAAAGTAGGAGAAATGCAATTAGAACTTTGTACTTTTCAATGACATTAGCGATTTTAAGTTTTCTTTTTCGTTTTTTGTATTCGGCTAAATCAAAAACATTATTCATAGTTATCCCTCAACATTTATAAAATTCAGACAATTAATATTACTTTTATCACTGTTTTTAATTTTTGTCAATAGATGAACATTACGATTTTGTGAATAACGAACCGGTTTTAATGTAATAAGTTAGTAAATATTGACTATCGATTAAGATTGTTAGATAAATTTGAAGATTTTGTTAACACTGTCATATTCAAAAAAATTAGTGATATAATTGTATAAAGTCAAAAAACTCAGGAGTGAATGCTATGAATAACGCAAAAGAAAGATTATTAAAGCTAATTGACGAAATTCCAGAAAGCGAAGTAGCCGACGTTTTAGACTTTGCAGAACACTTAAGGGAACGTCCTGAAATGAATTTATTTAGAGAAATGAATGAAGATGACAAAGAAATCCTAATCCAATATTGGGATAGCGATATTTATGATGAGGTATGGAAAGACATTTAAATTACTGTGACTAAGTTAAAAGTCACTAATTTCCCGTCTATAAATTGATTGACTTTATTTTTTCATTTAAAATGTAGTTTTTGCCCTGTAGTTCACATTGAATTACAGGGCTTTTTGTATTTGTTACAAAAATAATATGACGTTTTACATCTTTTCAAATGTAAATACATGATTATAGTGAACTTATCTAAAAATATGGATAGACAAAGTGAGGTGTTCAAATGGAAATCAAAAAATATAAGTTAGTTCCTGAGCAAGATGGATACTCCTTAATTGTTTATGTAGAACCCCCCCATATGGAGTTTTCGAGAGAATTCGGTATTAAAGATCGTGATATACAACCATCGTTTCGACATGAAGTCAAGGAGTTAATCGATCAGAAATTCCCGAATGTTAAGGTCATCACCATAAAAATCGTAATGGGTACGATGCTATTAGGAGCCTTTCCGATTGCTGAGATCGTGTCCCAAGCAGCAGTTACCCAGAGCCCTAGCATAGTGACAACCATCCCCTATGTTACCTATGTTGTTCAGAGTGGGGATTCTTTATATAAAATAGCTGCAGTATATGGAATAACCATAGATCAAATCCGAAATTTAAATCAGTTAACAAGTAATACAATTATTGTAGGTAAAACTCTTTATTTACCATTTGTTTCATATACAGTGGCACCAGGGGATTCTTTGTCAGTAATAGCCAAAAGATACTATTCCACGGTCGACAGTATTAAACTAAAAAACAATTTGAAATCCGATACCATTTTTGTTGGTCAGCGGTTATTGATTCCCGTTTTGAATCCACCTCTAATTGGAGGTGCTGGTACTTCGCTAATAACGGCACCGATTCCAACTCCAACGCCTGTGCCGACAACGACAACTTCTCCAACAACACCAGTTCCTGCACCGACAACAAACACGGCACCTACGCCAATAGTATCGACGGTTACAGAGTACAAGGTAGTTTCCGGTGATTCTTTATCCGTTATTGCAAAACGATTCAATACGACTGTTTCTGCCATTCAAACAGAAAATAACATGACTACCGATCGGATTTTTATTGGACAGGTTCTAAAAATACCTAGTGCACCTCAACCAACAGCACCAATGCCTGTCCCAACTACCCCGGCAGCAAGTCCAGTACTAGCCCCTCCTCAGACTACTACTGAGTACGTGGTGGTAGGTGGAGATACATTAAGTGCTATTGCCAAGAGATTTAATATAAGCGTTGCCCAAATTATGGAAAGAAACAATCTAACAATAGACCGGATTACAGTTGGTCAACGACTCTTTATACCTGCGACCGGTCAATCAACTACTGAGAAAGATCTCATTCCACCAAATACACCAACCGTTCTATATGACACTATTGTGAATGGGAAAAATGTCAATTCCTTTGTTATTTCGGGGATGTCAGAGGCCAATTCGAAACTATTCATTACGGTTATGGATCACGTAAAAAAAACAGTGATAAAAGAGGCAAAAGCGGATCGTAACGGAACGTTTTCCACCAGCCTTGATCTTGTACCCCTTCAAGATGGTCCGATTACTTTGTCTATTTTTGCAGAGGATGAGGCTGGAAATAAGAGCAGTTCAAGGTCTGAAGTGACGATAAAGGATACAACAGGACCAAGTGTGTTGTCTTTTAATCCTTTTCCGGTCATTTCACAAAAAAACGCCTCTGATTATACAATATCAGGACAATCAGAACCGAATAGCTTTGTCGATATTAAAATAACAAATACTACTGATCAAATCTTAAAAACCGTACAAGCGGATCGTGAGGGGAATTTTTCTTTTGTCCAAAATACGGAACAACTTAAGGATGGAGAGTTCTCCTTTACTGCCGTATCGCGTGATCAATATGGAAATATCGGAAAAACATATGAGGCAAGACTGACAAAAGATACCACCATCCTACCTGTAACGAATGTCGAAGTAACGAACAACGGAATAGCCAATAAGAATAATGCTGCAAAATTTACTATAAAGGGAACAAGTTCCGAGGAGGGTGGAATAGTCCGGATTGTCGTATCGGACGGGGTAAACACGAAAACGGAAGAAGCGCTCGTTTTCAATGGTGTTTTTGATAAAGCAATCGACCTTTCATCATTAAACGATGGTGTATTATCCATCAGAGTCACCCAAACTGACCAAGCGGGGAACAGTAGTGCTGATGTCACGACAACCATTCTGAAAGATACCGTAAATGATTCCCCTGTTGTGTTTACAAGTGGGGTTGAAAGAACAACTTCAGGTTTCTTTTATAAAATAACCGGGCAGGGTGAGCCATCAGCTTCCGTTGAAATTACCGTAATGGGACAAACCGGAACCCAAGAAATAAAACAAACCGCTACGGTGGATGCAAGTGGTCGTTTTGAGGTAATGATGAATATATCTTCCATTGCAAAGCCTTTCGTAACAATGAAGCAATTGGACCGGGCAGGGAACATGACCAATGATACCATTGTAGGAATCACTAGTTATATTGTTGGGAGTGGTGATACATTATGGTCTGTTGCAAATCGGTTTAACACTACGGTGGATAAACTGACAACGTTAAACAATTTAAATACGACAGTATTACAAATTGGCCAACAACTTAAGTTGCCAAGTGTAGCGGGTGTTAGCTCTCCGGCTTTTAGTGAACAGGACTTTTTTAATATGGGGTATTTATACTTTGGCAGTTCGCAAACGTATATCGAAAGTGTAAATAAAGCCGCTAATACCATTAATGTCGTATCACCTAGCTATTTTGATCTAAATAGCGATGGAACATTAAAGCTGACCTCACAATTTGATCGCCAATTTATTGTATCCACTCAAAGCGCAGGAATGAGAGTCGTACCTTTCTTAAGCAATCATTGGGACAAAGCCACAGGGGAAAAAGCTTTAACCAATAGAGAACTTTTGTCGACCCAAATAGCCGACACTATCCGTATATATAACTTAGATGGTATCAATGTAGATATTGAAAATGTGACAGAGGAATATCGTGATGAGTATACCGATTTTATACGGTTACTAAGGGAGAAGATCCCTTTAAATAAAGAGGTATCTGTGGCGGTAGCGGCTAATCCTAATGGTTATACAACGGGTTGGCAGGGATCTTATGATTATTCTGAGTTGGCAAAGCACTCTGATTATCTGATGATCATGGCCTATGATGAAAGCTATCCAGGAAGTGCCCCAGGACCGGTCGCTAGTATTCGTTTTGTGGAGCAATCGATTAAATATGCCTTAAATCAAGGGGTCCCAAAAGACAAAATTGTTTTAGGTGTAGGTCATTATGGACGTTATTGGAAAGAAGGAAGCTCGTATGGCGGTGATGGTATTTCAAACTTTCAAATTGAAAAAGCCGTGAAGTTGTATAATGGAACAGTGACGTTTGATGAAACAACCAAGTCAGCCAAAGCGGTGTTTACCATTAAAAGAGGGGATCCAACCATGTCTATTAGCGGAAAAACTCTGTCCGAAGGCACATATACCGTTTGGTTTGAAAATTCAGCAGCTATAAAAGCAAAAATTGATTTAGTTCATAAATATGGGATTAAAGGCCTTGGAAATTGGAGTTTAGGGCAAGATAATCCTCAAATATGGACTGATCTATCAGAGTGGCTGCAAAGTGGCATAACACCTGTGACAGGAGAGACCCATCAATAATACACCTCAAGAACTCTGTTATCAGCGGGGTTCTTTTTTATGTGGATGTCCTTGTTTATGGTGGCATTTTCTTCATTTTCCATATAAAAAAATTTATATTTTCTTTTTGCAAGAGAATCTTAAAACAGAGGTGATTTCTGATATGGATCTTTTTTTGAGACATCAAATGATCCCCGAAGAAGGCGGATTTAAACTAATTTTATATCTTAATAAAGACGCGGCAGAATTTGCGACAGAGCTGGATCCTTTTCAACGAAGTAATCCAGAGAACCTTGATCATTCGGTGCAAACTTATATAAAAGAAAAAATCCCTAAAAATATGGTCATAAAGACCGTCCAAATTATGATTGGTACTCTCTTAGTTTCGACTGTCAGTTTAATGGGGAATAATCATGATTCCGCTGCTGCCCAAACCAGTTCAGTTGGCACTACATCAAGCACAACTTATCTTGTTAAAGCTGGCGACACTTTATCTGGAATTGCAAAGCAATTTCAGGTTTCTGTTGAACAATTGAAGCAAACAAATCAGTTATCCTCTGATATGATTCGAGTCGGCCAAGTATTGACTATTCCCAACGCTCCCGCTTCCTCAATCAATCAAAGCTATACCGTTGTTGCTGGAGATAGTCTCTCATTGATTGCCAAGCGTTTTGGGGTAACAGTTGATAGTTTACGATCCACCAATCAATTAACGACGGATATTATTCGAATCGGTCAGGTACTTATGATTCCTTCGGCAGGAAGCATTCAGCTACCACAACCTAATACAACACCCGTACCGACAGCTCCATCCGCTACGACTATTTCTACTACCACAACCTATACTGTAGTTTCCGGTGATAGCCTTTGGGCAATATCAGCACGATTTTCGACAACAGTAGATGCTATTAAAACTTTTAACAAATTAACATCCGATCAGATATTTATTGGTCAAAAATTAAGCATCCCTACAAATGGACCTACCCAGGAAACCACAAATACGAATACAAATACGACTCAGCTGCAAACGACCTCTTACACAGTAAAGTCGGGTGATTCCCTTTCTCTTATTGCAAGACAATTCAGCACGACCGTTGATGTTATTAAACAAATCAATCAGTTAACTTCAGATACCATCTATGTTGGACAAGTTATCTCCGTTCCTACGACTCAAAATAGCACACCAGTCACAACGACCGTAGATCCTCAAGTATCCAAGCTTCAGCAACAACTGCAGCAGTTGGGGTATTATGCTGTACCGGCCATGACTGGAAATCTCGATACGGCAACAGTCCAGGCCATCAAGACATTTCAAAGCGATTATGGTTTACCCGTTACAGGGACCGGAGATACTGCTACACTAACCGCTGTTCAACACGCCATCGTGAAAAAAGCGTTGGTTTTGGATAGCAGAAACTATATCGGAGTTCCATACCTTTGGGGTGGATCGACCCCGAGCGGGTTTGATTGCTCCGGGTTCATTTATTTTATGTTTAATAAACATGGTGTCAATACGACAAGAACGACTTCAGGCTCTTTATATACGCAAGGAATATCGATTGACCGCAGCAAGCTCCAGCCTGGAGATTTGGTTTTTTATGCTGTAAATGAACCCGGAGTCATTTCACATGTTGGTTTTTACGTCGGAGAAAATCAATTTATTTCCGCAACAAGTTCAAAAGGAATTCAGGTCGTTTCGCTCGACAATACGTATTGGGCGAAATATTATGTAGGCGCCAAGCGGGTGTATTAATAGGAAATTCCTTTGGTCACATGAGCTCTGACATTTTATCGTGGTATTCTTGCAATGTTGTCCTTGATAGCCTCGATCAAGGACATTTTACTGAAGTATTCTTGCAATTTTGTCCTTGATAGCCTCGATCAAGGACATTTTACTGAAGTATTCTTGCAATTTTGTCCTTGAGAACCCCGCTCAAGGACATTTAACTCAAGTATTCTTGGAGTTTTGTCCTTGATAGCCTCGCTCAAGGACATTTAACTCAAGCATTCTTGGAGTTTTGTCCTTGAGAACCCCGCTCAAGGACATTTAACTCAAGTATTCTTGGAATTTTGTCCTTGAGAACCCCGCTTAAGGACATTTAACTCAAGCATTCTTGAAGTGCTGTCCTTGATAACTCCTCCAAGACCACTTTACTGATTTTGAAAGAAGATTTTGGTCACATGAACCCCCAATGTAACATATTAAGATTTTCTTAATTTTTATAAAAACAAAAAAATTACCTTTTCTTTTACAGCATGCTCGCTTATAATCAAACTGTATTACGATTAATAGTACACTTAATACAGTAAAACATTCAATAATAATTCGTACGGTGCCGGGCACTGGATGGGGGTGTATGATGTTTGAGCTTGATATGAGGAGCCGTAAACCCATATACGAACAGCTGGTTGATAAATTGAAAGAATTGATCATTAACGAAATACTTAAAGCTGATGAACAGCTGCCATCGGTTCGAACGTTGGCTCAGGAATTAACGATCAATCCGAATACGATTCAAAAAGCTTATCGGGAGCTTGAAAACCAAGGATTCATCTATTCCATTAAGGGGAAGGGAAGCTTTGTTAATCCAAACAATCAGAAAAAGGATACAGAAAAAATAACCTCGGTAAAAAAAGATTTAGAAAAACTAATATTGGAAGCACTCTATTTAGGAGTTCCTGCAAAGGAATTGATTGATTTAATCCAACAATTAGACGCTTCAAAAGGGGGAGGCGACAGCCATGATTGAGATGAAAAATGTGTGTAAAGAATTTGATGGATTAGAGGCAATCGACAATGTTAATTTATCGATTCAAAAGGGGTCCATTTATGGGCTGATCGGCTCTAATGGCGCAGGAAAAACGACATTAATTAAACTGCTCGCAGGCATTTACCGCCAGGAAAACGGTGCCGTCACGATTGAAGGGAATCCAGTATTTGAAAATCCCAGCCTAAAGCAAAGGATCTTTTATATCCCAGATCAACCTTACTTTTTTTCGCAGTATACTACAAAACAAATGGCCTCGTTTTTTAAAAGTATGTATCATTCCTGGTGCGATAAACGCTTTACAAAACTAGTCCAATCGTTTGAACTTGATCTAAATAAAAAAATTCATACTTTTTCAAAAGGGTGGAAAAGGCAGGTTGCGTTTATTTTGGCTCTATCCGCTAAACCGGACATCCTAATCCTTGATGAACCGATGGATGGACTTGATCCAGTAGTCCGCAAAAAGGTTAAGAATCTGATGATTCAGGATGTGGCCGAAAGAGAAATGACCATTTTAATCTCCTCTCATAATCTTCGCGAGATTGAAGATATTTGTGATCATATCGGAATCCTACATAAAGGAAAACTATTGCTGGAAAAAGAGCTCGATGAATTAAAAACAGAGGTTCACAAGGTTCAAGTTGCCTACAAAGGTGGGGATTCACCAAAGCAATTGTTAAAGGATCTCAACATCCTTCATAGCGAGAAAAGAGGAAGTGTCCTCCTTTACATTGTGAGAGGCCAGGAAGAATTCATTGCTGAACAATTCAGCAAGTCAAACCCAATTCTATTCGACCTGTTGCCACTTACACTTGAAGAAATTTTCATTTACGAAATGGGGGATATCGGCTATGCCATTAAAAACATCATCGTTTAATAAAGAACTCTTGCTACAAGCCATACGGAGTGTAGGCTGGGTCTCGATTGTGTACTTCCTTGGCTTAATGATTGCCTTGCCAGTTAGGATGATGATGACCTATTCAAAAAAGGAATTTGTCAATTATCAGGTTAATAATCTCTTTGGGTACGATTTTGCGATTCAAATAGCACTCCTTGTCAGTATACCTGTGCTGATGGCCGTCTTTTTATTTCGCTTTCTCCATGTAAACCATGCGGCCGATCTGATGCATAGCCTTCCAATAAGACGCGAAAAAATATTTCATCATTATGCACTATTAGGAATTGTTCTGTTAATTATTCCAGTCGTCCTTATTGCGCTAGTTGTCATGATCACTCACACTGCAATGGACTTAAACTTATATTTTGATTCAAGCGATGTCTTATACTGGCTCGGGGTAACCATTCTCTTTAATGTGGTGTTTTTCACAGCTGGAGTATTTGTTGCGATGATGACAGGGATTTCCGCTGTCCAAGCTGTACTGACTTATATCTTTCTATTCTTTCCAGTCGGTATCACTTTGCTAACCTTCTACAATTTAAGAATGTTGCTATATGGATTTCCAAGTGATTACCTATTAAATAAAGATTTAGATAAACTGTCCCCTATTACCTACGCGGGCATGCTAGAGGGACGCCCTTTACAATGGGATTACGCAATTTTTTATTTTGTTTTAGCTGTTATCCTTTACGGTTTTTCGGTGTTTTTTTATAAAAAAAGGAAGATTGAAACTGCTTCAGAGGCGATCGCATTTTCTAATTTAAGAGCAGTTTTCAAATACGGTGTTACATTTTGCATGATGTTGTTCGGCGGTGTTTATTTCCGCGATGCCCAAAATACCGATCTTACTTGGATTATTTTTGGCTATATCCTTGGTGCATCAATCGGTTACTTTATTGCTGAAATGGTGCTCCAGAAAACGTGGCGGGTCGTTCGACATATTAAAGGATTAACTCTTTATTCCGTTATCATGGTCGTCCTGATAATTTCTATTCAATCGTTTGATATTTACGAGAATGCCGTTCCTGAAGTAGAAGATGTGAACGGGGTTTTGTTGGCAGAAACTCCGATAATTAATTTAGATGATACGGAAACATATGCGGATTATTTCATTCCTGCTCAGATGAAAAATGAAGAAAACATTAAGCGCGTCCAAAAGCTTCATGAGCAAATTATTGCAGATAAAAAAATGAATCAAAAATTAGGAAATGAGCAATACGAAACAGCCTTTTTCATGTACACCTTAAAAAATGGGGATAAAGTCGCGCGCCAATATAGAGTGAATAAAGAAATATATGAAGACTACTACCGTTCTATTTATGAATCAGAGGAATACAAGCGGACATCAAAAGAAATTTTTAAAGTTGATGCGAGTAAAGTAAAAAGAATCATAATTGGTGCCAATGGGCCAATTGGAAAAAGTGAGACCATTTCAAAGCAAAAAGAGCTGAAAGAGGCACTCCAGGCTTTAAAAGACGATGTTTTGAACGAAACATATGAGGACGGACAATACTACCAGGACCGCGGTTCAAGTATTGAAATTGTTTTTGAAAAAGATCGAACTGTCTTTCTGACTTTAAAGCCTACTTATGAGAATTTTTCGCAGTGGTTAACGGAAAAAGAATTACTTGAAAATGTTAAAGTGACTGCGGATGATATCGATCATATTATAATTGCTAAAATGAATTTAAATAATTACGAAGACATCGACATTACTAAAGAAATAGAAAAGGCCCCTGACAAATTGAAAATAACCGATAAAGACCAATTTGAGCAATGTATCAATCAATCAGGCTGGTCGAAAAACCATAAATATTCCGCTGTTGTTTACTTCAAAGATCGCCATTATTCGGAAGTATTCTATTATGACGAGGAGCATGCACCAAATTTCATGAAAGAGCACTTTGAGTAAAAGGGGTTACACCACATGGAGACAATTGAAATCGATCAATTATTTACCCTGTACTCTAAACGGCTGCACAACATTGCCCTATCGGTTACAAAAGATTGGTATTTAGCTGAAGATGTCGTACAAGAAACCTTTTTGAAAGCATATAAAAAAATTGAAACGATTGAGGATCCGAAAAAAATTGCCGCCTGGCTGTCTTCGATTGCAGCCAGAACGGCCATCGATTTTCTCCGTGCTGAAAGAAGAAAAAAATGCTGCCCAACAAACCAAACGATAATCGAAAACGCACTTTTTAATTCGGAAAGCAGGCATTTAACGGAGGAAGAGGTAGAAATAAGGCTTTTGGAAACAGAATTGAACGGATCGCTTGCCGAACTGTCGAAAGAGTACAAGGAAGTTTTAATTCTTAGGATTCGCCATGGATTAAATGAAAAAGAGATTGCTCAAAAGCTCCAATTAAAATCAACCACAGTTAAAAATCGACTTTATCGAGCAAGAAAGCAATTAAAAGAAACACTCATCAATAAATATTCAGCCTAGGCGGTACAACAAAAAACCCGCACGGAATTTCGCACGCTTTGAATGTAAAAATTTTCTAAAATATAAAAATAATTCCAAACAGAGAGGGGAATAAGCATGATCACGGTTCATAACGTTAGCCATGATTTTGAAATCGGGAAAAAAGGTCGGCAAACGATCTTTCCAGTATTAAAGGATATTTCATTTACAGTGAATAAAGGGGAAATTGTCACCATCGTTGGGCGGAGCGGTTCCGGTAAATCAACCCTACTCAATTTAATCAGTGGCTTTATTCGCCCAAAACAAGGGGAAATTTCGATTAATGGTGTTATCGTTTCAAACTTAAACGAATCAAAATTTGCTGATTTTCGCATTGAAAACATAGGTTTTATCTTTCAAAGCTTTCAACTTATTCCGAGCATGACTGCCTATCAAAATGTTGAGCTTCCTTTGATACTAAAAGGGATTAGTGAAGCAGCACGACGGAAAATGACAGAAGAAATGCTAGCTAAGGTTGGCTTAAGTGATTACCAAGACCATTATCCTGGAGAACTATCCGGAGGCCAGCAGCAGCGTGTCAGTATCGCCAGGGCGCTAATCGTCAATCCGCCTGTTATTCTAGCGGATGAGCCGACTGGAAGCCTTGATAGCGAAACAGAAGAAGATTTACTTCAATTTATCCTTCAACTAAATCGTGACCTAGGTATTACCTTTTTGATTATTACTCATGATGATAAAGTGGCCAAGATCGGCAATCGAACGATTGAATTGAAAGACGGACAGATTGTCGAAGGGATGATAGCGTCATGAAATTAACAGACCAATTCCGGTTTGTCCGGCAAAATATGAAAAAAAATAAGACGCGAATTTTTATGACCATTTTAGCTACCGCGATGGGATGTGCCTTCCTTATTGTCCTTGCTTCAGTTGGCTTTGGAATTCAAAAATCTGTTGTAAAGGATATTACCGAACAAGGGATTGTAACGGAAATTGAAGTACATGGAATGAAACTGGGCGAGGGTGATTTTCGTCAGTTAACAGAAAAAGACGTTCGCGAGTTTGAAAAGTTTGATCAAGTTAAAGCAGTTACTCGCAGAGTCAAGTTGCAACAAATGGCGAACTATTCAATTGGGGATTACGAAACAGGAGCAGAGACGATTGTAATGCATATGCCATCTGAGGTAAAGGCAGGGTTTGAACTTTCCTCAGGTAAATTGCCGACCAAAAAAGACGAAGTGGTCGTTGGCTATCATTTTGTTAAGGAACTTGCGTTAAAAGGGGTTAATCCTGAGGATCTTTACGATAAAAGTGGAAAAGTAAATAAAAAATACGTCTTTAACGACGACTTGATCGGTAAAAAACTTAATTTAGTGATCAGTCAATTTGACCAGGGGCAAGAGATAAAGAAAACGATTCAAGTTACGGTTTCTGGGATTAGCAAAAAACCGACTAAACAATGGTATTATGATAAGAATGTTTTTATCTCTGAGGAAATTTTGAAGGAGATCGAGGCTTTCACGGGCACACCAAGAGGGATTTTGAAAGATGCAAACAATCCAGACATGAAACTACCTGAAAATATGGGGGAGTCTTATGATCAGGTGAAAATCTTTGCTGATAACGTTGAAGCTGTCAAAAGTATTTCAAATAAGCTTGAAAAGATGGACTATGCAACCTATTCGGTTATTAATGAAATTAACCAAGTCAATATGATCTTTACCATCATTAAGGCGGGACTTATTTTTATAGGAACAATTGCAATTCTGATTGCTTCAATTGGCATATACAACACGATGACAATGGCTGTCACGGAACGAGCACCTGATATCGGAATTATGAAAGCGATAGGGGCAAATCCAAAGACCATCAAGAATATTTTTCTGTTAGAAAGTAGTTATATCGGTTTAATTGGAGCCTTGATCGGAACGATTGTATCCTACGCAATCAGCTATGCCGTAAACTTTGCTCTCCCGCTCGTTATTGAACAAGTGTTTGATGAAAAACCACCGGAGGATTTATTGTTTAGTTATATCCCATGGTCACTTCCCGTAATTTGCTTTGTCATTTGCTACTGCGTTACGATTCTGTCAGGGTTAAGGCCGGCTAAGCGTGCCACTCAAGTTGATGTGTTACGTGCAATGAGAAGAGAGGTGTAATTGACGCATGATTTCCCCCGTTAAAGGAAAAAGTAACAACTAGGTTCAGCAACGAAGGAGGGATACAAGTGGAAAACACCAATGAATTTGTATCAAAAATGAATGAAAATAAGCAAAAACAAGAAAAGAATAAAAAAACACGAGGGAAGGGGCACCCTGAACAACGTCTCCCTAATAAACAGCATTAAACTTAAAAATATAACAAAAAAAACGAGCATCGGAATTACATGTCCGATGCTTTTTTTATGCACCAAAAACAGATCATGGATAAAAACAGTCTAGCTTAAGCAAAATATTGCAGGGACAACTTCTAGAAGTTCCGATACTGTTGAATAACAATTTAAGAAAAAAGGAGGAATTTCTCAGTGGCACAAGTTAAGCTTGCAGTGGTTTATTACAGCTCCACAGGTACTAATTATCAACTTGCACAATGGGCAGAGGCTGGCGGGAAAGAAGCAGGGGCAGAAGTAAAGCTGTTAAAAATACCTGAAACTGCACCACAAGCTGCGATTGAGTCTAATCCAGCTTGGAAGGCACATGTTGATGCAACAGCCCATATTGGTGAGGTCACTCTCAATGATTTAGAATGGGCTGATGCACTGATCTTCAGCATTCCAACCAGATTTGGGAATATCCCCGCTCAAGCAAAGCAATTTTTGGATACAACAGGCGGTCTTTGGTTTCAAGGTAAATTAGTCAACAAAGCGGTAAGTGGAATGACCTCAGCACAAAATGCACATGGTGGTCAAGAAGCTACAATCTTAGCACTCTATACAACCTTTTACCACTGGGGTGCCATCGTTGCGGCACCAGGTTATACAGACCCGATTATATTTGGTGCAGGCGGAAATCCTTATGGAACCAGTGTAACAGTTGATCAAAACGGCAAAATGATAGAAGATGTTCAAGCTGCAGTTAAACACCAAGCAAAACGGACAGTAACAGTGGCAGATTGGATTAAAAAAGGAAATCAATAAAAGAGTTACAATGGTTGGCGTTCCCAAATATGTCGAAAACCCCTTCAATGAAGAAGGGGCTTTCTTTATTAGCAGTAACAGTTTTTAAGTCCTAATTAGATTGAGCGCTCAGTCAACCACTGATCAATCATAGGGTATGTTTTCTTAACAGCGGTTCCACCAACAACAACTGATACGTGGCCAGTCGGCATTACTTGGAACGTTTTATCCTTACTAGATACTTTATCAAGTAAAGGTTGGACTTGGTTTGGAGCGGCAATATGATCACGCTGCGCAGCAATATTTAAGATGTTCGCTTTAATATTGCTTAATTGAACTTGACGTCCGCGAATATATAACTCATCTTTAATTAATTTATTTTTTTGATAAAATTCACCAATCCATTGTCTGAATGCCTCACCAGGGAATGGGATTCCATCATGAACCCATTTTTGCATAAGAGTCCAACTCTTAATAAACTCTTCGTTTTCAAAACGGTCGGCAAGAGAAACATAAGGACCTACATAATTGACTAACGGTTTTAATAGCTTATTACCTAGGTCAATCATTTCTGGCGGGATAATCCCTAAAGTATCTACTACATTATCCAAATTAAAATAACGCTCGTCTAGCCAATTTGTAAATAGGCCAGTATCTTCGAAATCAAACGGGCTTGTTAAAAAGATTAAGTTACGAATTGGCAATTCAGGATGCAAAGACGCAAAAATAGATGTCATTGTTCCACCCATGCAATAGCCTAATAAACTAATCTCATCAGCACCAGAAGTGCGAAGAACTTTTTTTACAGCACGCGGGATGTATTCTAATACATAATCGTCAAACTTTAAGTTGCGATCCTCATACCCTGGAGTACCCCAATCCAAAAGGTATACATCATGACCTTGATTGGTTAAATACTCGATTAAACTACTGCCAGGAGTTAGATCCAATACATACGGCTTATTGATTAGGGCATAAATGATCAGTAGCGGAACTTTATTTGTTTTTTCAATGGTTGGCTGATAACGGTAAAGCTTCGCTTTGTTTTTTGTCCAAATGACTTCCTTTGGAGTAAGACCAACCTTTGGTTCAGGATCTCTTGTTAGTACTTCCGAAACACGCATGAAGCGGTGATAATTTTTTTGAATTTCCTCAGGCATGACACTCAGCCATGATTCCATTTCTTTAGTAGTTGAAAACACCATTGTTTTCCTCCTTTTAACGTTTAAACATTGAACCGGGATGTGACTGATTCAGAGGGGAGATTAGCAGAGCTTGGAAAAACGCCAAGGGCATTATCGAATCTCTAATCTGCCGTTCCATTACCGATTACATGTACACTCCACCGTTTACATTTAAGCATTGACCCGTAATATATTCGCTGTTCGCTAAGAATACGCATGCATCCGCAATTTCAGATGTTTTTCCTAAACGCTTCATCGGAATTTTAGCAACAATTTGATCCATGATATTAGCAGGGATTTCAGCAGTCATTTCTGTTTCAATATAACCTGGGCAGATCGCATTAACGGTAACACCGCTTTTCGCTGTTTCTAAAGCAAGGGATTTTGTGAAACCGATCATTCCAGCTTTTGCTGCAGAGTAGTTTGTTTGGCCAAACGCACCAGCCTGTCCTACAATCGAACTAATGTTGATGATGCGCCCAAATTTCTGTTCTAGCATAGTATTAATAACTGCAGAAGTTGTATGGTAAATACTATTTAAATTTACGTTGATTACTTCATTCCATTCTTCTTGACTTAGCTTACGGAAAGTACGGTCACGAGTGATCCCAGCATTGTTAATAAGGATATCAACACGGCCAAATTCATTTTTTGTTTTTTCGATTAATGTTTTTGCATCTTCAATATTCGCTACATTTGCTTTGCAGGCAATTGCAGTACCACCAGCTTGAGTAATTTCATCGACGACATTTTCGGCAGCTATAGAGCTTGAATTATAATTGATAACTACCTTTGCACCTTTTTTAGCAAATTCTTTTGCAATAGTTGCGCCAATCCCTTTAGAACTTCCGGTTACAATCACAACTTTATCTTTTAAACCGTATGTATCTTCGACTAGAGTTACTTGTTCTTTTTCAATAATCGCCATAGTATAAATGCTCCTTCATAGTAAAAATATATTTTGTTATTACTGCATTACTGTTTCTTACTTATTTTCCACTGGAGTGGTGGGACGAGTAGGTTCATCGCCAGCTTGAATGGCTTTTAATATGAGATCCATTTTTTTATCTAACTTTGCGATGCTTGCTTTCAATTTATTAATCTCAGAAGCAGCAGGGTTCGTTAATATCTCTTCCTCAATTTTTTGATCAAGATCTTCCACTTTTTCTTCTAAGTTAATAATTAAGGATGCCACGCTTGAAATTTCATCTCGTGTTGGCATATTAACTTGCTTTAAATACGCTTCTGTCGTATTTTGAATCACTTTTTGGTATTGCAAATACCCATTTTGAACTTGACCCATCCATTCTGAAAATGCTTCCTTTTGCATCGTCTCATGAATGACTTCATTCCATTTTGACTCTGTTTTGTCATAAACGCTTTTCCAGACAGCAAATGGATCCAATACTGTTTTTTGTGTCACCAGGTCTAACCTCCTTGAAATTATCTACCTTTTTAGAATCTTTAAAAAACTATTCATACATAGCATAATCTATTTTGTTAATATATGGTTCGTAAAAAAAACGTTAAATTGCGCCTAAACCTACGATATATCGACAAATTTCTAGAAATCTAACAAAAAAACATCCAGTTTTTGTCTAATTTTGAAAGAAAAGTAATAATTGACAGTGAAAACAAATAGGTGTAAATTACACATAAGGGTTAAACAAGCTTGAACTATTTTTTTCTATAAGTGAATAGAATAGTAAATAGGTTGAGTTTAAAGCGTTATATCGTCACATCTTTAAATCGTAAAAATGGGGAGGGTTTTTGATGGCAGCAAAAAAAGAAGATCAAAAATTAATTAATGTAATGGATGTATTTTGGGATGGCTGGTTTAATAGCTATCGTACTTTCCATACAATTCAAAATGGGGTTGAGGAGAAATCCTTACAGGCATTTGAAAGTCAAAAAGAATGGCTTAAAGCTACAGGTGATCAGCTTGCAAAAATGGAAGAAGATTCAAAGCGCTTAACTTCTGAATGGGTTGCAAGTCTTCAAGATGCATTGAACAAGGCACAGCTTGATTTCGGTGTTCAGAACGTATATGATTGGACAGATCATATGGAAGAACTTGGACATAAAGCGCAAACTCTAGCATTTAGCCCTAGCAAAGGTTCTCTTGAAGTGGCAGCTAAAACACTTACACAACTAGAAGAGACATTTAAAAACGTGATTGATCAGCAACAGAAAAACCGTGAGGATGTATTAAAAGCGGTTGAGGGCTTTGTTGACCAAATCAAACAATCCCAAGCTAGTGCTGCAAAATCAATCGAGTTATATAATCCTTTAGTCGCTAAATAAGAATAGGAGATTATTAGACATGCAAGAGCTTTCCTACAAGGATATTAATGTTGGAGACCAAGCGAGCTTTTCAAAAACCATTTCAGAGTCCGATATTTATCATTTTGCTGGGATAACGGGTGACTTCAACCCATTGCATGTCAATAGTGAATATGCAAAAAACACTATTTTCAAAGAACGAGTGGCTCATGGTATCTTAACCGCCGGTTTCATTTCAACTGTGTTGGGGATGAAGCTTCCAGGGGTAAATTCTATTTATTTATCTCAGAATTTAAAGTTTCTTGCCCCTGTTAAAATAGGAGATACTGTTTGCGCTGAAGTAACTGTACTAGAAAAAATAGATCGAAAGCAAATAATCCGTTTACAAACTGTGGTTAAAAATCAACATGGAGTAATCGTTGTCGATGGTGAAGCAACCGTTATGAAATTAACTTAGCAATAATAGCACAATTTAATGTATTACATTACTCTAAAAACTAATCGATTTCCTGTGGATACGCTGTGGGTTATAAAAAAGGCATACGCTTAATAAAGCTGTATGCCTTTTTTGTTTGCTCTGTTAAATTCGGCTGTTGATTTGCGCTCCAGGTGCTCAGCGACCCAGCGGGGGAGTCCGGGAGCCTCCTCGGCGCTATAGCGCCTGTGGGGTCTCCCAAGACACCTTCTCCCGCAGGAGTCTCGCACCTTCCGCTCCAATCAACAGGTCGCTCAAAAAACAACAATGTTCTTTAACGCAACCATTTGTTTACCATTTAGAAAAAACCAACTAAATCTCTGGAGCTTCCATGCCCATTTGACTCCATTCTTCTTGTGAAGGGCCGTATACTCCTGGAACTTTTAGACCGGCTTGCCGCATTAATACCGTCATTTGACCCCGATGATGAATTTGATGGTAATTTAAAATCGATAAAGTAAGACCCTTTGGCCATTTCTCACCGTACATATCATCAACTTCATTGAGTGTTTCATCTGTCCAATGTTCTTTAACCGCTTGAAGGATGTTTTGGCTTGAAGTTCGATACCCATCGGCAATCTCCTGTGCTGTAGCGGGTACAGGTGCATCATGCTTTACCGCTTCAAATTGAAGACCTGTCCTAGCTATCATCTCATCAAGAGAGGTTACGACATGCCATGCAATTCTTCCTAATGTTCGTCCTTCAGGTGTAACTTGCTGATTTAAGGATTGATCGGTTAAAGCATCCATGATTTTCTGAGTCGAGTTTGATTCTTGCTCCCACAGTGAAATAAATTCATTAACAGAATGAAACATTGTAAGCTCCTCCTTAAAACATAGTCCATTTCTATATTCTTTTTATTTATTCATTCTCCTTCTAAACTTATACTTTTATTTCATATCATCATATGTGTGTCAAGAAAGTTTACAAGAACGGCCCTGATGTCATCTAAGCTGTTTTTGTAGCCAGACAACCTTTTCTTCAATCTGTTTCTTTCTGCTTCGTCTTCAAGAAAGCGCAGTAAACACGGATCGAACTCCGCAACATTTGCTTTGAACGCCAGTTTTTCCTCCAACAAAAAGAATTCATTTTTTTCCTCCTGACCCGGTAGGGCATTCAATAAACAAAGGGGAAGCTCCTTCCGGAGACATTCAGCAATCGTAATTCCGCCTGGTTTCGAAATCACCATGTCCATTTGATTGTACAATTCATTCATTTCCGTGCGGGAATATAGGTAAGGAATCGCTTTCAGATATGGTTTGCGAGATTTTTGTATTTTGTTATAAAGCCTTTCGTTTTTTCCACATAATACAAAATACTTTATCTTACCGGAAAAGGCATCCGAATCCAAAATATTTTCAAGAGGTCCCACCCCAAGACTGCCACCTGAAATGATAACCTGGTACAAAGAATCGCATGGTCGATTGACAGACGGTTCAACGAGTTCTTTTTCTGTGATTTGCGGATGAACCGGGATTCCTGTAACAGCCATTTTACTTTTGGGTACGCCTCGCGCCTCGAGGAATTTCTTCATGCTTTCACTTGGTACAAGATGTAAATCAATTTGGTCAATTGCCCAAACATTATTAATAAAGAAATCTGTGTAGGCGTTGATAACCGGAATGGACAGCTGTTCATACTTTTTTAAATAACTGAGTAAAAAGGAAGGAAGACAATGGGTACAGATGATGATGTCAGGGCTTACTTCGTCAAGTAATCTTTTTATACTTTTTAAAAAGAATCGTTCATAAAAAAAATTGCGTTGAGCGGTTTTATAGGATTGACATGCATTAAAATGATACAGCTTGCTATATAAAGACGGAATCCTATTGATCGCATTCAAATAAAGACTGGAGGTAATCTTTTCAGCGAAACTTGAAGTATAGTGAAAAATATCAATTTTCGTTATCTCCATTAACTGATCGATTTCTTTAAAATATGCACTTAGTGCGTCTGCGACCTGATGATGTCCCGATGGAATTTGTAAAAAAGGTAAAATAAGAATTTTCCTCATTTTTTCAACCCTTTTTAGCTTACTATTTGTATTGATGCTTTTTTCGATTCGAGAAAACAATGGAATCCGTACTTTTCCATTTTAAAAAAGAAAAAAATCTACATCCTAATAAGAGATAAAAGAAAGGAGAAAGAGAAGGGATGTTGGTTCGCGGGATCTTGTTATCGATATGGAATTGGTTAGACCCGATTTATTTTTCACTTACCCGTTTACAATATCTTTGTGCCGATCGAAAAGGACAAGGGGTTTTTCGAGTAAGGTTAACCAAATATAAAGGCAAAGAGGTTATCCTTTCAGACGGAACTACGATTTGTAAAAATGATTTATTGCTTAAAATTCATCTACATAATGTGCGGTTATTACAGAATTATTTGCTGAAAAATGAGTTAGCAAAAGGAAGATGCATTTTAAAAAGCATATTAGAATCAATGCCTTTATTAGCTGAATATCTTTTACAACATCCAGCAAATAGAGAGATAAAAGGGGTCATCGGGGTTACGCTGATCAATAAGGGGTATAGATCGCTTGGGTTTGAATGTATTCATCCTAAAAACAAATATTACGCTAAGTTTAAAAAAGCTCAGCAAATTCCGATTTATCTTATCTCCAGTTCAACTATTTCTGTTTCAGACATAAAGAGACAACAGCCTGTTTACTTGATGATGTCAAAAGAAAAGTTATTAAAAAAATATACGGAACCGGTGTAATTTTCCTTCAACTCCCACTAGGACATTCTCTCTTTGCTCACTATACTGTATAGAGGAGAGGAGAGGAGAGAAGAGATACTTTGGAATTATTCATTTTTCTTATTGTCTGTATTGTTGTGGCGTTTATGTTATTAAAGGCGTATAAAAACACAAGGAAAGTGGCAATCAATACCATTTCCGTTACCCGACCGGACATTTTCGTTTCCGAACAAAATCTAAAGGTTCTTCACCTTTCTGATATGCACTTAGAAAATATCTCAATCAGCCCTGCTGATCTTCATACCATGATTTCAAAACAACCAATTGACCTGATAGCGTTAACAGGAGATTTTCTTGACCGAAAACGAAGCATTCCGAAGCTTGCAGCATACATTCAAGTATTAAAAGAAACAAATCCTAAATATGGTATGTATGCAGTATTTGGTAATCATGATTATGTTTTAAAGGGAAAGAATTTTAAGGCATTAAAAGATACGCTTGAGGAAAATGGATGTATTACTCTGCAAAACGAACATGTAACGATTGATGTGAACGGGAAGAATGTTAATATCATCGGAATTGATAATTATAGTACAAAACACAGTGATGTTCAAAAGGCTTATAACGGGCTGCCTGGAGGTTATAATCTAGTGTTAACCCACGATCCAAATGTAGTCCTTGAAATGGAAGATATCCCATTTGATTATTTATTATCTGGACATTTCCACGGTGGTCAAATTCACTGGCCAAAACCCTATCATTTAATTAAAATGGGAAAGCTTGTCCGGATGAAAATGGTTAAAGGGCTCCATTATCATGGTGGAAAACCTTTTTATATTAGTGAAGGTCTTGGTCAAACTGGCGTAAATATTCGAATAGGAAGCAGGCCTGAAATTACCTTCCATGAACTTTCATAATTTTGTTTTTACCTTGCCAACATGAAAGGCAAGGTTTTTTGTTGCATTTTTTAGTATAGTAAATCCCTTTAAGGGAGAAAGTATCCTTAAAATAGGGATGAACAAAATGAAAAGATAGAGTGCTATTGATAAAAAAATCGAGTCTCTAACGCTTTTAAAATTTGAGCAACCGTGACATCCGGCTTATTTGGCGATTTTGGCCAGTAAATTCCTGTCGGATGCATTAAATTTGAACGTTCTGCATTGTGAGCTGAATCTCCTTTGATTGGGTCAGGATCTGCCGTGTTTCCATAGCGGTTGTTATTAAAAAGAAAGTGGCCGATTTCATGTGCTAAAATGTATTCCCGTTGTGCTGCCGTATTAGACATAATAATAATCGGGTAGTCAATAAACGATATGGCTAGAACCCTTGTCCCGTCTGCTAGGATAGGACCAATGGAATCCCCGTCCATAAACACAATATACAAATCTGCTTTGAGGGTAAGCTTCTTTGCCTGTTTCACGATGGAATTAGCTATTTGATCGAGGTGTTTTGGGGAAAATGAAATATTTTCAGCATTGGGATGTAATCGTTTTATATCTTGGTTAATTAGGATAATGGAGTTTAATTCAAATTTCACACCAAAAGTCCGCCCATTAATGATTTTTTGCCATAGAATATTTGCCTCTTCGACTTGTTTTTTAACAAGACAGTCCTCGTTTGAAACATCTCTAACTATTGCCCCCGGCAGTACCATCGCACACACATTTATCATTCCTAAAGGGACAATTTTATGTTTTTCTTTCATTTACCTACCCCTTTCATGGTTGTTTACTTTTTTATATGTTTTTAAAACTAAGGGGTGTGGACAAACGTTCCAGTTATATTAAAATAATTAACTTTGATGAAGTTGGATGGTTAAAAAAATACGAATAAAACAAGATATAAGGGATGAAGATTAAATGAAATTTGGGAGTCATGTAAGCATAAAAAACGGGTATATAGGAGCAGCAAAACAGGCGGTGGCAAATCAGGCTTCCGCTTTTCAATATTTCCCCAAAAATCCCCGCAGCCTTTCCATAAAAGCGGTGGATCTAGATGACGCAACAAAATGCAAGGAATTTTGTTTGGAGCATAATCTAGAGTCTGTTGCACACACCCCTTATCCAACCAGCCTAACCCCCTCTGAAGATAAGGAAGAATTAACGATATTATCATTATTAAACGATTTAGAGATTGCCGATGCTTGTGGTTCAATCGGAGTTGTGGTTCATTTTGGTAACAAAATCAGTGAGGATGACCCGCTGGCAAGCTATCACAAAATGTTAGACATCTTAAATAAAGTCTTAAGTCAATGGAACGGCAAGTGTTTGATTCTTCTTGAGAATAATGCCGGTACGAAAGGGGCGCTTGGAACAACCTATGAGGAGTTAATTCAAATACGAAACTTATGTGATGAGCATGAGAAGATTGGTTTTTGTCTAGACACCTGCCACGCTTTTGCGAGTGGTTTGTGGGATGGAGAGGACATAACGGATTTTTTGAATAAAGGCATTGAATTGCAATATTTTGACCATTTAAAAGTCATCCATTTAAATAACTCTAAATATCCAACAGCATCTCGAAAGGATCGACATGCAAATATTTTTTCAAAGGGTCAAATTAAAGCGGAATCATTAATGCAACTGGTTACCTCACCTATTTTAAAGGATGTACCGTTTATTTTAGAAACCCCAGACGATGAAGGGATTACACATAGAATGGAAATCGAATGGCTGAAGCAAAATTCGTAGAATTTTTTCGAAAAATCACAGAAAGGGAAGGAAGTTGTAGAAAAAGAGCGAATGTTCTAATTAAGGTTTAAAAAATGTGATGAATTGCCTTATTACGATAGTACTAGAAAATCAAAACGATTCTCCAATCTGTCTCAGTCTAAGTCTACCTTTAAAAGGGGAGGGATTTTTATGAACAATGAGGAATATGAAACGGTTCTTGCTATCCATCGAGTCCCGTTCTCGCAGCTTCGCGCAGAGTTTGACTCAAACAAGTTTCCTTTTGAAACAACAGATGATCTCGAAAAGCTCCCAAATGAAATGATCGGTCAGCGCCGCGCAGAACAAGCGATGGAATTTGGCCTATCGGTTGAGCAATCGGGTTATAACTTATTTGTTGTGGGTCCTACAGGAACCGGCAGAATGACTTATACACTGGACCGTGTTGGAGCCATTGCCCAAACCAGGGAACTCCCTGATGATTGGTGCTATGTTTATAATTTCGAAAATCCTGACAGACCATTGGTCATTTCTTTACCAGCAGGATACGGTCAACAATTTCAACGTAAAATTGAAACCTTATTAATTGATATTGAACGGCAAATCCGGTCCACTTTTTCAGGAGAAGAGTATGAGAAAAGAAAACAGGATTTAATCGAACAATATCATGATTCTATGGATGACTTGTGGGATAGTGTTGATCAATTTGCGGAAGAACTTAGCTATAAAATTGAACGGTCACCAACAGGGCTCAACAGTTATCCACTCCATAACGGCAAACCTATCGACCGGCAAGAGTATAATCAACTTACCGATTTTGAAAAAGATCAATTAGCTGAGCGAGAGAAGCTTGTTGATGCAAAAATAAGAGAAACCCTCCATCAAATGCGTAAATTTGATGAGCAACTGAGAAAAAACCTAGAACAATTTATGAGGCAGAGTGCCGCTAACGCGATTGAAGGACTTTTTCTCCCGCTTAAGGAACAGTATAAAGAATTCCCAAAAGTACTATCCTATTTAGAAGCCTATTTCCATGATGTCGTGATTCATTTTTCCTTCTTTTTGGCAGATGATGAGGAGCAAAATAAAATCATGATCGCCCTCGTTGGCTCAAAGGAACAACAGCTTCATCGATATACCGTTAATTTATTTGTAAACAATAAACATCTTGTTGGTGCTCCAGTGATTTATGAAACAAACCCAACGTATCATAATTTATTTGGAAAAGTGGAATACAAAGGGGCGCTTGGCAGCTGGGTGACGGATTTCACTTATATTAAGCCAGGAGTATTACACATTGCAAACGGCGGGTATTTAATTTTGCAAGCAACCGAATTGTTGCAGCAGCCCTATGTATGGACACTCTTAAAGCGAGCACTGCAGACAGGGAAAGTCCAAACTGAGAATTTGTATGAAGATAGAGGGATTGTCCCATCTAGCGGTGTGAAGCCAGAGCCTATTCCGTTAAATATTAAAGTAATTATTATTGGGTCCTACTATCTATACGATTTGCTTTCAGCCATAGATGAGGATTTTCATAAACTGTTTAAGGTGAAAGTCGAATTTGATACGATGATGAAAAAAGATAAGGAAAACAGCTTCAAAATGGCACGTTTTGTGAAAAACTATGCTGAAAATGAAGGACTTCTTCCGTTTCATCGTCGTGCTGTAGGAAAAATCATCGATTACAGTTCACGATTAGTGGAGGAACAAGCGAAATTATCAACACGGTTCCAGGATATTACCAAAGTTCTTGTGGAATCCAGCTATTGGGCAAAAAAGAACGACGCGACCTTTGTTGACGACCGACATATCATTCAAGCCATTCGAGAACAAATTCACCGCGCAAATCATGTTTCAGAGCAATACCGGGAAATGATTCAAACAGGAAAAATTATGGTGGATACCGATGGTTATCGGGTTGGACAGATAAATGGATTGGCTGTATTAGGGACGAGGGATTCTATCTTCGGAATTCCAACCAAAATTACAGCGCAAACTTATGTTGGAAAGCGAGGAATAATGAATATTGAACGGGAAGCCGCACTGAGCGGGCAAATTCATGATAAAGGAATGATGATTCTAACCGGATTTCTATCTGGTGTATTTGCCAAAAATCGTCCGATCCCATTATCAGCCAGCATCACGTTTGAACAGACATACTCTCGAATTGATGGAGATAGCGCATCAAGCACTGAATTGTACGTATTGCTTTCTTCACTTGCCAATATTCCTATTAACCAAGGAATCGCGGTAACAGGATCGGTTAATCAGTGGGGAGAAGTTCAACCGATCGGCGGAGTAAATGAGAAAATAGAAGGTTTCTATCACATTTGTAAAGAACGAGGTTTAACCGGCAGACAGGGAGTCATTATTCCGAAGCAAAATGTAAATAATTTAATGCTCGATAATGAAATAGTAAAAGCAACTCAACAAGGGGATTTCCACATCTGGGCCGTCAGTCATATTGCAGAAGGAATAGAGTTATTAACAGGTGTAAGTGCAGGGAATATTCGCGATGAAAAAGGACAGTTCCCCCGTGATACAATCTTTGCAAGGGTGGAAGATCGCTTTAACCAAATGTTTGAAGCGGTAAAGGAAGCAAAGGTAACGAGTGAGTAGCAAATCTTACTAAAAGCGGTTTAAATCTAAGATTGATTCTTTCTTTCTCTAATATTTATTTTAGGAGAGATTGAGTTTGATTGGGTCATCTTATTTTGAGGATCAACCTTATCAGATGTTCCTTTTTCATAAGGTTCTTGTTGACTTAAATATATATTTTCTATTGAAATCTTTTCGATTGTCATATTCTCAATGGTAATGCTTGGCTGTTCAACTGGTCCAGTTGTATTTAACGACTGTTTTAAAACTAAATAATCTTTTTCAAGCGACTCCAGTCTGTCTTGAAGCTTTGAATGGTCCTCTCCCGTTTTTTCTAAAACAAGGGAGAGGATTTTGCTTATTAGCTTATTTAAAATGAAGGATGGAATCATCGTATCACACATTTTCGAATCAGATTGTAGGAGTATTGATGTTTTACGATATGCCGTCTGATGGACTCTGGTTACGATCATTTCAGTAATAGTATGAAAATTTCATTTTATTATATTTTTAACTGTGAAGATTAATGGTAAACTAGTTTTTATACGTCAAAATAAATAAAGAGGGGCAAAATATAAAATGATTAAAGCTATTTTTTTTGATTTAGATGACACGTTGCTATGGGATCAAAAAAGTATTAAGGATGCTTTTGTGGCTACGTGTAAAGTAGCGGAAGAGCGTTATGGGCTTGATTCAATTGCACTTGAAGAAGCTGTTCGAGAAGCAGCACGAGAATTATATTCTTCTTATGAAACATACGCCTTTACACAAATGATCGGAATTAATCCGTTTGAAGGATTATGGGGTAATTTTTTAGATAATCAGCATAACTTTCGAAAAATGGCTGAAATCGTCCCAACATATCGAAAAGATGCTTGGACTTTAGGCTTGAAGAAAATGGGCATAGATGATCCTGAGTTTGGCTATGAGTTAGCAGAACGTTTTCCTGAAGAACGCCGCAAGACTCCGTTTGTTTACGAGGAAACGTTTGAAATCCTAGAGGCATTAAAAGGAAACTTTCAGCTACTTATGCTAACAAACGGCTCACCTGACTTGCAAAATACCAAACTATCTATTACACCAGAGCTAGTGCCTTATTTTGACCAAATCGTTATTTCTGGTGATTTTGGAAGAGGGAAGCCGGACCCTTCCATTTTCGAGCATGCATTATCGCTAATGAATGTGAATAAGGATGAAGTACTTATGGTTGGGGACAACCTTATGACGGACATCCTTGGAGCGAATCGAGTGGGGATTAAATCAGTTTGGATCAATCGTCATGATAAAGAACGCAACGAAGTGATTCCTACCTATGAAATCAAGCACTTAAATGAGCTGTTCAATATATTAAACGAGTTGAAAGTTAAAGAAACTTCTGAACAATAAATAATAGCTGTGTTAAAGAACAATGTTGATTGGAGCGGAAGGTGCGAGACTCCTGCGGGAGAAGGTGTCACGGGAGACCCCACAGGCGCTATGGCGCCGAGGAGGCTCACGGACTCCCCCGCGGAAAGGGAGCACCTGGAGCGGAAATCAACAGCCAAATTTAAAGAGCATAAAAAATAAAAAGTGAGATTTTGTTCCGTTAATTGGAACAATAATCTCACTTTTTTTAATTACGGACCACACTTTTTTTCAACAGTTGCGGTGATGGGATCTCAGCAGGTACATTAAGTAGTTTTGCCATAAAAATGGCAATTATACAGATAAACCCTGCAATTGAAAAAGCTTGTGTCATCGGAATCGCTTTGACAATAAACGGACCTGCAAATGCAGACAGTCCGTAGGCTTGATACATAAAACCATAATTGCTGCCAATATTACTAGTTCCGTAAAAATCTGCGGTAACGGAAGGGTATAAGGCAAGATATCCCCCAAAACAGAAACCGATCAATGAAACAGATACTAGATAAATAGGATAATTCATCGTGAAGAAACTCATATACAACATAATCAACGCTGTCAATCCGTATATGACCATTAGTGTATTGATCCGTCCAAACCTGTCGGACAAATTTCCAAGGATAATTCGGCCTGCGGCATTGAATAATGCAATGACCATGACAGCATTACCAGCCTTTTCGAGATCAAGTTTAAGTAAGTCAACACCGATATCCACTGCAAAACTAATCACCATTAATCCTGAACTGCTCCCAAATAAAAACATAAACCATAACAAATAAAATTGGTGAGTGGAAAGCATTTGCTTTGGAGAAAATTGCAGATTCATTTTTATTAGCATATCGGTTTGGGCTGTCTTTGCTTCTTGGTTCGCCATCGGTGGATTTTTTAATAATTGAGCTCCTGCTACCACTAACAACAAATAAATGAACCCAAGGTATAAAAAGGCTGCTGAAACACCGAAAAGTTCAATAAGCTGACCAATAATGGGCTTGTAAATTAACCCTCCTAATCCGAAACCGGCAACCGCAACACCACTAATAAAGCCGCGTTTTTCGGGGAACCACTTTACACAGGCTGAAAGAGGGCAGACGTACGCCATACCAATCCCCATTCCTCCAATTACCCCATAGAAGAAATAGAGCTGAAACAGTGTCGTCGCTTGACTAGACAACATCAATCCAAGTCCCAATAATAATCCACCAATTGTGGCAACCCATTTGGGACCAATTTTATCCTGGAGTCTTCCAGCAAAAATCGTGGTTAAAGCCATCACGGCAATTGTAATCGAAAAGGTGAGAACGACATCTTCTCTAATCCAGCCATATTTATCGATTAAAGGTTGGTTAAATAAACTCCAACCATAGACAGCTCCTAAATTAATTTGGATCAATATTGCACCTAAAACTACAAACCATCTATTCAATGTAAACATCCTCCTTGCGTTAAAATATATATAGTTTTCCAGAAAAAAAAGAGGCCAACGGTGACGAAAACATTCATCATCGTTGGCCTCTTTTGCACTCACAACCTGTTTTTGCAAAAAGCAACCAGACTATTTAATTATTAATTTTAAATTCAAAGTAGATAAGCGAAAATTTAAAAAAGATTTCTTATACCCTTGTCTTAGATTAGACATTGGCAAAAGCTATCAAAAGGCTATCCACAAACTATACTTTTTTCATTATGACATATTTTTGTGCCGTGTCAACTGTGTAGGGGACAATATCACATGCAAAAACTATAAAAATAGTCGGTTTTGCTTTGAATACCTTAACTGTAAAGCTAAAACGTTGATAACATCATGTTAGGGTACAAATGTACCCTAAAAAAATATAAATAAATTAAACCAAGCAGCTAAGATGATTTTAAAGAATCACAGATTTCGATACAACCCTTTGATAAAAAGTAAGAAAATTCGGTTATTTTTGCGTTTTAAAAAGGATTAAGCGAACATACAATCGAATACTTACAATAGGTTGTTTCAGAGGGGAGTGGAGAAATATGCCTTATGGTTTTATTCAACACATCGAGGCCCGGGGTTATCGTATAGAAACGGTTAAAAGTTATCAAAAAGTCCTCAATCAATTTTTTAGCTTTTTACAAAGTACGTATGCAAATAACAAAGAGCCTTTTCAAATATCACCCTCAGACATAAAAGCGTACCTAGAACTTCAACATCAGAAGAAAAAAAGCATTTCCACAATAAATAAAGAACTGGCTATTTTAAAGACATTTTTTAATTATCTATGGGAGATCGAGAAAGTACCGATTGACCCGGCTGTTAAATTAAAACGCTATAAGGTGAAGGACAACCAGAACATTGACACACCCTATGATCAAATTCTAGACATACTTGATAAAACGCTTAAAAATACGCACTATTCATCACTTAGAAAAGCCATTTTCGTTTTAGCAGCAAAAGGCCTAAAAACGGCAGATTTCCGATTCACAAAGGAGGATGTGGTGGTTTCAAAGTCGGCAGGGACGGTAGAAATCCATTTAAGGAATAGAGTCATAATGTTGGAAGGGCGTGAGGCTGCATGTTTTCGAGAATACTATGATGAAAGCCCAATAAATGGAAACGACTACGTTTTTATTACAAAATCCCACCGAGTTGAACTGCCCAGCCCGATCCAAGTAATGACTATTCTTCATCATCTGCGGGCCATTTCAAAAGACTTTTTACCCGGAGCGAACCATCCTCTTACCTTGATTAGCATTCGCAGAGCGTTAGCTTATTATTTATACACAAAAAGGTATTCGATTCAAATGATAGCCAAAGAATTAGGAATAGAAGAAAATTCCGCATCAAACTATCTTAAGGACCTCTCAGAGGGGATGATGCTGAAAAAATCATTGTAGAAAGGAAGAAAACGAAAGTATGAGAGTCATATCATTATGCCCAAGCAATACAGAAATCATCGAATATTTAGGATTGGCTCACCTTTTAGTTGGGGTTGATGATTATTCTGATTGGCCCGCTGCAATTGCAAAATTGCCTAGATTAGGACCGGATTTATCTATTAATATCGATATGGTTGAACAATTGCAACCTGATATCGTGCTTGCTTCATTAAGTGTTCCCGGGATGGAAAAGAACGTCGAAGCATTAATAGAACGCGGCATTCCGCATATTGTGTTAAACCCTCAAACGCTATCCGATATTGAAGAGGATTTGCTTTTAACAGCAGAAGCTTTAAATGAGACAAAGCGTGGATTAGATGCTGCCTGTCAATTCCGGATGCGGCTTGAGGAGATAAAAAAGAAAAGTGCACAGATTCAAAACAAACCTACACTTTATTGGGAATGGTGGCCGAAACCTGTTTTTACCCCAGGTAAATTAAACTGGCTCACCGAAATATCGGAAGCTGCCGGTGCGCTAAATGTGTTCTCATCTGTTGAGTTAGCCAGTGTCCAAACCAATTGGGAGGATGTTGTCACTCGGAAGCCTGATTTCATTTGCTTAGCTTGGGTTGGTGTTCGGAAAGAAAAAATTCAAAAAAACTTAGTGATGAAACGTCCGGGATTCGAGCTGCTGGGGGACCCATCTGGAGAACGGATTTTTATTTTGGAGGAAGAACTATATTGCCGCCCATCACCAAGGCTTCTGGATGGACTTGAAAAGCTTTATAAACTAATACATGAATAATCACTAATGTTCTTAGCTAACATACGATTTCCCGTCTGAAACCCAATTAATTATAATTAATTCACATTAGGTTGATCGATCAAAGAGTGTTATAATTATTATTTGTTGGATTTTAATAGGGCAGGATCAATGCTTGCCGTAGGAGATGGGTTTAATTGATAAGCAAGTTTCAACATAAATGGGTGGTTATTGGCATCGCAATTTTTTGTTCATTATTGTGGGGTAGTGCCTTTCCCGTTTTAAAAATCAGCTATGTTGAATTACAAATGGCTAAAAATGATACCGCAGCACAAATTGTATTTGCAGGAATGCGTTTTTTATTAGCTGGTTTGATGATTTTAATCTATTTAATGATTACGAATCGCAAACAAATTTTGGTTAAGCGATCTCAATTATTCGTATTGATTATTTTTGGAATTTTCCAGACCGCTGTTCAGTATTTTTTCTTTTACAATGGGTTGGCGAAAGTCTCAGGAATGCAGGGAGCAATATTGACATCAAGTGGAACGTTTCTTGCAGTCATCTTAGCTCATTTTTTCTATAAAAACGATAAATTGAACTGGCAGAAAACGGTTGGTATCCTGGCGGGGATCGCAGGGATTATTGTAGCAAATTGGGGTCAGCAATTTCAGTTCCAGTTTCACTGGACTGGAGAAGGATTTATGATTTTTTCTGCCTTAACAAGTGCAATTACTACGATTATGGCCAAGGAGTTAGCTGCAGATATCCATCCGATTACTTTGACAGGCTGGCAGTTAACAATTGGCTCGGGGCTGCTGCTGTTCATTGGCTTACCTCAGCTTAGTGAGAATTCACTTACCTTCACGCCTTTTGGTTTGGGGTTACTTATTTATGCAGCTGCGCTTTCAGCAGTGGCATTTGCGTTATGGTTTTCGATATTGAAATATAATAAAGCTGGAGAAATGAGCATTTATAATTTCTTAACTCCGGTATTTGGTGCGTTTTTATCCGCCATGTTTATTCCGGGAGAAGGGATGAATCTTTATATTTTTGCAGCGATCGCTTTGGTTGCAGTTGGAATAGTTGCGATTAATTATCGAAAGCTGGATAAGCGCGCTGCAGGAAAAACGGTGGGAAGAAAAATTAGTTAGTTGGATTAATATGAGTAGAAAAAGGCCGGAATACCATGTTGGCATGGATTCCGGCCTTTTATTGTTTATCATCTCTTAAAATTTGATAAACAGAACATTTGTTCTCATAATAGAGAAGAGGGATAAAAAGTGTTCTTACAGCAAATTTTGGGGGGAGTTTGTGTATGAAAAGAACGATGGAAATAGCGGAAATTATTCATTTGTATCAAGATGGAGCATCGACCGCAGAAATTGCGAAGCTAGCTAATATTTCAGCAAGATATGTAAGATTAATTTTAAAAGAGCAAAATGTTGAGAAAAGGCCGTTTGGACATTGGAAGCGTCAATATTCGTTAAATGAGGATTATTTTAAGACTTGGTCAAACACAATGGCTTATATATTAGGATTTTTTGTTGCAGATGGATTTGTTGGCAATAACGCACAACAGATTGGATTTGCGCAAAAAGAACGTTATATACTGGAACAAATTAGAGACGAATTGGGATCCAATCAACCTATTTATTTAAATAAGAAAACAGGTGTGTTTATGCTCCACATAAACAGTAAGGTAATGAGACAGGATTTAATTACGATTCATAATATTAAACCGCATAAATCTCTTGATGTTGAATTTCCGTATGTTCCAGAGGACTATTTGCACCATTTTATTAGAGGGTATTTTGATGGGGATGGAAATGTGGAATATCGAAACTATACTGTCAGTTTTGTTGGTGGATCACTTAATTTTATGGTTGCATTTAAGGAAATTCTTAAGAAAAAAGGCTTTAAACCATATTTAAGATCAAATAATGCTCATTATCGAGTAATTATTGCCGGTAGAAGAACAATTAAACTGTTTTCTATTAAGTTAGGGGGAGATAACCAATTTCATTTTTATCTTTCCTTTGTTTACATAATATCTATTCTCGGCAATTGAATATAAACAAAAGGAACAGGTCTCAATATCGAAGTATACTTAAAATATTGAGACCGAATCGATAATTTTAATAAAAATCGGCTATTTAATTAAGTTCGCGTGTGTAGTACGAAAATGAAATCAAAATGAAATCTAAATTTATTCTTTCTAAGGATCCTATCAATCATTTGAGACAACAATCTGTATATCTGTCCGTAAACTTTTTTAGATTTCTTAGAATGTCATATTCCGTAAACACTATCATATTTTCTACTCTTGTTTACATAACATTATTATGTAATTCTTTATCCTTTCAAACTTTATTCCTTGAATTGTCTCATTTAATTCTTTTTACGACGCTATTTTGCAATTCCCAATTTCCATTTATCCATTTCCAAGTTGAATCGACGAATGCTATTTTTTCACCATCAAATCCTTCATCAATTACCTGTCTCCCCTTTAATCCGAATGTCAGGTCCCTTAATCGGACCAATTTAAACGTTTCAAAGGGTTGTACCATTAATTCAGTAGGTTCATTTAAGTAGCCTTTCTGATAAATCCCTTTTTTATCAAAGTATTTTTTCTTATTTCGAAGATCTAATGTATACGCTTTTCCGGATTGATTAATCTGAACCATTGCTTTGTAATTATTCTCAAGCTGAGCCACCATAACTAACTCTTCTGGCAAACTTATTTTACTAAGTTTTTCATTCTGAAAGGAATATAATTGATGATTTGTTTGCGAATGGTCTTTGCTCTGAGGTTTTGAAATAAAAATATCTTTTCTTCCATCCTGAGTGAAATCCTGTAAAACGATGGATGGAATTTGATTACCTTTAACGCCAATGATATCGATTATTTTCTTTCCGTTCATTATCTGGATCTCAATTTTATTCTCTTTTGAAAATTTCACTACTTGAATTTTCTCATTTTGAGAATCACCTATAACATCTTTATGATAAGTAGCTAAAATAGATATTTTATCATCATCGGCATTAACTATATAACTCTGGTTTATTGAATAAATTAAAGTGATGGTTAGAATTAAAAATATGATTCCTTTTTTCATCAGGATTCACCTCACCCTTCTAGAAGTAATTTACCCAATATTAGCAAAAAGATGCAAAAACAGTTAAAAAAACAAAAATACTCGCCGTAAAAAGACGGGTATTTTTTTGATAATTTATTATGGATGTTAAAGACCTTGTTAAAACTAAAAGACTTGTTTCTTTCCCTCATTTATTTTTTTAACCGATAAGGTACGGTCGTGACAATTACGTTTCTTCGATAGAGCAAGAAAGAAGAAATTAATAAGCTCGATTGATTATGAAGGATATTTTCCCAGCTATTCTTAGGGATGAATTGTGGGATAAATACCGTAACTTTATAATTTGACTCACTTGCTTTATGTTCGACAGTATCAACAAATTTAGTCAACGGATTGATGATACTTCTGTAGTGAGAGTGCAGTGTTACGAGTCTAATATCTGGTTGCCATTCCTTCCATTTTTCTTCAAATTTCTTCTCATCCTCTCTTTCAAAAGCAACATAAACTGCAATTATTTGGTCAGGATGAAGAGACTTAGCATAGTTAAGGGTATTCTCAACCACATTTGTAATTCCTGCAACTGGAACAATAATTACATTCCCTTCAATTGGCACTACAGGAGTTCTATTTGCGATTCTTAGCTGTTCCCCAACGGCTTCATAGTGTTTTCTAATTCGGTGAAAAATTAAAATAATGATAGGAAGAAAAACTAAAATGGACCAAACTTGTTGAAATTTTGTAATAAAAAACATTAATGTAACAATAAGACTAATAAAAGCCCCTGTTGTATTAATGATAAATCTTGGAATCCATCCTTCTGGTTTTTCTCTAATCCACTTAACCATCATCCCTGTTTGTGACAATGTAAATGGAACAAATACCCCTACTGCGTAAAGTGGTATAAGGTGTTCTGTTTCTGCATTAAATGCAAGGATTAAAATAATAGAGGCCATCCCTAGAATAATAATTCCGTTTGAATAACCTAAGCGGTCTCCTCTAATGAGGAACATCCGCGGAATAAACTTGTCTTTAGCCAGATTAACCGCTAATAATGGAAATGCGGAATACCCAGTGTTCGCAGCTAGTATTAATATTAAAGCTGTTGTCCCTTGAATAAAAAAGTACATGAAATTCCGGCCGAAAATTTCCTCAGCTATTTGTGAAACAACCGTTACCTCTGCCTTTGGTGCAATCCCATAATAATAAGCTAAAATTACGATGCCTGATAACAATATAGCAAGCAAGATTCCCATCATTGTTAATGTTTTAGCCGCATTTTTTGGTGCAGGATCCTTGAAGTTTGGAATGGCATTTGAAATGGCCTCAACTCCGGTCAATGCTGAACTTCCTGATGCGAATGCCTTTAACAGAATAAATAAACTAATTCCTACAACAGGTGTCCCTACAGGAGTATGTAATTGTGGCGAAACTCCACCTGTTACAATATTGTAAATACCTACACCAATTAATATGAACAAAGCTAATACGAATAAGTATACGGGATAGGCTAATACGGAAGCTGATTCCGTGACACCTCTTAAATTCAAAAGGGTAATAAAAATGACAAATACTACTGCGATTTCCACAGTAAAATTATGTAAAGTCGGAAAAGCTGATGTTATTGCATCTGTACCTGCAGACACACTTACGGCAACTGTAAGGATATAGTCTACTAATAGCGAACCACCAGCTATTAATCCTGGGTTTACACCTAGGTTACTCTTAGATACGACATAGGCCCCTCCACCACCAGGATAAGCAAAGATTATTTGCCGATAAGACAAAATAAGCGCTGTTAAAAGGATTAATACTCCAATAGCAATCGGAATGGAATACCAGAATGCCGAAACTCCAATAGTAACTAAAACAATCAGTATTTGTTCAGGGCCGTAGGCCACCGATGACAGTGCATCAGAGGAAAGTATGGCTAACGCCTTCGTTTTGTTTATTTTTTGTTCCCCTAATTCATAGGATTTTAATGGATGCCCAATCAAAATCCTTTTTATGGCAGAAAACATTTTATTCACCGTCCATTTATTGTTTCTACTTCATATGATGCCCTTTTACCCAAAGAACTCTCATAAGAGATTATTTTTTTCTAAATAAAAAAGTGTCCACAAGTCATCGCAAATAGACTTGTAGACACATCATTTTTCATGCAACAGAAGTTCCGCCTTCCCTCGTAAATGTATTTTATTTATAGAGGCAGAATAAAACTCATATAAAAGGGAATGTTGAGTAAGGAAAAAAACTCTCTAAGAAATCAATTTGTCAAAGGAGAAAAAAATGTACAAGGAAAATAAACCTTTATTATCAGATGAATTTTTAGATAACTTAGCAAATGAAATTAACCAACAAAACGGTGAATCCGAAAATGATCAAAGTATACAAAAAGATTAAACACCATTTGAATCTCTAATTTTGAAGAAATAAAAAGGACGTATGTATGAACAGACGTCCTTTTTTTGCAAATAAGAAAAAACTAAAGAACCTTACTTAAGAAAGACTTCGTTCTACCATGTTGAGGGTTACCAAACAATTCATTTGGTTCATTTTCTTCTACAATAAACCCTCCATCCATGAAAATAACACGGTCACCTACTTCACGTGCAAAGCCCATTTCATGGGTTACCACAACCATGGTCATTCCCTCTTTTGCTAACTGCTTCATTACCTCTAACACATCACCGACCATTTCAGGGTCCAGTGCAGAAGTTGGTTCGTCAAATAGCATAATTTTTGGATTCATGGCGAGTGCTCTAGCAATGGCCACCCTTTGTTTCTGTCCACCGGATAACTCTCCTGGATAACTATTTGCTTTTTCTCGCAGTCCTACTTTGTCGAGTAATTCAAGCGCAAGTTTTTCGGCAGCGGCTTTCTCGGCTTTTCGAATTTTAATGGGTCCTAAGGTGATGTTCTCTAAAACTGTTTTATGCGGGAATAGATTAAACTGTTGAAATACCATTCCCACTTCTTGTCTTACATTGTTTATATTTATTTTTGAATCTGTTATATCATGTCCATTAATTACAACTTCTCCACCCGAGATGTCCTCAAGGCGGTTTAAACAACGAAGAAACGTACTTTTACCCGATCCGGAAGGACCAATTACACAAACTACTTCTCTTTCTTTAATCTCCGCGTTAATGTCTTTTAATACTTCTAATTTCCCGAATGATTTACTTAAGTTTTTTACAGAAATAATGCTCATCGAAGCTGAATCCTCCTTTCGACGAAATTAGCAAGCAATGTTAATAAATATATAACAATAAAGTATATGATACCAACTGTAAGCCAAATCTTAAATGCCTCAAAAGTTGCCGATGCTTGAATCTGCCCTTGTTGAGTTAAGTCTGCTATCCCAATTACGGATAATAGTGAAGTATCTTTTAAGCTTATGATGGACTGGTTTGTAATGGTAGGAAGCATTCTTCTAAACGCTTGCGGAAGTACAACAAATCTCATCGTTTGAGCGCCAGTAAAACCAATTGATCTTGCAGCTTCTGTTTGACCTTTATCAATCGATTGAATTCCAGCTCTAATGATCTCAGCAAAGTATGCACCTGCATTAATAGCTACGGTGATGATCCCTGCGGTAGTGTTATCAAGCGACACTATTTGTAATGAGTTAATACCAAAATAAATGAAAAACAGTTGAACAATAAATGGAGTCCCCCGAATGGTATCAACATAAGCCTTTGCAATTACATTCAAGATTCTAATTGGCGCAAGTCTTAATAACGCCACGGCCAAACCAATTAAAAAACCTAGAATGATAGCAATAACAAAGATATATAGTGTTACTTGAACTCCCTTAATTAACATAGGTAAAGCTGACATAATTACGTCCATTCTTTCATCCCCTTTCAATAAAAGAAGGCGCGCACTAGCGCGCCTTACAGTTCTTAGCTTTTATTCACCAAGATAAGATTTAATGATTTCATCATATGTTCCATCTTTTTTAAGCTCTTCAAGACCTTTATTAATTTTTTCTAAAAGATCCTGATTTTTACCTTTTAAAACCGCAATTCCATATTGGTCTCCATTTAATCGATCGCCCACGATTTTTAACCCTAAATCTTTCTGTGCAATCGCATATGAGATAACTGGATAATCTTCGATAAGTGCATCAGCATTGCCGTTCGAAACTTCTTGGAACATTGCTGGACTATCGTTAAATTGTACAACTTCAATCTCTAATTTAGCTGCATTATCCTGTGCATATTTAGCACCTGTTGTACCTTTTTTAACTGCAACTTTTTTACCTTTAAGATCATCCACAGATTTAATTATAGAATTATCATTTTTTACAACTACTGTTAAGCCGGCATCAAAATATGGTGTTGAAAAATCTACTATTTTCTTTCTATCCTCTGTAATACTCATTCCTGCGATGGCAACGTCAAGCTGATTTGCTTGCATAGCTGGAATAATCCCACCAAAATCCATTGGAGAAAGTTCGATTTCAAAACCTTGATTTTTTGCAATAGCTTTAATTAAATCAATATCAATCCCTTTATATTCATTGCCCTCTTTAAATTCAAACGGAGGATAAGTGGTATCGACACCTACTTTATATACTTTATCATCTTTCTTTTCTTCATTTGCAGCGTCCTTGTTTCCACATGCTGCAATAAAGAGAGAAAGAATCAATAATAAACTAAAAATACCAAATTTTTTCATTCAAAACACTCCCCAGTAATTAATATGTGTCACTTTATCTCACATATATAAAATAACTAAATTATATCAAAAAAGCAATAAAAATTTATAAACCATCTAATAAATATATAAAATCAACAGGTAATATATATAAATCTTTATTTGTTAAAAATAAATATATTAAAATTAATTATATTGTAATAACAACAAAAAAGACTAACTTGAAGGGTCCTTCTTCCGCTTTGTCATATTCCTTAAAAGGAAAATGTATAAACGATGAATTCAGGACCCTATAAGTCAGCCTTCATTTTTATAATGTAGTCGTATTTTCTTCGGTCAAGCCATCTTCTTTAAAGATTAGGATTACTCTTCCGCTATCTGTTTCATCAAATACAAAAGAACCGTTTTGGTATCTGTCGTTATAGCGTAGGTCTCCTGCATTTAAAGTTTCAGTTTGGCCTTTCTCCGAAACAACATAAATGCGATCCAGGTCATAAACTGTTTCAAATCCAACCACTCGATGAGGATTTGATTTTAACTCACGCAAAACGACAACACCACGTTTGGCGCGGGTTGCTAATTCAAACTCACTTAGCTTCATTTTTTTCACTGCACCACGTTGAGTCGCGATGACGATTGATTGCTTATGATCCTCGTTAATGAGTTTGCCGCCAACGACAAAATCACCATCTTTTAAGTTCATACCTTTAACACCAGCAGCACGTGCCCCCACTATACTTACTTCCTCTTCCTTAAACCATAAGCAATAGCCTAAGTGAGACATCATGAATATTTCCTTAGAGCCATCTGTAATATGGACATCGATTACTTCGTCATTTTCCTTTAAGTTAATCGCAACCAGTGGCTTAGAATATCGCTGTGCTTTATAGTGAATTAATTCAGTCTTTTTGACCATTCCATTTTTCGTCACAAACAATAAAAATTGGTTAGTATTAAAATCCTTGATCGGAATGGCCTTGAGAATGGATTCGTCACGATCAATCGGAATGATATTGGCAATATGCTGCCCGAGATCCTTCCAGCGGATATCTGGAAGCTCATGAACAGGGCAATATAAGAAATTCCCCTTATTCGTAAAGAGAAGCAGAACATCCGTTGTATTCATATCAAGCTTAGCTAATAATCGGTCCGAGTCCTTAATCGCAAAGTCTTGACCGTTTGAGGCTGCAAAGGAGCGTTGGCTTGTCCGTTTAACATACCCTTGGCTCGTAACGGTAACAATGACATCTTCATTTGCTACCATGACCTCAAGATTAATTTTGATTTCCTCAATTTCCGCTTGAACGACCGAGCGTCTTTCATCGGCAAATCGCTTTTTCACTTCTTTTAAATCTTTTTTGATAACACTTAATAGTTTTTGTTCGCTGTTTAAAATCGAGGTGAGTTCTTCGATTTTTTTAGCAAGCTCCTCTGCTTCGTTACGCAGTGCGGTAATGTCCGTATTCGTTAAACGGTAAAGCTGTAACGATACAATGGCTTCAGCTTGAGGTTCTGTAAATTGAAATTTAGCGATCAAATTATCTTTTGCGTCCCGCTTATCTTTAGACGCTCGAATGGTTGCAATGACCTCATCGAGTATCGAGAGAGCTTTCATTAAACCTTCGACAATATGCTGGCGTTCGCTTGCTTTTCTAAGTTCGAATTTTGATCTTCTGGTGACTACTTCCTTCTGATGCTCGATATACGAGGTTAGAAGTTCTCTTATTCCCAGTAGCTTTGGCCGCTTATTATGTATGGCAACCATATTAAAATTATAAGGGATTTGCAGGTCGCTGTTTTTATATAAATAATTTAACACGCCTTCTGCATCCACGTCTTTTTTTAGTTCAATGACAATTCTTAAACCAGTCCGGTCTGTTTCATCACGAACCTCTGAAATCCCCTCAACCTTCCGATCAAGGCGGAATTCATCCATTTTTTTAACCAAATTGGCTTTGTTCACTTCAAAAGGAATTTCCGTAATAACGATCTGCTGCTTGCCGCCGCGGACGGTTTCAATTTCAGCTTTACCGCGAATAATGATTTTCCCTTTGCCTGTCTCATAGGCTCTTTTTATACCGTCAATACCCTGAATAATCCCGCCTGTTGGAAAATCAGGTCCTTTCATTACAGTCATTAACTCATCCACTGTAACCTGAGGGTTATTCATTTTCATAATGACAGCATCAATAACCTCGCCAAGGTGATGAGGTGGAATTTCCGTTGCATAACCTGCAGAGATTCCCGTTGAGCCATTAACTAACAGGTTCGGATACATCGCTGGTAAAACAGTTGGTTCTTTCGATGTATCGTCGAAATTCGGAATAAAATCTACGGTTTCTTTTTCAATATCTCTTAACAGTTCACCTGAGATGGCGGAAAGCCTTGCTTCCGTATAACGCATCGCTGCTGGGGGATCCCCATCCACGCTTCCGTTATTTCCGTGCATCTCGATTAGCAGATTACGAACCTTCCAATCCTGACTCATACGCACCATCGCTTCGTATACCGATGAATCACCGTGCGGGTGATAATTCCCGATAACGTTACCGACTGTTTTTGCAGATTTCCGAAAGCCCTTTTCATGCGTATTTCCTTCTACATGCATCGCATATAAAATTCTTCGTTGAACGGGCTTTAAGCCGTCCCTTGCATCCGGCAGGGCACGTTCCTGGATAATATATTTACTGTAGCGGCCAAAACGGTCGCCTAAAACATCTTCAAGAGGAAGATCGCGGAATTTTTCTACTTGGTTCATACTTCGGTCTCCTCCTCTGCAACGCTAATATTCTCATTTTCAAGGATACTTCCATCCTCTTCTAAACCAAATGCCACATTGGATTCAATCCATTTCCGACGCGGTTCTACTTTATCACCCATCAGCGTTGTAACGCGGCGTTCAGCACGAGCAGCATCATCAATCCGGACACGAATAAGCGTTCGTGTCTCAGGGTTCATTGTGGTATCCCAAAGCTGGTCTGCGTTCATTTCTCCAAGCCCCTTGTAGCGCTGGATGATGTACCCTTTACCAACTTTTTTAATCGCTGATTGGAGGTCATCCTCACCCCATGCATACTCGATCACTTCTTTTTTGCCAGTCCCTTTACTCACTTTGTATAACGGTGGAAGCGCGATAAACACTTTTCCCGCTTCAATTAATGGCTTCATATAGCGGTAAAAGAAGGTAAGCAACAATACTTGGATATGCGCACCGTCCGTATCGGCATCGGTCATAATAACAATCTTGTCATAATTTATGTCTTCAATACTGAAATCCGCACCGACTCCTCCACCAATGGCGTGAATAATCGTATTGATTTCTTCGTTCTTAAAGATATCGGAAAGCTTGGCTTTTTCCGTGTTGATGACTTTACCTCTTAGTGGAAGAACCGCTTGGAACCTCCGGTCACGGCCTTGTTTCGCCGAACCTCCTGCAGAATCTCCCTCAACTAAATAGAGTTCATTTTTTTGGGGATTTCGTGATTGTGCGGGTGTTAGCTTACCAGAAAGAACCGCCTCTGAACGTTTACGCTTTTTCCCGCTTCTGGCTTCTTCACGTGCTTTACGGGCAGCTTCGCGAGCCTGATAAGCCTTTATTGACTTTTTAATGAGAAGAGAGCTAATATCAGGATTTTCTTCAAGAAAATAAGAAAGATGCTCTGACACAACAGCATCCACTGCGGAGCGCGCTTCACTTGTCCCTAATTTTCCTTTTGTTTGTCCCTCAAATTGCAGCAATTCTTCAGGAATCCGAACGGAAATGATTGCCGATAAACCCTCACGGATATCTGCACCGTCGAGATTCTTATCCTTTTCTTTTAACAAGCCTACTTTTCGAGCATAGTCGTTAAAGACGCGGGTCATTGCAGTCTTTGATCCTGCCTCATGTGTTCCGCCATCTTTCGTACGGACATTATTTACAAATGAAAGAACATTCTCGGAATAGCCATCATTAAATTGGAAGGCAAAATCTACTTCAATTCCGTTTTGCTCCCCTTCAAAGCTTACAACCGGATGAAGTTCGTCCTTTTCCTCATTTAAGTACTCGACAAATGCCTCAATCCCGTTTTCATAATGAAAAACCTCTTGAACATCGTTTCGTTCATCGATGATTTCAATTTTCATACCCTTTAGCAAAAAGGCAGATTCCCGCAAACGCTCACACAACGTTTCGTAATTGAAAGTGGTTGTTGAGAAGATGGTTGAGTCTGGTTTGAAATGAATCGTCGTCCCTGTTTGGTTTGTCTTGCCGGTTTTTTCTAAGGTTGTTACAGGTTTACCGCCATTTTCAAAGCGCTGTTCATAAACAAATCCGTCGCGTTTAATCGTAACGACTAACCATTCGGATAGTGCGTTTACGACAGAAGCACCTACTCCATGCAATCCGCCGCTTGTTTTGTAACCGCCTTGTCCAAATTTTCCACCTGCGTGAAGGACGGTTAAAATAACTTCCGGTGTAGGTTTGCCCAATTTATGCATACCTGTAGGCATTCCTCGACCTTTATCCTGAACGCTGATCGAGTTATTTTTGTGGATCTTTACAATTATGTGATTTCCGAAACCGGATAGAGCTTCATCAACTGAATTATCTACGATTTCATAAACGAGGTGGTGAAGACCGCGGGCATCGGTGCTGCCAATATACATACCAGGCCTCTTACGAACTGCTTCTAATCCCTCGAGCACCTGTATGGCGTCATCATTGTAATCAAATACTGGTTGGTTTCTTGCCACGAACATACCCCTTTCATACTTGCGAAACAACAAATCTGATTTAGATCTATGTTGTCAAACTTGATTACTAATTCGTCTAATTGATGGTATTTTCCTTTTTGTTTCTGGAAAATAAATTTTCAGAACGAACGTTCGAACTATAATATATTACCATATTTAATCAAGAAATCTACGCTTTCTTTATTGTATCGATTTATTTCTTTTTGGCAAACCGTTCTTTCAATTGCCACCAATTTGTAGAAATTTCATCTCTGGGAAAATGTTAGCATACGCTCCCATTGAGAACGTTCAAAATAAAATAAGAGGCATGAGACAGTATGTGTCTCATGCCAAATCAATTTCTTTTATTTTCTTGTTAATGCATGTTCAACCTTAATGCAGCGATCCATAATCACTGTGTAGCCTTTTTCTTTCAAATTTTCATAAACTTCTTCATGTGCTAAACCAAGCTGTGCCCAAAAAACATCTGCATCGACCTGAAGAAACTCCTTGGCTACCTCAGGCAAATATTCTGAACGGCGAAAAACATTGACTATATCAATATGACCTTCAATTTCGTTTAAATGCGCAAAAGCTTTTACACCAAGGATTTGATCGGCTCGCGGGTTAACAGGAATAATCTCATATCCAGCATCTTGCATAGCTTTAGCCACCATGTAAGAAGTACGTTCGGGATTGTCGCTAAGGCCCACTACGGCAATTCTTTTGGCTTTCTTTAAAATAACTCCAATTTCCTCACGACTTGGGTTTTCAATCGCCACGTTCATCCACTCCTAATAATTTTCGTTTTGTAACATTATTTTACAATTCTCTTTGATATATTCCTATTAACTTGCTTGAAATATAAGTATCATAGAAAATTGTTGTTGCTCATTCGGAGAGTTTTAAACGATGTACATGGAGGCAAACCTTTTATTCCTCCAAGCTATCGTTCACTGGCCATTGAAGTGCAGTCCATGCTGTCTGATCTGCAAAATAACGAGACCAGCTTGCCAAACCGGCTAGCCTATACTTATTTGCCAGTTCAGCACGTTTTTTTAATGATACTTCGTCCTCTAGCCAGACTTTATAGGTCGCGTTTTCCTCAACCGAGGCATATTCCACATAATTTTGTCCTGATGCATCATCATATACAGGTGTTAATTGATGCTGATCGATCCATTCTTTTATTTCTTGCATTGACTTTGCATTAGAAGAAATCGTTTTAGACCCATCTGATGCGATTTCTTCTTTCCAAAGCCTTGTATACAGTGGTACGCCCAGAACTAATTTTTCATTTGGGACCACCTTAAGTAAACTCAACAGATTTTTTTCCACCCATGGTATACTAGCAACACTTCCAGCAACTGGTGATTTACCCCAATGCTCGTCATAAGCCATCACAATCAAATAATCAACAATCTCGGCAAGCTTATCCCTTTCATAAAAACCCGACCAATTTCCACTCCCGGAAATAAAGGTGATATCCATTGACACATACAGTCCTGCTTCATGAAAATATGGAGTTGCTTCCCGGACAAATTGAGTAACGAGTGGACCATCTACGCTTCGAACATTTTCAATATCGATATTAAAGCCATCTAATTCATACATTTGACTAAAATGAAGAAGCTGGCGGATGATATTTTGTCTCGTTTCAAAATTGCTAAAAGCAACATGAGTAAGGTCAGGCTCGAAATTATTCGAAAACAAACCCCAAACTTGATAGCCTTTTGATTTAGCCCATTTCACATAGTCAACGGACGCCAGGTTATCAACATCTCCATCCTGACTGCCCAGTTTAAACCAAGTCGGCGAAACGATATTAACTCCTGGCATTTCCAAAATGGTGTTCGTGTTTGGATTTTTCGTATAAACTGCTTCCCATGTCAAATGGAGCGGGCCATTTATAGGGGTAAGGTGTGGTTTTTCAATTTTATGCTCAACCTTTATCTTCTCGGTTGTTTCAGTTGTAACAAACTGTTTTTTTAAATAGCCTGCTATGCCATTTTCTTTTCTAACAAAATAGTAATCTCCCTTTTCTGCTTCGACATATACCCTTTCGTTTGCAACAGTTTGTGCAGTATAAGGAGACCGTAATGTGGAGTCACTTCTTAAGCGCAGCTTTTCTTCGTGTACATCTTTATTGATAACCCTTGCGTGATTCCGCTCCTCCCCATTTCTTTGGATAAGAATGGCTTTTGTTCCATCAAGGGTTTCGTATCGAATTGGATAAAAAGGCAAAATGGTTTCAATCGCAATATAGTGTTCTCCGTCTTTCTGTTTGAAGGCAGGAATTTCAAGGTTCACTGGTTTTTGGTTAACATAATACGTTAACGATTCTGAAGGCATTTGCACCACTTTATTTAAAGTTGTAATAATAATCGACTGCGACTTTTCATCAAACAAGATGGTCTCATCGATCGCTTTTAAGAACGTTAACGGTAAATATATCGTATCATTTTCAATAAGTGCATTACCCGTTTGTTTTCCTAGAAATAAAATAGGGTGTTCCCCCTTAAAATAGCTCGTTTTTTCCGATGAAGCAAACGGATAAAAAAATAACAGAATGCTAGAAATCACCATTAGCACCCCGACTATTAATCCCGACACCTTCAGACCGGTAGGAATCGATTTTTGTTTATGATAGGAAACTCGTGCCAGAAACATCTCCTCCTTGTTTTAATTTCTTTTAAAATACTATTTTATCTTATCAAAGGATGATCATTAAAAAAACAAATATGGTCATACAAGGAAAATGCGATGGATTCCTCATGGAGTTTTTTCGAAAAGATGGTACAATAATAAAATGAATTAAGTTTGAAGGAGAAGTTTTCATGGCAATTAACGCAGGTCTTATCATCATCGCATACTTACTTGGCTCTATACCTTCTGGATTAATTATTGGGAAGGTTTTTTATGGAATTGATATTCGAGAACATGGGAGCGGAAATTTAGGTGGCACGAATTCATTTCGAACACTAGGAAAAAAAGCAGGTATCGCTGTTACCTTATCAGACATTTTAAAAGGAACATTGGCTGTTTTATTAGTTAAATGGTTTGGTCATGACTTTCACCCGCTAATCGCAGGAGTTATAGCCGTAATTGGACATATGTATCCGATTTTTGCTGGATTTAGAGGCGGTAAAGCAGTTGCAACGTCTGGTGGAATTTTACTAGCATATGCCCCATTTATGTTTATTATATTATTGCTTGTATTTTTTATAAGTCTTTACATAACCAAATATGTTTCTCTATCATCCATGCTAGCAGCGGTAGCCTCACTCACCTATTCGATTATCATATGGGATCCCCCACTCATCATCGTGGTTTCAGTGTTGAGCGCATTCGTCGTTTACCGACATAGAGCGAATATTAAAAGGATTATCGATAAAACCGAACCAAAAATAAAATGGCTATAGTAAAACGGAATATTAACTTAGCCTTATAAAAAAGAACCATATAATTCTGTCAGATTGTCGAGAAAAGATATTTTTCTCGGCAATTTTTATTTGGTCAGAATGTAAAAACCATACTTATCGACTTCTCTGTAAATGGACCTGTTGATTTCCGCTGCGGGCACTCGCGCACCTTAGGGGAGCTCCTGGAGCCTCCTCGGCGCTTTGGCGCCTGTGGGGTCTCCAGTGACCTCTATTTCCCGCAGGAGTCGAGTGCCCTCCGCTCCAATCAACAGGGAGGGAATCAACCTAAAGTATTACAACACATATTTTTTAGAAAAAATGAAAAATCTATATTTGTCATTTAAACGAAAAGAGTGGTTGTCTGGAACTAATTCATCAATAGAAACAGATCCATATTTACTTGGCTAGACTTTATTGTTTAAACATCGATTTCTTCTCATATTTAATTATTTATAGTTAAGATGAAGGTCTTTATTGATAACACCTGTTGATTGGAGCGGAAGGTGCGAAGACTCCTGCGGGAGCAGCGGGACAGGTGAGACCCCGCAGGAGCGTTAGCGTCGAGGAGGCTCAGCGCCCGCCCCGCGGAAAGCAAAGCACCTGGAGCGCAAATCAACAGACTTGTTAAAAAGCCTATCGAACGTTTTTTGACAGTCTGAAGAGCCTTAGGGTTCTTTTTTTGTTGCCTTCATCGAATGTGTTAAAAATGAGATAAAAAATGACAAATTTTCTGTAAATTCTTGTTTTGAAATGGGTTTTTTTGGTATGATGATAGTTGTAAATGTGATAATAGTCACAGTTAAACGACGTTTTATTTTTTCAACAATCGACATATTTTCGTTCATTTCATCATATATATTTTGTAGATTAAAAGAAAAACAAATCGAACTGGTATACTCAAAACCGGTAAATATAAGGATGGTTGGTTATGCATATGGAAAATTCTTTTTTTGAACAAATACCTTTTCCTTACTTTATCATTGATGATGAATATCGGATTGTGTTCTCATCAAAATCTGCAAATGTTAAATTTCCACCTACTGCTTCGTTTATTGACATAGTCCATTCTTCACAATGGACCACATTCCTTACTTTTATTCGTAATATCGATGAAACAGCCTTTTTGGACATAAAATTGGCAGCTATGGGAGATGTAATAGAGTTCTATCAAGTTTATAAATTATCTTCCAATGAAGGGAATATACATTTGTTTTGTATACCAAAAGAAGCAGCTTCTCCGGAAATTCACGACATATTAGACTCTGTAGAGCAGAAAATATCTAATCTTAATATAGAACTTGAAGCGAATAAATATAGTTTTGACCAACAGGTGTCTGAGATTAAAGAAGCGGCGATTCTCTCAGATCATTTGGCAACAATCGGACAGCTTGCCGCTGGGATTGCCCATGAAATTCGGAACCCATTAACGACAGTAAAAGGGTTTATTCAACTCATTCAACCCCATTTAGCTGTAATCGGCAAAGAAGAATATGCAATCATTGCATTAGATGAAATTAACCGGGCCAATGACATCATTTACGAATTTTTAAATGCTGCAAAACCACAACAAAACAAAAAACAATTTACGAACATCAATAAATTAGTACATGACATCATGATGTTGTATGAAAGTGAAGCCATTTTGCGGGGAATAGATTTTGAAACCCGATTAGTTCATGACAATCTGAGTTTATACATTGACATAAAACAAGTAAAACAGGTCCTAGTCAATATAGTTAAGAATGCAATTGAAGCGATTGAAGACAATCCCTATGCAGAAAAAGGGCAAATTCGCATTACAACGGAAATGAATAACGGGTTTGCGGTCATATTTATCGAGGACAACGGGGTGGGTATGGAACAAAAGACTATCGATAAGCTCTTTATGCCTTTTTTTTCTACAAAAGAAGCGGGTACTGGAATCGGTTTAACCGTTTGTAAAAAAATCATCGAAGACCATGGTGGTACGATCCAAGTGTCTAGTACACCCTATCAAGGAACCGCTTTTCAGATAGAGCTCCCCATCTTTCAAAACAAAATATGATTCATTAATTTGTCAAAAAATATAAATAATTCCTTCCAAAAACAGGATAAAATAGAACTAATCCATTGAGGAAGGTGTTATTATGAAAAGTTCAAACGTGACTGAAGAAGATTTCATCTTTTCTATTACGGCGTCCAGTTCAAATGGTCCAGTAGATGAATTCCTTTTAGAACTATTTGATTACTCGCCGACCCTGTCATGCGATGGTGCGCCGAAAAAAGTAATTAAAAACTTTGATGAGCTTATTGATTTTTTTGAGACGATTGAATAAATGAAACGATTTTTCATATTTAAAGGGTCTGACTCACTAAGTATGAACGAAAATAGGCTGTAGCACCTATTTTCGTTAACTAGTGGAGTTATACTCTTTTTTTTGTAGTTTTTTATCGGTCACAGGTTAAACTCTTAATAATTGAAATCTGCCATTACCTAGTACATCTTTTACATAATCTAGTTTCGTTTGATTAAAATAAACAACATCACGAGGTTGAATTAAAAATTGAATATTTTCAAAGGTATGAATTTCATCATTTGTAATCGGCTGCTCTTCCAGAGACAACTTTAACTCAGGTCCGCCTCAACCGATACCCATACTTAACCTTACATATAATTGCTCATCAGCTGTCTTTTTTTCTTTTTCAATCGCTTTTTCTATTAATTCATACGCACTTCCTGTTACTTTGATCAACCCTACTCCCTCGCTTTCTTAGAGACTTTCGTTCACTTAATTTGTAGCTGTAAAGTCATGTCACCAAAACCTTACTAAATGTATTATAGTAAGGTTAGGATTATTTGTTTATTAATTTGCTCAAATCATATACTTTTATTAAGGAGATTTTCATGAAAAACACAGTAAAAATATTTATTAGTTTAGCTATAGCCATCATTGTTTTCATTACATACTTTTTTCTTCAAGGAAAAGAATTAGCTAACAAGAATAAAGAACAGGTTGAAGTAGCCCTTCATTCAGCCCGCAACACTACCGCTTCCGCAAAAGAAATGCAACAGACTGCAACCATTGGCGCGATTGGTGATATTTTAATCCATGATTGGGTTTATGAAGATGCGAAAACCGAGTCAACGTACGACTTTAAACCTATGCTTTCCAATATAAAGGGGGCTATGCAAAAGCCAGATTTTCTCATTGCCAATCAAGAAACTATCCTCGGCGGAGTCCAAATGGGTCTATCCAGTTATCCGACCTTTAACAGCCCACAGGAGGTTGGCGATGCCTTTATCGATGCTGGGGTTGATTTCGTTTCAACCGCTAACAATCATAGCCTTGATAAAGGAGAACGTGGTATTTTAGCTGAAATCGACTATTTCAACCGGGTTGGACTTCCTTATGTCGGTGCTTTTAAGGATGAAAAGGACCAACAAACATTGCGTATTATGAATGTAAATGGAATTAAGATCGCCATTTTGTCTTATACATACGGTACAAATGGGATTCCGATTCCTGAAGGAAAGAACTACTTAGTAAATTTAATTGATAAGGAAAAAATGAAAGAAGAAATAAACCGGGCTAAACAAGCGGCTGATCTAGTTATTATGAGCATGCATTGGGGAAACGAATATCAACGTACTCCTTCGCCACTCCAAAAGGAACTGGCACAATATCTTGTAAACGAAGGTGCAGATATTATCATTGGCCATCATCCCCATGTTTTACAACCAATGGAGTGGCTTACAGACGAAAGTGGTCAAAAAGCATTTGTTATATACTCTCTTGGTAATTTCCTGTCAGGACAAATGTATGATTATAAGGATATTGGTGGTCTTGTCACAATCGATATTAAAAAATCGATTCTTCAATCTGGTGTTACCATCGAGCTTTCCAATCCTACATTTATGCCAACATACGTTTCTAACCAAAAACTAAAAAATTACCGAGTTGTTCCTCTTAAAGAGGCAGAAGACTACGGGTTACCGAATGCAAGTGCAAAAAATGATGAAATTATGAATCATATGACACAATGGCTCCACGAATAAAGTGGAGCTTTTTTGTATATGTTACCTTTATCACTCGAGGAAGAATTTCAACCATTTTTTTATATAAGTTTCGTGGCAAAAGTATTACGGATTCATGAAAATAGCTAGGAAGCAGCTTAGAACCATCGACAGTCCTTCCTACCTTTTTTATAATTAAGGCATACCGAAGGGAGGAGTTTTCAGCATGAAAATCCACATTAGTAACGAAGCAGCAGATTGGTATAAAGATGAATTGTATTTAAAAGAGGGAGATTTCGTTCGCTTTTTTGCCCGCTATGGAGGCGTAAGTACAGTTCAACAAGGTTTTTCCCTCGGTCTTTCTACAGAAAAACCTGAGGATATCGGAGCACAACAAGTAATCGATGGTGTTACTTTTTTTATCGAAGACAAAGATATTTGGTATTTTGACGATAAAGATCTTTATATTGATTTTAATGCAAAATATGCGGAGCCTGAATTCCGGATTTCATAATAATAAAGAAGTAGACCCGATACTAGTCGGTAATAACAATTTCTCTTTAAAAAAAACAAGCAGGCGATTAATTGCCTGCTTGTTTTGATTTCTCTTTTGCTACCAAATTAAATGGTCGAGGCCCTCTTTTTGAAGAATCGTTTTTTGCTTGTCACCCAGTAAATCAAAATGAGGATAGCTTTTGTCCCTTCCATCAATCCACTCCGGTTTTAAGCCGTATTGGTTCCCCCATTCAATCAATTTATTTATATCACTGCAGCCAACTTTTGTAACAGTTTTACAATGCGGAAATCGATCGTCAATCCAAAAATGAGTAATAAAGGCAATCTGACCTTCAGATACCCTTCTTTTCCACTCCACTAATTCTGACCGCTTAATTCCGAATGCCATATCGTCACCTCTACCTAAGCAAGTTTATTCTGTTTTTTTGGCATTTTCATAGGCCTGATGCCAATCTGGATAAGTACGTTTAATTGAAATTGGACGGAAAGTCTCTTGTTTAACACATACATGTTTAGATTTCCCTGTAACAGCTAAATCACCGCCACCGGTGTAAATTTCGTAGCCATAGGTTACTCGGAAACCATCATATTCTTCTATCCATGTTTTTATCGTTGCAGATTCGCCGTAGCGAAGAGGTTTTTTATAGGAGGCTTCAATATCAATTACGGGAGAAATAATACCGTCTTTTTCCATCTCTGCATAATTATATCCTAGGTCTTGAATTAATTTTGTCCGGCCTAGTTCCATCCAAACTAAATAGTTCGCATGATAAACGACTCCCATTTGATCGGTTTCTGCGTACCTTACCTCAATTTCCTTCGTTGAAACAAGCATGGTTTACTCCCCTTTTTCTAATACTTCTTTGCTTCGTTTTCATAATAATTATCTTATCATAACAAGCTTAGATTAAAAGCAACCTGCTCATTTATTAACATATAACTTGAATTTTTGTTAATCGAAGGTACAATAAAAAGACCTATCCATTACAGACAGGTCATCAAAAATGAAAATATCAATACATGTTAACGGTCTTTTTGTGCACGCGCCTCATCTTTTACTTCTAAACGCATTGCATCAATCGCCTCTCTGCGCCGGTCATTCTTAGCAGCAATTTGCTCTCTTTCTTCACCACTTGCAAATTCCATTGCCGCTTCAGCTTCTTCCATGTTTTCAATCGTATGAACGATCATTTCTTGAAGCTTTTCTACATTATCGCTACGATCATCGGGTTTCGGTCTATTGTTTGCCATCCTTAGTCCTCCTTAAATTTGCTTTGTTACAGAATTAGTTTGTAACGAAACAGGAAAAATATAAAGGAAAACTCTGGAGATTTTATGCATTATACGTACCATCGGCTTTGGCTAATCGGCAGACAAACAAAAAAACCCACCATCGCGGCGGGTTAGCTAACTTGAGAATATATATTTACTCCCCTTTTGTTTGGATGACTTGGGCATGTTGTCCGGATGTATCCTGCATTTTCTTCCCTTTATTGCCTCCAAAACCACGGGGTTGCGTACCTAGGGTTTCAGGAACAAAGGCTTGACTTCTTCTTTTCTGCTTTCCCATTTGAATCCCTCCTCAAATGTTAGCTTACCCAGTAGGAAGGAATATAAGTAAGGAAATGCATCCAATATTATTCAGCTTTTTCCAATCTTTTTTCCTCGATACGAGTTTCTATTTTCTCCATTGCAGCACGATCACTCAACAGCTGACGTTTATTTTCTAATACAAGTTCTGCAAAGGAACGTTTCCGTGGTTTTCTCATTGTAATCACCTTCCTTGTCCTTATTGTAACAGTTATTCTGCCCGTAATCGGTTACAATTATTACAACTTTTTGAAAATTTCTTTAAGTTTTTTTAATAGTAAAAACCTTAATTATTTTAACATAGTGTAATATAGAGATTTAAAAACAAAAAAGGCTAACCAGCATCATAAGTTGGTTAGCCATTTTTTGTTATTTCGTATACTTTTCCATATCTTCTAATTTCATTTGACCGGTAAATCGATATGTTATGACCCCGTTCTCATCAATAAAGAAAGTAGTTGGAATAGAAACGATCTGATAATTTTTATTCACTTCATTTGTCTCATCCAATAATATCGGAAACGTAAGACCAGTATTTTGAACAAACCCTGCAACATCGTTATTCGTATCCATATTGACAGCCAATATTTCTACGTTATCCTTATTAGCTTCATAAAATTTCTGCATTTCAGGCATTTCGGCTTTACACGGAGGACACCATGTTGCCCAGAAATTCAGCATCACTTTTTTTCCTTTATAATCCGATAATTTTGCCGTTTCACCCGTCAATGTTTTTAACTCAAAATCTGGTGGAGTATTTCCCACTTCTAATCCGGACTTTTGGCTAGTTGCTTTCGTATCCTCTTTATCCATTGCATGCACCATGGCAACGGCAAACAAGGCTACTAATACTACTGCAGCAATTACTTTTTTAACCATGCTGCGCCTCCTTTAATTTTCACCGAAATTCTTGTCCACTTTTAGCTTTTTTGGACCACGGTCATAAGCACTTGGTAAGCACTTCCGTGTTTCTTATTAAAAGTATTTTAACCTAATTATTGCTGAAAAATAAAGAGATAAACATAATAAATATGTTACAATTCCCTGAATCTAATAAGAACCGTGACTTAGTCACATTAATAATAATAAAAGGCGTCCGATCAAATTTGACCGGACGCCTGTAAAGAATAAATTATCCTTTAATCTTTTCGCGTAATACCATTTGAAGGATACCACCATGGCGGTAGTAGTCAATTTCAACTTCTGAATCAAAGCGAACAAGAACTTCGAATTCTTTCTTGTTACCAGCTTCATCAGTAGCTGTAACTTTTACAAAATCACGTGGTCTTACGTTTTCATCAACTTGAACTTCGATTGTTTCTTTACCAGTCAAGCCAAGTGTTTCAGCGCTTTCGCCTTCTTTGAATTGAAGTGGAAGAACACCCATTAACACTAGGTTAGAACGGTGGATACGCTCAAAGCTTTCAGCGATAACTGTTTTAATTCCTAAAAGGTTTGTACCTTTAGCAGCCCAGTCACGTGAAGATCCCATACCGTAATCTTTACCAGCTAGGATGGCAAGACCTGTGCCATCAGCTTTGTATTTCATACAAGCATCAAAGATTGACATTACTTCGCCAGTTGGCCAGTAAGTAGTGAATCCACCTTCAGTGCCAGGAGCAACTTGGTTACGGATACGGATGTTTGCGAATGTACCTCTCATCATAACTTCGTGGTTACCACGGCGAGAACCGTAAGAGTTGAAGTCACGTGGAGAAACGCCTTTTTCAAGCAAGTATTTACCTGCAGGAGTATCTTTACCAATAGAACCAGCTGGTGAAATGTGGTCAGTAGTTACTGAGTCACCAAATTTACCAACTACACGTAAACCAGTTAATGGCTTCACTTCATCTGGATCAGCTTTTAAGCCTTCGAAGAATGGAGGGTTCGCAATATAAGTTGAATCCTCATCCCAAGTGTATAAAGGCTCATTGCTAGTTTTAATTTCGTTCCAGCGAGCATTATCGCCAAATACGTTTTCGTATTCTCTGCGGAACAATTCAGGTGTAACAGTTTGCTTAACCACTTCATTAACTTCAGCAGTAGTTGGCCAAATGTCATTAAAGAATACATCTTGACCATCTTTGCCTTTTCCAATTGGATCCTTTTGAAGGTCAATGTTTACGTTACCTGCAAGAGCATACGCCACTACAAGTGGTGGTGATGCAAGGTAGTTACCTTTTACAAGCGGGTGGATACGTCCTTCAAAGTTACGGTTACCTGAAAGTACAGAAGTAACTAAAAGATCGCTATCAGCAACAGCTTTTTCGATTTCATCTTTTAATGGACCGGAGTTACCGATACAGGTAGTACAGCCGTATCCAACAGTGTTAAAGCCTAATTGCTCTAGGTATGGAAGTAAGCCAGAATCGCGAAGATATCCAGTTACAACCTTAGATCCAGGAGCCAAGGAAGTTTTTACGAATTTAGGAACTTGAAGTCCTAGTTCCACTGCTTTCTTAGCAACTAAACCAGCGCCAACAAGAACGTATGGATTAGAAGTATTTGTACAGCTAGTGATTGCAGCGATTGCAATAGCACCAGATTTCATAACTGTTTCGTCACCACTATTAAACTTAACAGTGATTTCTCTGTCAAGTTCAGCTTCAGTTAAACCAAAGCCTTGGTTTCCTTGTGGAGCGCTTACTTGAGCTACGAAAGTTTCTTTCATTTTTGAAAGAGGAATTAAATCTTGTGGACGCTTAGGACCAGAAAGATTTGCCTCAATCGCAGAAAGATCAATTTCGATAACCTTAGTATAAACAGGTTCATCGCTAGGATTTAAGAATAAGCCGTTTTCTTGACAATATTTTTCTACTACTTTAATTGCTTCTTCATCACGACCAGTTAAACGTAGATACTCTAAAGATTCACCATCGATTGGGAAGAATCCACAAGTAGCACCATATTCTGGAGCCATGTTCGCAACAGTAGCACGGTCAGCTAATGGTAGGGCAGATACGCCAGGTCCGAAGAACTCAACGAATTTACCAACTACACCAGCACCGCGAAGTACTTGAGTTACTTTTAAAGCAAGGTCTGTAGCTGTAGCACCGTTTGGAAGCTCACCAACAAGCTTAACCCCGATTACTTCTGGAACTGGGAAGTATGAAGGCTGTCCAAGCATTCCTGCTTCCGCTTCGATACCACCAACACCCCATCCAAGAACACCGATACCGTTGATCATGGTTGTATGAGAGTCAGTACCTACTAATGTATCAGGATATGCTTCAAGGTCTCCATCTTCAGTAGTTGCAACGTGGACAACGTCAGCAAGATACTCAAGGTTAACTTGGTGAACGATACCAGTTGCTGGTGGAACAGCACGATAGTTGTTGAATGCTTTTTGTGCCCAGCTAAGGAATTGATAACGCTCAGCATTACGTTCAAATTCCAATTCCATATTTGCTTCTAAAGCAGAAGCCGTACCATAGTTATCAACTTGTACAGAGTGGTCGATGACAAGGTCAACCGTTTTTTCAGGGTTGATTTTGTCTGGATCTCCACCCATATCAGCCATTGCCTTACGTAAAGAAGCAAGGTCAACTACAGCTGGTACACCAGTGAAATCTTGCAAGATAACACGTGAAGGTTTGAAAGGAACGTCGATTTCCTTTACTTCACTTGTTCCCCATTTAGCAAGGTTTTCAACATGCTCTTTTGTGATAACACGGCCGTCATATTGACGAAGCACTGATTCAAGCAATACTTTAATGGAATAAGGTAGTCTAGAAATATTACCAAGACCCGCTTCCTCTAAAGCGCTTAAACGATAATAGTTGTACGTTTTTCCGTTCAGTTCAAACGATGCACGTGATTGGAAAACATCATTTTTTGACAAAACATCATTTTTTGCCATATGTATTACCCCCTATTCGTACTCAATTATACCAAAACAAGGTAAATTGTCGAAAAGTTTGAATTTTCTCGCCCATCCTAACTTTTCTTGCAATTCCAATTTTAATACAACATCCGTTATAAGTAAATAACAAGAAAGTTATTGACTTTTATAAGTTTATCTTATTGTATTAATGATTTTTAATGTGTTTAGATAAGAAACATAGAAACAATGCCCCTCGATTTTCTTCCGTTTATTATTTACCCCACCAAAGTATTATTTCACTAAAATAAAATTCCTACTGAATGACTTTTTATGATAAGGAAAAGATAAACAAGGAGGTGAAAATATTGTCAAAAAGAAAAGCAAATCATGTGATTCCTGGGATGAATGCGGCCAAGTCTCAAGGAGTTGGTGCAGGATATAATGAGGAATTATCGAATGAACCATTAACAGAAAGACAACGACAAAATAACAAAAAACGGAAGAAAAATCACTAATATAAAAATAAGGCTGACTCATCGGCAAAATTCCCGAAATTGAGTCAGCCTTATTAGACGGAGTTTACTCTGATAAATTTGCCTCATGAATGATGGTTTCCAGGTCAGATCGGAACTTTTCGAGTTGGTCTCTCTGATGATCGGATGCCACTTCTAGAGCATTTTCAATTTGTTGGTACGCTTCATTTACTTCTTCCCATAAATGCTTTAATTGGTGACCGTAACTTGAACTATCCTCAACGATTACATTATATAGCCCTCGCGCTTCCTCAGTACTTTGCTGAGCAGCTTGAAACGCCTGTTGTTTATTTTTATGATATGGCATGAATTTTCACTCCTAATACAAGATACCGTTAAATTGTGCAGTTTGCTGAAAAATATTCAGTATAATAATCCGTTAAAAATCCAAGCTAAGTTTAGGAGGGATGCAAAATGAATAAAAATAATGGGAAAGATATGCGGAGAAACGCTCCAAAAGGCGGCAACAGTGGTCAACCCGCCCCCCTTAGCGGTTCTCACAAAGTAAAGAATCGGAACCATACAAGACAAAAGCACAACTCCCACCATGATATGTAAAATAACCCTTTATCGATAAATAATAGGCTGTTTAAAGAGGAATGTTGATTTTTGTGCATTCTGTTGATTGGAGCGGAAGGTGCGAGACTCCTGCGGGAGAAGGTGTCACGTGAGACCCCGCAGGCGCTATGACGCCGAGGAAAAGGAAAAGCGGAAGCGGCTTGCCCAGGGGCGACAGGCATAAGACGAGCCGGCATGAAGGTCGGTCTTTGACCTTCTTGACGGATTGGCTTATGACCCCGAGCCCCTAGCCACTGCAGCTAGACAGGCTCACGGACTCCCCCGCGGAAAGCGAGCGCCTGCAGCGTAAATCAACAGCAAATTAAACACAGCCAAATAAAAAAGAGGCAAAATCGAAATCGATTTTTGCCTCTTTAAAAATATTCTAATGTAAATTTTTTAAAGCATTTAGGATTTGTTCCTCTTCTTCCTCTGTAACCGTTCTTAAATCAAGCTGAATTTCTTCATTTTGAATTCGAACTATGATCGATGGCGAAAAGTCGATTCTAAGTTTTCTTGCAGCTTGTTCTGCAGTCAGTTCGTTATGTTTTAAGGAAACCACAAAAGTCGGAAGTGTGACATCAGGCATCGTCCCTCCGCCAACCTGGCTTGTCCCTTCAACAATCTTTACCTCATAATGGTCCGGCACTCGCCTCACAAAGTTGTCAGCTCGTTCTTTTATTTCTTCAGAAGAATAAAGGAGGTCCCGCAACGTCGGAATATTTTTCAATTCAGGTCCGCCTTTTAAATAGTCAATTAACGTTCCCTCAAGTGCTGCTAACGTCATCTTGTCAACACGCAATACACGAGCAAGCTGATGTTTCTTTAACTTATCAATCAACACTTTCTTCCCTGCGATGATTCCCGCCTGAGGGCCCCCGAGCAATTTGTCACCACTAAAGGAAACGAGATCTGCTCCCATTTTAATAACCTCACCAACAACTGGTTCATCACCGATGCCGTGTTTCTGGAAATCGTAAAGAACACCGCTGCCAAGATCTTCGTAGAAAATAATTTGCTCATGTTTTTGTGTTAATTCAACCAATTCCTCTGTTTCAACCGATTTTGTAAAGCCGATCGTTTTAAAATTACTCGTATGCACCTTTAAAATCATTGCTGTTTCAGGACTTATTGCATTCTCGTAATCATATAAATGAGTTTTATTAGTGGTGCCCACCTCTTTCAAACTTGCACCGCTCTCTTCCATAATAGAAGAAATCCGAAAGGAACCGCCGATTTCAACAAGCTGCCCTCTTGAAACAATGACTTCTTTTTCAAAAGCAAGCGTTCGAAGCACCAAATATACAGCAGCAGCATTATTGTTTACCACCATAGCTGCCTCTGCACCAGTAATATCTTTTACTAGGGACTCTACATGGCTATGGCGTGAACCTCGTTCTCCTTCTTCAAGCTTATATTCAAGGTTTGAATAATTTTGAGCCGCTTCTAGGGCATGATGGGCGGCACGGTCACTAAGTCGGGCCCGGCCAAGGTTCGTATGTAAAATCGTCCCAGTCGCATTAATCACTCTTTTTAATGTATAACCGATTTGTTTTTGCACCAATGCTTCAACTTGAGAGAAGAATTCATCCATAAACATAGAAGTTCCTGGCTCCGATCCCTTCCATGCTCCGGCTAGTATTTCCTCTCTAACCAGGTCAAGCCTCTCTTTTAATACATTTGTTAAATAACCTGTCTCCAAGCTGTTATCAGCTAATATTTTCGTAAACCTAGCTTCCTTTTGCAGCTCATGAACAGGAGGCAATGATCGAAGTAAATGTTTCAAAATTACCCCTCCAAATTAACAGTCAACCTTTATTATACCAATTATTTATTGCAACACAAAGGTGGTTATAGCGATTCATATTATTTAAAAATAATAATAAAAGACCGCTCATTAATGAGTCGGTCTGTATCGTCTATTTATAAAGCTTCCATTATTTCGATTAAATCTTTTGAATGTGGGAACTTTCCAGTTTCCTTTTTCGAATAAACTTTTTCTTGATTAATCGTAACCTCAAATACTCCACCGGAAGATGGGATTAACTCCAGTTTTTCAATCTGGGCTCTGAAATGTGTAAATAATTCCTCCGCGACACTCGCGGCTTTCGGTGCATAATTTCACATCATGCAAAATTCAATCACAATTTGATATTTTTTCAATGTAGTTATCCTCCTTCTTTCTTCTAATAAACGGATTCATATCCGTTTCACAGTAAGATAATATTGACATTTTAGTACAAACTGAATTCTATCGCAAATGTCCTGTTTCAATTTGGTGCGTGAATGGACAAATAAAGGTATACTAATCAATGGAGGTGGAAAACGGTGAACGAACAAGAAAAAATACGCCTAACTTCATTATCATCTAAAGCTGGCTGAGGCTGCAAAATTGGTCCTGAGGACTTGGCGCAAGTGTTGCGCCTCTTACCTGAACAAGAGCCGGTTCCAGAATTGCTTGTTGGGCACGAAACTTCTGATGATGCCGGAGTTTACCAATTAACAGATTCGATTGCCTTAATCCAAACGCTAGATTATTTTACTCCTATCGTAGATGATCCATTTAAGTTTGGCCAAATTGCTGCTGCAAATGCGCTAAGCGACGTCTATGCGATGGGCGGTGAACCAAAAACGGTCCTAAATATCGTTGGGTATCCCGTAAAGAAATTAGGTCCTGATATTCTTGCTGAAATACTGCGCGGGGCGGCTGACAAAGTGAAAGAAAGCGGTGCTGTAACCGTTGGTGGTCACTCGATTGATGACCAAGAGCCAAAGTTCGGTTTATCTGTTACCGGGATTGTACACCCAAGTAAAATTTGGAAAAATGTCGGTGCTAAGCCAGGAAATGTTCTTGTGTTAACAAAGCCAATTGGGGTTGGAATCCTTACCACCGGTATAAAAAGAAACGTGGTGTCACCTGAACAGGAACAAGTCGTAACCGACACAATGGCCGCTCTAAACAAAACAGCTGCCGAAGCCTTAAGCGGACTTCACCCATATGCTGTAACCGATGTAACTGGGTTTGGATTGTTAGGTCACGGAAGCGAAATGGCGCGCGGCAGCAATGTAAGCTTAGAAATCAAGCTTTCTAGGGTACCCGTTTTGGAAGGTACTTTTGAATTAGCCAAAGATGGGGTTGTACCAGGAGGTTCGAAAGCTAATCATAAATGGCTGATAAACGACGTTGAATATGACTCGATATCACCGGAAGAGCAGATAGTTCTTTGCGATGCTATTACATCGGGCGGTTTACTTGTTGCCTTAGATGAAACAGAGGCAAACCAGTATATTGACAATCTACATCAACGCGGTCATCAAATTGCAGAAATTATTGGCAAAGTGACTGAGAAAAAAGACAAGCTTATTTATGTGAAACGCTAATTTCCATATTAGCGATACGGTTAGAACGATTGGTTAATCCATATCTCGTGCGAAAAAATGAAAACCCCATTCCTGCCTGTTAGGCGGTAGTGGGGTTTAGTTATGTTAATTGATTGAGTCGGGAGTTTTATTTTCTAAAGATTGAATGCATTTCCTAACATTGGCTTGAACGCTTATAAATCCTAATCAGACTATGCAGCTTTAGAACAGTTCCGCCTTAAACGGTTTCAGGCTGTGTCCGTTTTAGCTTGTCAAATTCTAATTGAACTTCTTCTTGAAGGATTTTATCTAAGTAGATTGCTTCCTGTGGCCGCTTCATTTCGTAAATCGATTGGGCAGCACTAGCTTTTGCTTCTAGATTCAAAATTTGATCTTCCATTCGGGCAAATCCTCTTACTGCATTTTCCGGAGAGAAAGATGCGAGCGTTTGGTTGACCTGGTTGCTAGCTTGTGCCGCATTCGCTCTAGAAATAAGGATAAGTTTTTTCCGCTGTAGCTCTTCGTATGTTTCTTTTAATTTTTTTACTTGTCCATACAAAGTGGTCGTTTGCTTTTTCGTTGTTTCATATGCTTCTTTCGTTGTTGCTAATTTTTTCTCATTGGTGATTTTATCCTGCAGTGCAAGCTTGGCAATTTCATCTTCATTTTTTTCAACGGCTAACTGCGCTTGGCGTGCCCGCTTTGAGACAATTCCCTCTGTTTCGGTGAGAATGCACTCATATTTCTTTTCAATAAAAAGCTGATTTGCGAGAGACTTTTCTGCTTTTTCGATTTCAACTTCCAGATCTCTTAAATATTGATTTAACATACTAATCGGATCTTCCATCTTATCAATGACAGAATTTATATCGGCTAGTGCAATCCCTTTTAATCTCTTAAAAATACCCACTTTATTTCTCCTCCTTCATAATGGTCCGTTCCCATTCATCGAGAAAATCAAGTTTCTGAGTTGGAACGGTGAGGTAATCTCCCGTTACTATCGGACGATCCTCCGCATTTCTAGTTTTATACCAATAATAGACGCCGACAATCAATGCTAATAATACTAGCCAGTTTGGTAATAGTGCCCAAAGCCCAATAAAAACAAGACCAGCTCCGCTCCACTTTAATACTTTGTTTTTGGCTGAAAGCTTCCAAATTACAAATCCTGCTCCGATAAGACCAAGCTCAAATAGAAGAGGGAAAACAAAGCTGCTCATACCTCCAAAGTCTCTAGTTCCAGTAAAACTATGGTGACCGCCCATCATATGTCGTGATGAGTCTCCGAAATGCCCAAAACCGCCTTTTTGCATGCCATGCAACCCAAAAGACTGACCCTGTGGGGAAAATTGTCCAGCTTGTCCAATCCCGAAGTTAAGTAATGCCATTGTTGCAAAATGGAAGATTAGCATCGCTGCCGCTGCGATGATTACGAACCAAATAATCCGTTTTTTCATTCATTTCACCTCCTTTCAATAGTTATTCCATTTTTACTCGCTCAACGTAATGTTTATTGTCTTTAATTCTCCGTTTCTGTAAATCTCTAACTTCACTTTGTCTCCAACTTCAACATTCGAATAAAGAATTTTTCTAAGATCACTAGCATTTTCAATTTTACTTCCGTTTAAGGACACAATGACGTCCTCCACTTGAACGCCTGCCTTACCAGCGGGTGAGTTGGCATCTACATTGGTGACCATCGTTCCCTTCGTCACGTTTTCAGGAAGACTTTGTAAATATTGCGTTGGAATTTGTTCTAGGTCAGCGAGACTAACCCCTAAATATGGACGTGTAATCTTACCTTTTTGGATCAGTTCATTGACAATCGGGATAACATCATTACTTGGAATCGCAAAGCCTAATCCCTCTACCCCGCTTTCAGAAATCTTCAAGCTGTTAATTCCAATCACAAGGCCGTCCGTATTTAACAATGCACCACCACTGTTACCAGGGTTAATGGCTGCATCTGTTTGAATTACAGTAAGCTCCCACTGACCATCTGAAGTTGAGACAGTCATGGAGCGGTCAGTGCCGCTGACAATCCCTTGCGTAACCGTACCAGCAAAATCAAGACCAAGCGGATTCCCAATTGCTACTACCTGATCTCCTGCCCGAAGTGTTGAAGAATCCCCAAAGTCTAGAACGTCACTTGCATATTTCCCATCAATTTCAAGAACAGCCAAATCGGTTAACGCATCTGCACCGATAATTTTGGCGGTTGTCTTTTGACCATCAGAGAGAGTGATTTCAACCTGACTTGCATTTTCTATTACATGATTGTTTGTAACTATATAGGCACTGTCACCATCTTTTTTAAAAATAACCCCTGAGCCTGTCCCGCTTTCAACAGTTTGGGACTGAGATGAGAAACCTCTCGAAGATTGTTGCAAGTTCACGACGCCAACGATCGACTTCGAAGCGGTTTCCACCATATCGGCGATCGAAGAATTCTGAGTGCTTGTTGTCGTCTTTGCATGAACTGGTGTTGTTTCCGTGTTGGTTTTAGATGAATCTGCTTTTTCGACGGTCGTAACGATTTGCTGATTTAATTTGTCTAGATTTAATTTCGTCAAGATCTCGTCTGAATATGGACTTAATACGAATGCAAAAGTTAAGACGGAGCCAATAATCCCGCCTGTAACCGTTGAGACAAACTGTTTCCCTTTAGAATGTTTATGAACAATGACTTGTTGTTCAGGAGCTTGATAATTTTCCACGGTTCTTCCCTCCATTATTTGACAAAAAATTCTATATTTAGTTGAAGTTCACCAACTATTTTCATCTGAATTCATCATATCCAGAAAATATGACAAACTTATTAACAAAGTTGTAAAAGAAAATGAATAGTTAAAGAAATAATCATTACAATTATTAAGCATTAAAAAGTAGACAACGACGTAGACTGTAAACAAAAAAATGGCATCCGCAATGGATGCCATTTTTTCACTTACTTATATAATCATAATTTCTTTAACGGGATTCGAATCACAAACTTCGTTCCTTTACTTTCTTCACTTGATACAGTAATTTCCCCATCATGAAGTTGAACCAACTGTTTTACAATGGACAAACCAAGTCCAAATTCCCCGTAAGGGTTGTTTGTTCGAGATAAGTCGGCTTTATAGAAGCGGCGCCATATCGATTCAATCTCATTGGCAGGGATCCCAACACCGGTGTCCTCAATTTCGATAATTGAATAACCGTCCTCTGTTTTGCCTCGTAGCCAAATCGTCCCTTCTGATGTAAATTGAATGCTGTTTTTTGTAATATTGATTAGAATTTGAATCAATCGATCATAATCAGCATGAACGATGGTACCTTTCTCTACCTCAACGGTAATTTGATTGTGTTTTTCTTCTGCCTGGAAAAGTAACGTTTCTTTAATAATCTCAAGTAATTCTTCGAGCTGAATATCTTCTTTGAAAAGTTTTATTTGATTGGAGCGGATTTTCTCATAATCCAAATTTTCATTAACTAAACGAATCAACCGCTTTGTTTCTTTGCTAACAAGGCTGATTCCTTTTTCTTTATCCTCTTCCGAAATCATTTTGTTCCGCATCCCCTCAATCACACCGCTAATCGTTGTTAAAGGGGTCCTCATTTCGTGTGAGACATCGGCCATAAACTGTCGTCTGCGATTTTCTAAGCTATCAATCTCATCCATTGAGCCTTTTAATTTCATCACCATATTATTAAAATCATTGGCCAGCTCGCCAATTTCATCAAATTCTGAGGAAGGCAACTTCACATCATAATTTCCAGTCGATACCATTGCGGTTGCATCGCGGATCCCTTGAATTCTCCGTACATGCACCTTAGACAAAATCCAACTTAATAAGAGTGTTACGGATAAGGCAATGAAAACGGTATACAGGAGGTACTGATTAATTTCACTGATCATATCACGTGTACCACTTACCGGAGAAATGAGTAAAATACCACCGAGAAATCTCCCACCCTCAAAATAAGGAACCGCCACAAGGGATACGTCTTGATCATAACGAGTATCACGTTTTACAACGAGCTTATTCCCTTTTGTTATCTGCTCCCATTCATCTTCCTTGAGTTCAATCCTTGGGATTTTGCCTACAACTGGATAAACAACAGTCGCATGGTCATCAAAAAGAATGAAATTAATGTTTCTTGCTTTTAAGACAGAGCTATATTGATTGAGAATTTGCTCTCGTCCCATCTGAATTCGTTCAAATTGATGCAAAATATTTTCGCCATAGTTTGTCAACTCTTCTCCTTTGGAACGATAGACAAAGTCTTCCACTAAATTTGTAAAAACAACGCTCAATATTAAGAATGCAACAATCAGGATGCTAATATGGCTAATAAAGAGCTGGTAAATATATTTAAGCTTCATCTTCCACCACCGACTCATCAAACTTATAGCCTACACCCCATACCGTGTGTAAAAAAGGCTGATTCGGTGTACCAATTTTACTGCGGAGACGTTTAATATGAACATCAACGGTCCGTTCATCTCCATAAAACTGATACCCCCAAACTCGTTCCAGTAGCTGCTCCCGGGAAAAAACCTGGCGCGGATGTTCGATGAAATAGTAAAGTAAATCAAATTCCTTTGGTGTTAGATTCGAAATCGGTTCATTTTTCAAAAATACCTCACGGGTCTCTTTGCTAATTTTAAAACACTGAGTTTCTAAGTAATGGGATACGTTTGTCTCTTCCTCTTTTCCAGACTGTAGTGAACGTCTTGCGACTGCCTTTATTCGCGCCATTAAGGCTAATGGACTAAACGGCTTTGTAACATAATCGTCAGCGCCCATTTCAAGGCCAAGAACTTGATCCGATTCTGTATCCTTTGCCGTTAACATAATGATCGGGATCGATTTATTATCTTCACGGATCCTCCGACAAATTGTCACACCATCCATACTTGGCAGCATCCAATCAATAATCAATAAATCCCATTCTCCATCCTTATAGCGCTGTAACCCATCCTTGCCATCATGTACAAATTCGCCTTGAATGCCCTCCTTGATAAAAAACATTTCTACCATTGAACAAACACTTTCGTTATCCTCTATCATCAATATTTTCATAAAAGCACCATCCTGTTTTACTTGATTCCAATTAGTTAAGTTATTAAGACAGTCTTGCCATCTTGGATCGACAATTCCTAAAAATATCTTCTTTAATCCAAATTAAAACGAAATCCAATCAGGTTCAACCGTTTTTTCAATATATACCAAATATTTAATCGGGCTGAAATAGTTTGTTAATAATTTGTTCATTTATCTTGGTAAAATCGATATTTTTACATTTTATTGCAATAGAAAAAGAGATGCAAAAAGCATCCCTTGGAACATGATGAAAGGCAAAATGTTTTATTGTTTACTCACTGCCAGCTTTGTTGATTTTTGAAATCGCCCATCGTGAATATTCTCTTTGAATTTCTGCCAGTGTGTCCTCGCCATCCTTATTTTTATAAAAAACAAACCCTTTTGATTTTTGAAGGTAGACAGCCGGCCGCCCATAACATCCATCTTGACAGCTCGTATAGACAATATCCAACAAAGATAACGAGCCAACATCCGTTTTCCCGCTATTAATAATATCCTCTGTCGATACCTCATTATAGTTGTCTAAATTCACATCAAAGCTAGCCTTCACCTCTTCTATAATTGGCGCGTTCAGTTCCTTAACGTTTTGATCCATTTGCGCAAAGGTCACGATATTGTTTTGATAAATCAACTGCATATATCCGACCCTTATTATAAAAATGATGAAAACACTCGTTAGAACTATATATAGTAAGCGAACTCGGTTTTTTGTATGAAGATTTAATTCTTTCACTGGCGTCCCCCCATACGTTTTTATCAATATATGCTTGTCTCTTTTCTGATAGAAGGGGGGATTGTTTTCAAAATCCAGAAATTAATACGTTTTTATCTCAGCGTCCTTTTTCGCTTCTTCTAACCATGTGGTGTATTCGGATTGCATTTTTTCACTTAGTAACGTTTCTTTAATTTCATCTTTATGATCGTCAAATTTTGCTTCTGATGCTGCTTTCTTTTCAACTACCTTAATAATGTGGTAGCCATAATCCGTCTTAATAGGCGCGCTAATCTCATTAACTGCCATTGAAAAAGCTGCCTCTTCAAATTCGGCAACCATTTCTCCTTTAACGAAGAAGCCGAGATCTCCACCATTGTCCTTTGATCCCGTATCAGTAGAATACTCTTTGGCGAGCTCTGCAAAATCTGCACCATTAGCCAGCTTGTCCTTTATTTCATTTGCCGTTTTTTCGTCTTCCACCAAAATATGGCTGGCCTTTACTTGTTCCCCTTCTTCGAAGGAGGTTTTATTTTCTTCGAAATACGTTTTCATTTCGTCATCGGTAATGTTGATTCTTGGCTCAAGGATTTTTCTCGTCAGAATATAGGTTTTAAGGTCTTTATTGACTCGATCCATTGAAACTCCGCTCGATTTCATCGCTTCCTCAAAAGCATCCGCTCCGCCATATGAATCTTGAAGCGTTTTTAACTCTGCCTTAATTTCACTGTCAGCAACCGTAATTTTCTTGTTCTTCGCTTCTTGTTCAATTAATTTTTCAGAAATGAGGGAATCTAAAACTTCCTCACCATATTGGTCATTTAATACTTGGTTTAGTTCCTCTTTACTGATCATTTCGCCATTTACCTTGGCAGCAGCATTGTCTTTAAAAATATTAAAGCCGAGCAAAATTATCGTAGCAGCAGCTAAAACTGCACCTGATAGAATAAACATCCCTTTTCGAGTTTTTAAGTTAGATAACATGGTTCATCTCCTTTGTTTTTTTAACCTTTCTATATCTTAGATGCAAAATATGAACAATTTATTACTGAATCGTGAAAGGGATATTAAATACGAATTTCGTTTTAAATGAAAACAAACGAGCTAGCTTCAAATGGGAGCCGCTCGTTATGGTTAGAGTCATATCGTTAACTTGCCGTCCGTTTTTTCCTTAATTTTTCTAGCATATCTACCGTCATCGCAGGTAAATCGTAGCTTGTCTTAAAGCCCCATTCTTGCTTGGCTGTGGTGGGATCAATCGAGTCCGGCCAGCTGTCGGCAATTCTTTGCCGGATTGGATCCACGCTATAGTTCAATGTAAAGCCGGGGAGATGCTTCCTTATTTCGGCAGCTATTTCTTCGGGGTCAAAACTCATCGACGTAACATTATACGAATTTCGATGTTTTAATGTTGAGGGGTCAGCCTCCATTAAATCAATAATCGCATTCAGTGCATCCGGCATATACATCATATCCAGATAAGTCCCTTTTTTTAAATAACAGGTGTATTCACCACTGTTAAATGCTTCTTCGAAAATTTCGACTGCATAGTCGGTTGTTCCACCGCCTGGCTGCGTTAAATAGGAAATTAACCCTGGAAAGCGGAGCCCGCGCGTATCGACTCCGAATCGAATATGATAGTAATCTGCTAACAACTCTCCAGCAACTTTATTAATCCCATACATCGTTGTTGGACGCATCAAAGTGTTTTGTGGGGTTTGCTTCTTTGGGGTTGTAGAGCCAAATGCTGCAATCGAGCTTGGGGTGAAGAATTGACATTGCAGCTCTTTTGCGGTCTCGAGTGCATTAACCAGCCCACCCATGTTTAAATGCCAAGCTAAAGTCGGGTTAGCCTCTGCTTTTGCCGATAAAATGGCCGCCAAATGAATAATCGTATCAACTTGATAACGATTAGCAATTTGGAGGAGTAATTCTCCATTTGTAACATCCAAGAGTTCGAAGGGACCAGCTTCTGTCGTTTCGTTTACCAATTTTCTTATATCAGTAGCAATCACACGGTCCGTGCCGTACACATTTCTAAGCCTGGCTGTTAATTCTGACCCGATTTGACCTAATGCACCGGTAATCAAAATTTTCTTCATCGTTGTTCCTCCACATTCATCTCTAAAAACTACTAAATTAGCGACTCGATTTGATAGAGCCGCTAGATGATCCCCATTTCCTTGCCAACCTTAGCATAGGAGGCTATAGCACGATCCAGCATTTCTGTTGTGTGAGATGCTGTCGGCATATTTCGGACCCTTCCTGTCCCTTTTGGTACGGTAGGAAAGACGATTGCTTTTGCATAGACCCCTTCTTCGTAAAGACGTTGACTAAACTTCTGTGTTTGAACTTCATTTCCAATGATGCAAGGGGTGATGGGTGTTTCGCTATTTCCAATGTTAAAGCCGAGTTCCTTCAAACCATGCTTCAAATAGTTCCCATTATCCCAAAGGCGATCATGTAATTCTGTGCTCTCTGTCAAAATACTTATTGCTTTAATGCAGGCAGCTGTATCAGCTGGCGTCATCGCCGTAGAAAATAGAAACGGGCGGCTGCGGACTTTTAGCCAATTAATTAACGCCTGTTTTCCGGCAACATAACCTCCGACAACCCCAATGGCTTTTGATAGAGTACCAATCTGAAAGTCTATATGATCTGAAAGGCCGAAATGCTTGACTGTCCCTGCGCCATTGCCTAACACTCCGGAGCCGTGTGCATCATCTACATAGGTGATCAGATCGTATTTATCGGCAATTTCTACGATTTCTGGAAGCTTAGCGATATCTCCATCCATTGAAAAAACACCATCTGTAATCACCATTATTTTGTTATATTGTCCCGATTCCGTTAGCGCTTTTGCTTTCACACGTAAGTCGTTCATGTCTGAATGGCCGAACCGGATAATCTTTGCTCTCGATAATCGGCAGCCATCGATGATGGATGCATGGTTTAATTCATCAGAAAGGATCGCATCGTTTTCGTCCATCACAGCAGAAATGGCCGCCATATTACAATTAAAGCCTGATTGATAGGCGATTGCTGCTTCCGTTTGTTTGAACTTTGCCAGCTTTTCCTCAAGCTCAACATGAAGCTTAAATGTCCCGTTAATGGTCCGGACTGCTCCTGAACCGACGCCAAACCGATGTAGGGCGTTGCTTGCTGCATCCTTCAACCGCTGGTCTGTCGCCAGCCCTAAATAGTTATTGGATGAAAGATTAATGAGTGATTTTCCATTGATCGAAATAATCGGTCCATTTGGACTTTCTAACGGATCGATTACATTATAAAGCCCTTTACTTTTTAAATCGTTTAAGTGGGTAGACAAAAAAATTTTCAAATGATTACTGGTCATTCTCAAACCTCCCGTTACCCATTATGATATGCGATGACACGGTTCATCGTTAGCGAACAAATCATCAATCAAGCAAAAAAATAACCCAATCCCTCTTCACCACACTAACGCACCGGGGGACTGTCCCCCGGTGCGTTAGTGTGGTGAATTAAAGATTGTTGGTAATTTGCTAGTTTTCAGAGCTGATTTTTAGTATGATGGAGAGTAGACGTGCCTAAATTTGAATCCTTAAAATCCTAAAATAGAGCAAGTGATCATCAAGACTAGTAGGTGAAGTTGCATGACATCAGAATTTATCATCGAAATTAAAAATGTATCGAAACACTATGAGCGGAAGATAGCTTTATCTTCCCTTTCTTTTTCGATCAAAAAAGGAGAAATCGTTGCTTTAATTGGGCCTAGCGGCGCAGGTAAATCCACGCTTCTAAATATAATCGCCACGGTAGTAAAGCCTGATGAAGGGAATCTCTTGATCGACGGGGAGCCATCTGCCCAATTTACCGACGGAAAGAAATTGGCAAAAAAAATCGGGATTATTCGGCAGCAATTTGATCTCGTTGGACAGCTCCCGGTTATTCATAATGTCCTTGCCGGAAGATTGGCAGACTGGGGGTTCTTCAAATCACTGCTGTCTTTAGTATTTCCGCAAGAAAAACAAGTTGCAGCAAATTCACTGCAACGGGTTGGTTTACTGGACAAAATGTACGAACAAACTGCCAATCTGTCAGGTGGCGAACAACAGCGTGTTGCCATGGCCAGATTATTAACCCAAAAACCAGAAATTATTTTAGCGGACGAGCCGGTGGCATCACTCGATCCCGCCCGTGCTGAAGATATTCTTTCCATTCTAACGAACCTTGCTAGAGAGGAGCACCAGACCCTGATCACCACGCTCCACTCGGTAGAGTATGCAAAAAAATATTTTACAAGAATGATTGCCCTAAAAGATGGAGAAATCTTTTTTGACTTACCGACGGCTGAGGTTAGTGAACATCATTTACAAAGTCTTTATGAACTAAAGGAGCAGGCTTAGCATGAAGCAAGTAGCGCTCTTTTACGAATTTCATAAACGCACCATTTTGTCCCTGTTGCTATTGCTAGTCTTTATTTGGAGTTTGTTCGCCGTTCCGTGGGGTGATGACCTCGTCCATGCCGGTGGAGCTGTTACAATTAAACAGATCGTTAGTGCCTTTTTCCGGCCTGAATTATCAATAAAAATCATCCTTCTCGCACTTTCATCCTCATGGATTACCCTTGCCTATGCTGTAGCGGGGATGACAGTAGCCCTTTTAATTGCCTTTGTGCTCGGAATTCTAGCATCCGGAGTCCTTTCTTCTGGAAAAACAAGTATGCTGTTAACAAAGGGATTTTTCCGCAGTATGTTAGGATTTATCCGTGCGATTCACGAACTTGTGTGGGCCTGGATGTTTGTCGCTGCTTTCGGTTTATCACCTTACGCTGCTATTTTTGCGCTTGGGATCCCATATGGGGGTATGCTGGGGAGAATCTTTGCTGATATGATTGCGGACGTTCGTAAAGAACCGATAGACGCATTAAAAAGTGCAGGAGCGTCAAAGCTCCAATGCCTCATTTACGGTTATTTTCCCATCGTTAAAGCCAATATTATCAGCTATACGATGTATCGATTTGAATGCGCCATTCGCTCTTCCGCTATTATGAGCTTTGTAGGATTGGGCGGTCTCGGATACCAAATCCAGCTTTCATTAGATGAATTAAATTACAATGAAGTTTGGACATTCATGTTTTTCTTAATTATTCTAGTTGTACTGATCGACCTTTGGAGCAACCTGCTAAGAAAGAGAATGATCTCATGATGGACAAAAAAAACACCCGCAAAAAAAACATCCTAAACATCAATACTTTTTCAATCGTTATGGCAATCGTCCTTATTGCCGGTTCATGGGGTTATATTATCATTGGCGAGAATGCTGATTTTTTCGGACTATTTAATGAAACGAATGCTCAGTATGCCAAAAAGTTCTTTGGCGGCTTGATCGGTCTTGGGCAGGATCATATTGCCTTTACTGATCCTAACAGCTGGAAGGAATCGATAAAACTGACCTTTGAAACATTGCAAATGAGTATTATTGCCATTGGTATTGCTACCATCATTACTCTATTTACGGTGATTCCAGCAGCCCGAAATGTTGCGGATGGTTCTTTGACGCTTACAAAAAAATGGTATCGCTGGATCTTATTTGGAATCATCCGGATTTTCTATATTTTTAGCCGTGCTGTCCCTGAACTGCTTTGGGCTATGATTATCGTATTCATTTTTAAGCCGGGCATCCTGCCAGGTGCATTAGCACTGGCGCTCCACAATTTTGGGATCCTTGGCAAGCTTTGTGCCGAGGTGATTGAGGACCTTGACGAAAGACCGGTTCGCAACCTATCCTCAAGTGGTGCAAGCAAAAGTCAAATCTTTCTTTACGGTGTCATCCCAAGTGTTTTGCCGCAGTTTTTATCCTATATTTTATATCGCTGGGAAGTCATTATGAGAACAACGATCGTTGTTGGCTTCGTAGGCGCCGGTGGGCTCGGTCAGCAGTTTAAGCTCAGTATGAGTTATTTTGACTATACCCAAATCACATTATTGTTGATTTGTTATCTAGTTCTCGTACTTTTAGCTGATTTCTTCTCTGAAGCCTCTAGAAAAGCAGTAAAATAAAAGCCGCATTCACAAAAATGCGGCTTTTTTGAAATAGGCTGTGTTAAAGCTCATTATTGATTTTTTTATACAATGTTGATTGGAGCGGAAGGCGCTTGACTCCTGCGGGAGCAGCGGGACAGGTGAGACCCCACAGGAGCTTTAGCTCCGAGGAGGCTCACCGCCCGCCCCGCGGAAAGCAAGCGCCTCTCGCTGCAATCAACAGTCAAATTTAACACAGCCTTGAAATAAAATCATTAACTTACCCTTCTCAAACCTTTTAAGACCCTTCCATCCACTATCTTTGTATGTTTTTGGTGGATTAACAAGACTAATTGGATAAACAAAAACGGAAGGAATGATTTTTTATAGGCTAAATATCTCGACTCCCACTGCGGGGCAAACTTGTTCTTATATTCATGTAATCCTTTGAACTTGTAAAACGAATCCCCATGTTCAAAAACAAAGCGAGCAAGCTTTTCGTATAGCGATGCTTTGTTCGAGACACCAACATTAGCAAGCGGTGACATTCCTAAACTACAATAGTCGTAGCCTTGCTCCTTACACCATTGGAAAATGGACAAAAATAAGAAATCCATCGTTCCATGCGGGCAATTTTTTACGTGTCTCATTAAATCGATCGTGATCGTCCGTTTTGGAGTTTGTTTATTACACGCTAACGATGCAAAGGCAATAACATCCCCATCAGGATTCGTTAACGTGGCGATTGGAAAACGGGAAAGATAGTCCTTGCAAAAAAAGCCAACGGAATATCCTTTCTCTTGCCTCCTGTCAAGCCATGACTCGGAAATTGCTTCAATCTTCGAATATAGTTCATTAGAATGCGGTGGGTACGAGACACAATAATGGAAACCGTTGCGTTCAAATTTATTTTTTCTAGTCCGTAATTTGGCTCCTTTTTTCCCAGCCAATGTGAAATCATGTAGGTCAACCTTCGCCTCTTCACCCAATTTAAACAAACGATAATCAAAATCACAATAGTATAGTAAGAATCGTTCTGAAACTTGATAAAATACCGGGGTTTTTTTCAATACTTTACAATATTCCTTAAACTCTTTTATTCCTTCTCTAATAAACTCTTCTTTTCCGATCGGATCTCCTAGAACGATAAGCTTACTCCCGATTTTTTGAAAAACAACTAACACTTTATTATTAGAAGTTCGATACACTTCTTTATCATTAAGGAATGTTAAATGGGACAGATGGGTTCCCCCATTATTGTCAATGAATGCTTGTACTTCATCTAAACTCTCTTCAAGTCCAATAAATTGATTCGATTTTAATATAAAAATGATAATAGCAAAAATTAGTAGTCCAAAAAGCGATAAAAAAATTGCGGCCATAATACCCTCCCTGCAGAAAAATACCAAAAGCATAAAAATCATACCATAGAATGAAAAAGTAAGCGATATTATTTTTTCAGATTCATTGAAAGAAATCTACTCTTAGCAAGGGTTTCATCAGCTAATGCAGGCTTGTTAAAGCCTAAAGGCTGACTTAAGTTCGTCAGCCTTTACATTTTCTTAATCCCATTTGTTGATCCATAATAGAATCTTCTGCTTGATAATCGTGAAAGCCGTTGTTTCCCCTTTTGCCGTTTTTTGTTTATGCCATTCGTTATAGCTGGCAACTGTAATTAAGATGGAGCCGCTGATTAATAAATAAGCCCACCAAGGTAAATTGCCCCAAAATGGCCGTGTTTGTAAAAACACATTTAACAATAAAACGCCTGAACCGACAACAAAATAGGATTTCACCTTGAGCGCAATTCCTGCCAGCATCGAAATCAGCGAAAGTGTCCCTAAAATTAGGGCATCATATATGGTTGAGCTTTCTAACCCATCCTGAATAAGAAATAATGAAACGATTATTAAAACGGCCCATTGAATTTGACTCATGACTTTCTTGTATTTTCCATTTAAGCAGCGTTGCAAATAAATGACTGCCGCCACCCAAGGGATAACCAGGGTCTCCCGTTCAAAAAGCTCCGGTATATTCAAGTCAGAAATGAAAGAATAATACGGTTCGAGCAGATAAATTCCTGCACCTATTTTCACCCATACCGACATATCCTTTGGAACTCGAGCGATTTGCAACCAAAAACCAAACGATATAAAAAGTCCGGGAACTAAATTCGTCCAAATAAGCTCTGGTCGATATATGTAACAGGAAGCAAAGTAAAGAAAAGCGATAATCGTGTACCCGTCCAGCTCCTTCAGTCCACCTTTTCCATCTGCTTGATGAAAGCTGCTATAGACGAGTTTTCCTACAAACAACAGGGTGATTCCTGCCAAACTCACCAATAATAATTTTGCTTGTTCGCTCCATGCGGCTAATTGTAAAAATTGCATCGTTGCCGCAAAGACTAATAATAGAGGAATAACGTGCATAACTTTCCACTTATTAACGGACATGAACCATAACAGACCCGAACAATAGCCAACAGTAACCAAAAACTCGGTAAGTGAATACGGGTAAATTCCGATAAACACAACGATTCCTAATATTGAGAATGGAACAAAGAAAAATACAATTCGTTGTTTAAAGCTTGGCTTTTCCAAAAGCCAATACACTGCAATCAAAATACTCGTGATCAGAAAAGAATATTGAAGCTTCACATCAATTTGAAAATTCATGATACCCGTTAACATCATAAGAAATACGGCTGTAAAACCACTATATAAAAAGGTTTTAATTTTCCATTCTAAATGGACAAGATAAGTGCTCGCGAAATATAAAATTGCTGCTAATAAAAAGCTCCAAATCGATTTTTCGCCATATAGAAAGAAACTAAACAGCAAGGATATTGGTAGAAACAAATGGCCAACCCATGCATAGCCACTTGCTAGACCCGTACGTTTATTTTTCAATGAGTATGAAATCAAAAGCAAAACGGCGCTCGCAAAAGAATACTCTACGTACTGCACTAAAAGTGGAACCTGAAGCTGCATATGAAACGATTGTACAATCGTAAAATAAGTGATTAATGAGATGGAACCGACTAAATATGGAACCCACCGGAGTTTTTTCACAAAATATAAAGCCAAATAAACACCAATTCCACCCAGTAATACAAGCGGACGCATCCAAAGCTCATTAACATGTAAAGTAAGTGCAAAAACAATTGCAACAGAATAGAAGATTTGAGCGATCACAAAGGAATGCGCTGATAATCTTTCTTGGTTTACTTTTTTCCAGCCAAAGAAGGCAAGAAACGATACCACGCTTCCAAGCAAAGCATTCATGCTTAATCCTAAATTATTATAATAAAAAGCAGAGTTAACACGCCATTCCTCACTAAAAGCTGAGAATGCAACGGCAAGACAAAGCGGTAGTAACCAGGGGGCTAACACTTGATAAACGATGCGGCGCTCCACCTGGATCAATAAATATACATTGATACTAAACAGACAAAGCATCAGACCCAACTCAAGACAATTTGATACTAACAGAGTGAAAAATATTGAAAAACACATCACTGCTATTCCAATGTCTCGAGAGCTATTTTGAATGATAGAAAGATATTTCACTTTAATAAAATATCCGAACAAAATAAACAAGGCGAAGCCAATTAAAAAAATCGGTAGATTCAAAGCTTCAAATTGAACCTTTTGATCTAGCATCATCACTACTTCATATAAAGATGCAGTCATAAAGATCGGGCTCAGATAACTGAATAATCGAGAACCCCTCTCATTAGCTAAATAGATAAATTGTCCAGCTAACAACAAATAGGACAAGATAAGTCCCCAGGAAGGTTCAGTTATTGTAAGGTTCGTATAAAGTGCCTCTAAACTAATATAAAGAAATGCAGCCATAGATACGAGCGCACTTGTAAATTGAAAAATGTTCTTCCAATGATATTGATCATCCAAAAATTTTGGAATTGCTAAAAATCCAACTCCAACGAGAACAAATAATACCTCACTGAAATAATCAAGCACAGAGTGTTCGATCAACTGATAAGCACCATACACAATCATGGCGCTAAAGACGAAATGATATTCCTTTCTTCCACTCACATACACCATGGCTAAATACGCTGAAGCTGTCAAGATAATATTAACCCCATTCACGATGTGATTTTCAAAAAACACCATCGTTAACAGGGACGATAAGATTAGTTGGATCTGCGCAAAGGCAACTAGTTCTTCCGTAAACAGCTTGAGTGTTTCTCTTTTTTTGAGGCGATGAAACAAAAGAACCGTCAATACATTGTAGAGCATGAAGGCAAAATAAAACCAATCCTGCTCTAACTTAAAGGTGGCGATGAAAAATGCCATTCCTGCAGTCACTGCTAAATAAGCAAACCATACAAATAATCGCGAGGACAATTTTACCGCAATGCTAATATAAACTGGTATGATAACAAGACTGCTTAAAAAACCAAAAATGAATCGACCTTCACCTGATACCGACAAATATTCCCCAAGCAAATGAAACCAGCCAATTGATAATAGGAAAATCGGTAAAAATAAACTGCCCAGTACGGTAAAAGCCAACTCCGTTTTTTCGATTTTTAACACCTTTTTTGATAAGAAGGAAATCCCGAAGAACAATAATGATACGAGACCAACTAATCCGCTTTTCAACCAGTCTGGCATGGTCGCCCAGTTACTGGTAGCGACAAATAAACCGCCAATTAACAACAAGATCACACCAAGATTTAAAGACCAGGTGATATTTCTTTCTCTGATTTCTTCTCCAGTCAATTTCTTCTTTTCTGGTTTTTTCTTTGGAGTCATAACAACTGCTGGTTTTTTGTTCTGAATCTGCGGCTGTAATGGAGCCTTTTGATCGACTGGTTCAAATGCAATTTCTTTTTCTAATGGCTGATCGGCGTAAAATCGATGATGCGCCCTGGCGATTTCATTAAATTGCCTTCCGTTAATATAGTCTTCTTCAAGTAATAAATGCAGCTCTGAGATAAACACCTTTTTTCGTTCATCCTTCGTCAGCCTATCCACTTTTTCCACCACCTCTTATAGTCAACTGCCCAAAATTTCCCTTTAGTGTAATTTTACACTATTCGCATAAAAATTCAATAAGTTCTGAAAGTATTTTAATACAACAAAACACGCTAATTTCCCCTAAAAAAACGCCTATTTATGTGCCATTCGTCACATTTAGACAATATTTTGAAACAGCTTTTCGAACGTTTAATGACACAATTACCAAGTTATAGCTTTCATGTTCCTTTTTTTATACGATAAACACATGATTATGTTATTAACATCACAATAGAAAAAACTTTTTAATGCTAACAAAGACATTAACTTTAGAGGTGACAATAAATGGTGAAATATGATTTAGTTTTATTACACGCACCGAGTGTTTACGATTTTCGTGAGAACTCCTTACTAGCTGGACCGATAAGTGACGTAGTTCCTTCCTCTCCAGTATTTGAAATGTATCCGATTGGATTAACCAGTATCGCGGATTATTTAGAGCGCTACGGTATGCGTGTGAAAATTATTAACATTGCAAACCGGATGTTAATGAATTCATCCTTTGATGTTGAGAAAAAATTAAAAGGCATTAATGCTGCTGCATTTGGAATTGATCTACACTGGCTACCACATGCACACGGAAGTATTGAATTAGCTAAAATTGTTAAAAAACTACATCCTACTAAACCGATCATTTTTGGTGGATTGTCGGCAACTTACTATCATGAAGACTTGTTGAAATATCCATTTATTGATTTCGTTATGCGGGGCGACTCAACCGAAAAGTTAATGCTCATGCTAATCGAAGAAATTAAGTTTGGTAAAAAGAACTTTTCTGATATCCCAAATTTAACGTGGAGAAAAGAAAATGGCGAAGTCGTTTGCAATCCGCTTACGTATGTTCCAGACAGCTTAGATGAATTTGATGTGCCTGGATACCGCTATTCTATCAAATCTGTATTTAAGTACTTTAACTTTAAAGATCCGCTTCCTTATAATGGTTGGTTACAGTATCCAAATACAGCTATCTTAACCGCACGTGGTTGTACTCAAGGCTGCTTGATTTGTGGCGGATCAAAGCTGTCCTATGAGCAAAACTGTAATCGCCCTGGACTAGCCTTAAGATCCCCGGCAAAATTGGTTGAGGATATTCAATTTATCCAGCGGTTTAGCCGTGCGCCAATTTTTATCCTCCATGACATTCGTCAAGGCGGAAAAGAATATGTCGATGATTTCTTAGGACGCTTGAAGAAAATTAATCTTAAAAATGAATTGGTTTTTGAACTGTTCCAATATGCAGACGAGGAATTCTTTCAGAAAATTAACGAATCCGTTCCTAAGTATAGTATGGAGCTAACTCTCGAGACACATGACGAAGCAATTAGACGCTTTAACGGAAAATTCCGTTGTACGAACAAGAAGGTTATTGACACTCTTAACTATGCTCTTAAGCATGGCTGCGCAAAAATTGACTTATTCTTCATGGTAGGTATTCCAGATCAAGATTATGCAAGCGCCTTAAAAAATATCGATTTTGTTGAAGAAATTCACAATGCATGTAATCAAGACCGCCGCTTAGCTTACTTTGTGGCGCCATTAGCACCATTCTTAGACCCTGCCAGCCCTGCGTTTGAAAATCCTGATTTGTATGGCTACAAAAAATTCTGTCATACACTTGAGGATCACCGCGAGGCGATTAAAGCACCTTCTTGGAAGTACATGTTAAGCTATGAAACAAACAAAATGACAAGAGACGATATTGTTAATTCAACCTATGAATCTGCTCAACTACTAAATGAATTTAAACTTAAATATAATCTAATCGACCACTTTACGTATGAGGATGTTAATAGCAAAATTGAGGCCTCAATGAAGTATATTGAAAAAATAGACCAATTAATGTCTCTTCCTGAAGCGGAAAGAACGGTTGCATTGGCAAAAATTAAAAAGGATATTGAAGGAATCAATGAATACAGTATCTGTGGTGAGCATGAATTAAAATGGGAGGTTAAGAAGCACTATGCAAACTTCTTCTCTCTCACAATGGTAGGAATGGAGCTTTTGTTAGAGGATATTTCGGTTAACTTAAAAAAGCAATTATCCTTCAAAACTCGCACTCAAGTGAAATTGGATAACTAAATAATATATACTACAAAAAAATCACACGCTCAAATCGTGTGATTTTTTTTATTTAATTACGATTTTTACCATTTCCCTTTAGCATTAAGATCGCTTCTTCATTTTGGGCAATCTTTGTTAACTGAGCATCAAGGCGTTTATTTATAAGTTCTAGATCAATGCTGCTTCGAAAATCTTTAATTTGTTTGGCCATTGGAAGAACCTGTTCCCTTTGAAATTCCTCTACCTTCTCGACGATATCCTTTATGTCTGAAAGATCAATTTGATTGACGGAAACTCTATGCTCAATACTATCCACTTTTTCCAACCTGGAAAGCCGATTTTCTAAATGTTTAATCGAATCATCGATGTGCGCAACATTTTGTTTTATTTCCTTTACGTTTTCGATTAATTGCTTCAACAATTCCTCCATTGATGTCTCTCCAATCTGTATAATCGTTTAAGCTATTTTATCATTTCTGTACCGGTAAAATATGTGGATATTTTTCTACTTTTTTCACTATAACAAATATAAAAACCGAAATAGATCTATTGATATAAAAAAACTGCCGATTTTCCAATCAGACAGTCTTTTAGCTTTATTATGACTCATTTACCCTACTGTATACTTTTCTTTTGGAACGTCCCCCATTAAAGCACTGATTTCTTCAACTGCTGCTATATGAAGGTCATGCATGGCTCTTGTACAGGCAGTGTAAAATAGTTTGCGTTCACTTTCCTTTGCATACTGGGAACTATCATAAATAATTACCGCATCAAATTCAATTCCTTTAGCTAGATAAGCCGGTATGACGACAACTCCTGTTTCAAATGCAATGGTCCCTTTCCCAATTAATCGTAAAGAGAGTTTATCCTTTAGAGCGTTAAAGGCCATTTGGCATTCTTTGGCTGTTTTGCAAATGATTGCAATCGTATTATGCCCATTTTCCAAATATAGATGAATTTGTTCGACAAGGTGAAGATGCAATTCATCCCTCGTTTGAACGACCTCAATTGAAGGTTTACTACCACTCCGATTAAACGGTTCGATCTTATCCCCGCCCACAATTAAACAACTAGTGAAATCGACAATCTCCTTTGTCGAGCGGTATGTCGTATTTAAATTATAGGTTTCCACTAACTCTGTATGATCAATCCGGTTTGGCAAGGACATATCAGATCCTTCCGAATGAGTATAAATGGCCTGATTAATGTCACCTAGTAAAGTCATTTTACTATAAGGGAACATCTGTTTGATAAACGCAAATTGAAATGGTGAATAATCCTGAGCTTCGTCAATAAAAATATGACGAATGGAATTGTTTGTCCTTCTACCTAAAAGTAAATCCTGCAAATACACAAACGGAGTTGCATCCTCATATAAAATTGTATTATTTTTTACGGAATCAATAGTAAGATCACAAATACCTTCCCAGTTGCTGGGAGTATCCTCAAGATTCTTATCGAACAGTCGCAGGTAATTCTCTTTCATATTAACAAAATTCAAGTTTTTCACGCGGTTAAATAACGGCTTAAATTTTTGTTTTACGTACATTTCAGCTAATAGCTCTTGCTCCCGTTCAAAATCATCAAACGTATTTTCTGAAAAACCGCCTTTTTCCTCAAGCTGTTGGTACACTTCAATAAAATCATCCTTATCTAGATACTGTATCTCTTCCTCCACCCATTTTTTCTTTTGTTCCAGCTTAATTCTTTTCTTCAACTCTTTAAAAAGCCATTCCTTTACAATTTGAATTCGATTCGGGATAGAATAGGAACGATCAAGATTGTAAAAGTATTGATTGATTTGCTCTTCGGAAATGATGATTCGCCTTCTAAAGGTAAAATTGTTAAAAATAAGTCCCTGATTCGCAAGCTTTTGAACATAAGCATCAATGATGTCTTTAAACTTGATACCGCTCTTAAATTGAATATTGTTTAATCTTGCTTCATATGCCGGATCCTTACTTGATGTTAGCACGTATTCCATTTGATCAAATGAATCTTCCAGCTTAAACTCTTTACTTAAGCGACGGTCAAGATACTCCTGGAAAGTGCTTTGCTGCATATTCTCCTCGCCCAGCTCCGGTAATACTGTAGAGACATAACTATTAAATAACGGGTTTGGAGAAAATAAAATAATATTCTCGGGTAGTAATGATTCCCGGTACCGGTATAACAAATAGGCCACGCGCTGTAAGGCCGCTGAAGTTTTCCCGCTTCCGGCAACACCTTGCACGATCACAATCTTACTTTTTTCATTACGAATGATTTGATTTTGTTCCTTTTGGATTGTCGCAACGATGCTCTTCATTTGCGTATCCGTATTATTACCGAGAACGGCTTGCAGCATTTCATCTCGTATCGTAATTCCCGTATCAAACATCCCCGTAATCGTTCCAAACTTGATAATAAATTGCCGCTTTAATTCCATCTCACCGGAGATCATACCTGAAGGAGTAGAATAATGGGCTGGGCCTGGTGGATAGTCATAATACAAGCTTGAAATAGGGGCACGCCAATCATAGATAAGAAAGTTTTGCTCCTCTTTATCCATGAAGGAAGATATTCCAATATAGATCGATTCTGCCCGTATTTCTCCTTCTTCTAAAAAATCAATCCGTCCAAAATAAGGTGTATTTTTTAATCTTACTAACGTATTCATTTGCCGCTCAATTTGACTGTGGCTTCGTTCTCTCTCAGACAGTAATTCTGCTTGTTGTCTGAGACTCGTATGTGTTTCAATCACATCGTCCGGCTCATCTAAATTGACGGTAACATCATTCCAAAACGTCTCACGGAGCTCTCGGACATCATGAACGATATGACCGCCTTTTTCTATGAGTGCTCCCATTTTATTCTCAACTTCTTTAATAATCTCCTTAACTCGGGCCTGCTCTCTGTGCCATTCCTTGTTTTGCTCAGCACTCATTTTATCACTCTCCAAAATTAATTTAAGCAAAGTGTTGACATTTACACTTGTTTGTGTTAATGTTATTATAGAGTTATTCTAATTGTACAAAAATGAATAGTTTTCGACCATTTTTAATGGTATCATTAGCAACGAACTAAATCAAGAATTTAATTTTTAACGCCCGTATATGGCATTTTTTATTTTATAACAGGAAGACCTCCTTCACTCAGAAGGAGGTCTTCCTGTTTATTACCCCAAGCCGTTAATTTTACCTTGGATATTTTGCAAGCCTTGGTCCTCCCAGCTACATGCTGAATGCGATTCACAAATGACTTTTCTTCGCTAACTCATCACGATCAAGGGCCATAGGGGGCTGTTCCAACCATCCATTATTAATCATAATATTCGCACCATCCTCAGCGTATTTTACAATTTCCAACATTAACCGTTCATAATGACTGCCCAAATCTCTTCTTGGGCTTGTTGCCATGCTTGATCCATAAAAACCAATGCTTAAAGCAATTAAAGCCGTTGTAAAGTACATCATAAGTTTGTCCGAAAAAGTATAATCTGTAGAATCGGTTACTTCTGTATCCCAAGTTGTTGGAACAGGAATATCATCTTCTTTTAGAATGGAACTAAACACTTCACAATGCTTGCCTGCGATTTCTTTTCCCCTTATCAGATATTCCACCACCTCTTTTGATTGAGCTACTTGACTAAACCCGATTAATGTAGCTACTCCAAAAGCATTTCTTTGGTAATTTGCATATAGATTTGAGATTTCTACTCCCGTTAAAGCTCTCCTCTTACCAAAGTAACCAGTAAGAAAACTTTGACTTTTGACGAAACCGATCTGATCAGGTGTTGGTAAGTAGGGTGATTTTATATAGAGTCCTTTTGATAATAATAGTTCCTTAATTTCTCTAATGAACCGAGTTAATTGTGAAATACATTCATTAAAAAAACTATAAACATCTGCTCTAACAGCTAAGGCCAAATTTGCACTGTACGCTTGTAAAGCAATTTGTGCAGACAGGTGAAGATAATGTAACACATATGTATCAGAATATAATCTTGGAGCATCAATCTCTACATCTTCGTTTAATTTAAAAGAATATGGGATCGGATATTGTTCTTTATTAAAAATTTCCGTTATCGTCGTTAAATTCCCATTAGCAACGTCTAAAGCATGTTGAATTAATGGTTTAATTTGTTGGTCTTCCGCCTTTGCTAAAAAATGTCCAAACTTACATTTAACTGCACTATCATTCATATAGATCCCCCAAAGAGAACTGATCTCTGCTGAGGTCAATTTCGGTCCTTTTCCACCCATTTCCATATCCGCTACCCCCTGATACACAAAATATTATTTCTATGTTTCCCAGCATCCACCTATAATATGATTTATAAAAAAGAGCACCCAGATAAAGCCTGGGTGCCATTGAAATTATGGTTTTAAAACAACCTTTATACAATCCTCTGTTTTTGAATCAAAGACTTCATATCCATGTTTGGCTTGGTCCAAAGGAAGGACATGCGTTATAATGTCTCCGATATCAATCTTTCTTTCATTAAGCAAATTATATAGGAACGACATATAAGGTATTACTGGCGCTTGTCCCGCTTTAAGATTGACGTTGCGCTGAAAAATATCCCCTAGCGGAAATGCATTGTATCTCCCGCCATACACACCGGTTAGTTGTATCGTTCCAGCTTTTCGGACAGCTTGACTTGCTATCACAATGGCGCCCATAGACCCGCCTTGTAGCTTTAATCCTGTAGCGAGGAATTCCATCGGCGTAAACTTACCATCCATTCCTACAGCATCTATCACAATATCGGCTCCGCCCTGGGTAAGTTCCCTTAAATAGTCCCCAGTGTTATCATGTTGTTCAAAATTTACGATCTCGACTTGATTCGTTCTTTTCGCATGCTGAAGGCGGTAGTCAATGTAATCAACAGCAATCACCCTCTTTGCACCTTTAAACCAGGCGAACTTTTGCGCTAATAGCCCTACAGGCCCACAACCAAGAACAATGACAGTATCACCCGCTTTCACCCCTGCATTGTCCACACTCCAGTAGGCTGTGGCAGCGGCATCTGCAATTAGCACCAGCTTTTCATCTTCAACTTCACAACTTTCAGGTATTTTAAAGGGAGTAAAATTACCATAAGGGACCCGTAGATACTCGGCTTGCCCTCCGGCAAATCCTCCCGTTAATTCAGAATAGCCAAGGAATCCACCAATTTCACCATGAGGATTTCCATTATCACATTGACTTGTCAAATCGTGTTGACAATACCAACAGTGACCGCATGCCACATTAAATGGGATGATCACACGGTCTCCTTTTTTTACTTTAGTAACGCTCGATCCTACCTCCTCTACAATTCCCATCGGTTCATGACCGATAACAAAATCTGTTGGGGTATCCGGAATCATCGCATGAATTAAATGTAAATCAGAACCGCAAATGGCGGAGGTAGTCACTTTTATGATTATATCTTCAGGGTTTTGTATTTCAGGATCTTTAACCTCTCTTACTTCCACATTTTTAATCCCTTGGTACGTTACTGCTTTCATTTGACCATCCCTCCTTTTTATTGATTTGGTGTGGCAAACATTCCTTGTCTGTCTGTATCTATAGGGTATAGATTCAATTGTGCAATTTGAACAGCAGTCTCTGCAGACTTTAAGTCTACTGGGAATTGTTTTTTAAAATCATATGGATGAAGCCATTCTTTTTTTATCATCAGGTCTGAAATTTCTGCGTGTAAATCCATAGCCGCTTCCATCTGTTTATACAAAACCCGCCTCAGCTCAGGACTGGCCGTTTCCGTAATTGCAAAACTGTAATTCTTAATCCCGTTCTTTACTGCCAATAAAAAGTCCATCGCAAAAGCAGAATCAGCTAAATTTGGCATTCCCTCCGCATTTCGCGGATCTAAGTAATCTTGCATTTTCCCACCTCCATTTAGTGTAAGATTTGACTCTGTTGATACAGACTAATAAGTTCGTGAATATCTTGAATTGATTGCTGTACGTCCTTTTCCATAAGTTTTTTCAACTCATTATCAAAGCATAACCCTTGTATTAATTTAGATCTAAGTAAACAAACCGTTTTAAAATTAAGAATTTCATGTGTATCAACCGTCTCATGAAATGCTAATGTCTCCTTATTCACTAAAAACACCTCCGCTTAAGTACTGACAAAGGTATTTTTTCCAAATATATTATTTCTATTTATCACGCTTGTTAAAGTTCGTTATTGTTTTTAACGGTGTTGATTGGAGCGGAAGGCGGGAGACTCCTGCGGGAGAAGCTGATCACGGGAGACCCCGCAGACGCGCAAGCGTCGAGGAGGCTCCCGGATCGCCCGCGGAAAGCGAGCGCCTGTAGCGGAAATCAACATTCAGGTTTATTAGCCATCAAATCTAGCTTAATAGATGAATAATCGGGTCGAGACTTTGTAATTATAAGAAAGCAAACCAAGTAAAAGGAGTGGTGATATGATCAAGTATTTAGCTTTGCATGAAACTCTTGAAATTCACGAATTGTTATCATTTAAAAACATTTGTTTAACCAAATCCACCACTATGAGTGCGTTGGCACAGGACGAAGAGCTAAAAGCCATCCTAGAAAATGATGTCGCAACGGGTACGGCCCATATACATCAGCTGCAACAGTTTTTAACAAAGCGGGAGGACCAACAATGAATCAACTAATCCAAAACCTTACTGGAATGGGCGGTATGACTGATCAAGTAATCGCTACTGATTTCTTAATTTCAGCAAAATCAGGAATTAGAAATTATGCTGCTGCAATAACCGAAACAGCCACACCGGAACTAAGAATGGCTTTAAGGGAGCAGCTAAAAGCGGCAGTTGAAACACATGAGAGAATAACCAATTTCATGATCGCAAAAGGATATTACCATCCACATGAACTGAGCGAACAATTAAATGTTGATTTAACGGCCGCCGATACAGCGCTTAACCTTGCTCAAAAATAAAACAGTCCTCAAGCCAATTCGCTTTGGATTGAGGACTGTTTTATTTTTTTCAGTAGTACTTTATTCCGGTTCATTTTCTGGCTTTTGTCCGACAAATTGGATGACATGACACAAACCATTATGAAGTTCTCCTTCATGCCGAACCGTTTCACCCATGAAAAAGTGAACAATTCGCCAATCTGAAAAGGTTTGTAAAAATTCCTCAGGACGATATAGAAAATCCATTTCTTTTGGGCCTCCGCTTTGATAAGGAAGCTGATGAATCGAATAGACTTCCGTAACAAAATATCCGCCAGGCTTTATCGCATCTTTTACACCAAGAAGTGTTTTCTGTCTTAATGGTGTTGGGAAGTGTCCAAATATACAAGTAAGATGATCCCATTGCTCCGGCTTCCAGTTCACATCATTTAAGTCTACCAATTCAGTTTTTACCGAAACGCCGCGGCTTTCTGCAAGCTTTTTAGTTTTTGCAAGGCCTGATTCTGCATAGTCCCAGGCTGTCACATTCAGCCCTTGCTCAGCTAAATAAACGGCATTACGTCCTTCCCCTTCTGCGATTGCCAATACATTACCTGTTAATGTAACTTTTTCGATCACATCTTGCAAAAATTCATTTGGTTTCGTTCCATAAACATAGTGTTCTGATTGAAAGCGATTATTCCAATGGCTCAATTGCTATTTCTCCTTATTACTTTATATATTATGATTTTTACCACAAATGAACCCGTCTATAAAGGGAAACGCTTCAATCTATATCTCTATTTATTAAATTTAGTTATAAAGGAAATTTCACTTTGGAATTTCTCCAAAAGTTCATCATAGGAGGAATTAATTAAGAGGGGAAAGAGGTTTTCAAGCGCTTCAACATAAGTCTGCCCTAACGCGCCGCGAACGATAATGTATTTTTGAAATAGCAGGGCTTTCTCGAAATCAATACCTAGATTATACAAGCCTATGTCCAGTTCCTCTAATGGAATTTTTTTAATTTTTTTATAGATTTTTTCATTTTTTTCAATAAATTTTTCCTCAAGATAGTGCGTGATATAATCTGTATAGACCATTTGGCCAATATCATTTGTTCCTTTTTTTGAATGATTAAACCCAATAATCCGGTCTTCCTTATTTTCGCGAATAATAAACGTTTTATTTCCTTTTAAATGTTTAATAAAATTTTTCACGCTTTTATCAAATATTTTATTAAATTGAATGATTTGATGAAGCTTTACTGCAAATTCTTTGTGCTCTTCACCCACAACGTAAAGTCGGTCGACAATCGGCAATAGCTTCAGGACACCCTCGGAAAGCTGACTAGAGGCATCGTAAATAATAATGTTGTAATCCATCTTCATCCTTTTAATTTTTCGCTTTTGCTCGGTTATCGATAATTTTGAGAACTCATGTATCAACTCTTTCGAGATTTCTTCTTTTTCTAGTGTCCCATACGAAATAAATGCAGCTGTTAAGTTTGTGTTCTGTTTCAGCCAGTTAAAGATCGACAGAGAAAGTTCAGTTACCCCTGATTTTGCTTTTGGTGAATAAAATCCAACCATATACATTTCTCTCACCTGCCTTTTTAATACATCATATTCGGCGTAAGCTAGCTTGTTATAGACAAGCTCCCAGTGTTCGAAAAGAAACTTCCGCTGTTTTCTAACGCACAAAAAACCCTGCCAAGTTTGAGTTTCTTACCGGCAGGGTTTTAAGGTTTGAGTTCCACATGAGATTCCGTAATAATCACATCCTTAAAAAGTAGATTGTTTACTCAGTTCATGTAATTGTTCATTGGTTAAATGCTTAATAAAATGATTAAACGTCATTGACTCCATTCCATAATTTTCACAAGCTGTTTTGTAATTCTCATATGCCTCACGATAAATTTCCATTTTGTTTCCTCCTCTTCAACTGTTATATAACAATGTATTTAATTTAATATTAATATATGACAGTTTTGTGACTTCGTCAATCTATTTTTTAAAAATTTACGTAATTTTGCAAAAAAAAATTAACGCAAATTAGATTACAAAGGCTTTTACGTTCTGCTTTTTCCAAAAAAAGAGACCATAGCGCTTAAAAAAGCTCCATGGTCTTCTTCTTTATGTATTATTCACCTAGGTCAACATTGTGATATACACGTTGAACGTCATCTAAGTCTTCCAATGCATCGATCATTTTCTCGAATTTTGCTTGTGCATCTTCAGGAAGAGTTACATCATTTTGTGCTAGCATCGTAAGCTCAGCAACCGAAAATTCCGTAACGCCAGCATTTTTTAATGCTTCCTGTACAGCATGGAATTGTTCTGGCTCAGCATAAACGATTACCGCTTCATCTTCTTCGATGATGTCCCGTACATCTATATCGGATTCCATTAATATTTCAAGTACATCATCTGCTGTTTTTCCTTCAAGACCGATAACAGCTGTTGCATCAAACATATAGGCAACAGATCCGCTTACTCCCATGTTCCCGCCGTTTTTACCAAAAGCGGCACGAACATCTGAAGCAGTCCGATTTACATTATTTGTTAAAGCATCCACGATAACCATTGATCCATTTGGCCCAAAGCCTTCGTAGCGAAGTTCAGAGTAGTTTTCCTCAGAACCTCCTTTTGCTTTATCAATCGCACGATCAATAATGTGCTTTGGTACATTGTATGTTTTTGCACGTTCCAGAACAAATTTTAGTGCCTGGTTAGCTTCAGGATTTGGTTCGCCTTGTTTTGCAGCTACATAAATTTCAACGCCAAACTTTGCATAGATACGACTTGTATTGGCATCTTTTGACGCTTTTTTGTCCTTAATATTATTCCATTTACGGCCCATAATGAACACTCACTTTCAACTTTGAATCTACACTACTTTGATAAATATGACACTAGATAATATTATACCTTAATTACACCATTTGTTAAGTGTTTGATCATCAAAAATAGTCAAAGTAATGAGGAAAACATATCATATTCCGTTTCTCGCAACATTAATAATGCGATCCGAAATTATTTTCTAAAAAGGGATAGTGGCATGAAACAATAGAGTTACAAATATGATAAATAATGACTATTAAGATGAAGGGCGGTGTAAATGATGAGTTTTTATCTCCCTTTTTTAATTGGAATCATTTTGTTAATCGGAATTACAATTTATTCTCTTTTTTGGTTTACTAAACAAAAAACAAACTCGGTACGAAAAAAAATCCTTAGTGGTGATAAATCTTTTTTAGCCCATTGGCAGTACGATGGTACGATTAATTTTGCCTCCTTTCAAGGCAGGGGCAGTGCGTTATCATGGTACAAAAAGAAATTAACTGATGTAAAGGAGGTTTATATTTGTCCTGACGGAGTATTAATTGGTGATGTCATTTTTTATAGTTGGAATCGCTTTGCCTATTTTAAACAATTAGAAATAATCTCAGAAAGCCCGGCCTGCATCCTTTTTAAAATAGAATTTTCCGCAGGAGAAACTGAAACGATTGCTGAATTCCAAGTTCCAATCCCGCACGGAAAGGAACAGGAAGCAGAAACCGTTCTTGATGCCCTGTATGGAATTGTTCGTTTTAGTTATTAAAGAAAAATCAGAGTCCCCCATTAACGGTGACTCTGATTCCAGAAATTTATATGTACTTCCTAGTTTATTCGTTATGATACGAACAACAATAGTCTGCAACGGTTTGTACTTTTAATTGAAAACTCTCATTAGCTGGAACAAAGAAAATTCCACTGCCTTCAATAACTTGCCAATCCTGCCCCTTTAATTTGTATTGTAAGGTTCCAGCAAGGATTTCCATTTCCTCCTTCTGCGAAGTTGAAAATTCATATTCTCCAGGCAGCATAATTCCCAACGTTTTCTTTGTACCATCTTCAAAAATTACCGTTCTGCTCGTTACTTTCCCATCAAAATAAATATTGGCCTTTTTAATAATACTAACATTTGTAAATTCCATTCCACTCACCCTTTCATTTTTCTAATTTATCATAATAGACAAATATTTTAAATTATTATTTTATTAAAATACACAAAGTACTTCTTTATTTTGTTTTGTAAAAATGCAATGTTGATATTGGACACTCTGTTGATTGGAGCGGAAGGTGCGAGACTTCTGCGGGAGAAGTTGTCACGGGAGACCCCACAGGCGCTATGGCGCCGAGGAGAAGGAAAAGCGGAAGCGGCTTGCCCAGGGGCGACAGGCATAAGACGAGCCGGCATGAAGGTCGTTCTTTGACCTTCTTGACGGATTGGCTTATGACCCCGAGCCCCTAGCCGCTGCAGCTAGACAGGCTCCCGGACTCCCCCGCGGAAAGCGAGCACCTGGAGCGGAAATCAACTACCGAATTAACAATGAATTTTTAAATAAGCAAGTCAATTCACAAAATGGCTATAAATATGGTAAATTTAATTGATATTTATCGGAAAGTTAGGAAGTGAACGAAAATTGAATATGAGAAATCCTTTGCTCATCTTGTTCTTCGTCATGTTTCTCGTCATGATTGGATTCGGAATTATCATTCCCGTCCTCCCGTTTTATGCCGAAGAAATTGGCGCAACCCCTACGGAACTAGGGCTATTAATGTCTGTGTACTCATTAATGCAACTTTTATTTGCGCCTATGTGGGGCAAAATCTCTGATCGAATTGGCCGTAAACCGGTAATGTTGCTTGGAATTGTCGGACTAGCCATTTCGTTCTTTATGATGGCTGGTGCAAAAAGTCTATTGATGCTGTTTCTAGCACGGATTATTGGCGGATTTTTATCCTCAGCTAATATGCCAACGACAATGGCCTATGTTGCAGATATCACCACTCCTGAAGATCGCGGAAAGGGGATGGGAATAATCGGTGCAGCGATTGGTCTGGGATTCGTATTTGGTCCCGCCATCGGCGGCGTTTTCTCAAAAACAAGCTTAAGTTTACCATTTTATTTGGCAGGCTTTTCTTCCTTAATCACTTTAATGTTAGTTTTATTTTTCTTAAAAGAATCTTCAACGGCAGAAAGTAGACTCGGGAATGCTAAGAATGATACATCCATTTGGAAAGCTTTCAGTGGAAACTTATCAATTTTATTTATTTTGCAATGGTTTATTTCTCTCTCATTATCAGGCTTAGAAGCAACGTTTGCCTATTTTGCTGCAAAAAGAGCCGGGATGAATATTACGGAAATGGGTTATGTATTTATGATCATGGGGCTTGCCGGTGCTTTTGTTCAAGGCGGGTTAATGGGCAAGTTAACGAGGAAGTACGGTGAGGGCCCTGTTATTCAAGGGGGCATTCTTGTATCGGCTGTGGGATTTGCATTAATTTTACTCGTGAATGATTTTATAACCGCAGCGATATTTTTAACTATTTTCGGAATTGGCAATGGCGTGATTCGGCCTAGTATTTCTTCCTTGCTAACGAAAACCTCAACGGTGGGACATGGAAGTGCAACTGGACTTTTATCTTCATTCGATTCCTTTGGACGAATCGTAGGTCCTCCACTTGGCGGTTGGCTATATTCACTATCAATTGGCCTTCCATATATATCAGGAACGATTCTTTCCGTTCTTGCCTTTGTCCTTTATCGGGTTTATGCGATAAAAGCAAGACAAATGGAGACTGTATAACAAGAGGCGGACTATAAGTCCGCCTCACTCAACCTTTATATTGACGATGTTAAAAACACCTTACTTTTAAAAGGTGTTTTATTTAACCTTAGAAAATATCCTTCCTTGTAAAAGTAATAAAGGAAATCGCTATTCCTGCAACACCCCAAATTAACAGGACCATTAGCGAAAAACCTAGAGTCATTCCTTCAATTGGGGGCGTACCGCCTGTTAAATAGATAGTAGGTGTCAAATTGACCATGAACAAATACTTAGCTGACTCCCAAGAAGAAACCATATTAGTAAGAATCATTCCCGCTATTAGGCAGGCCAGCATAACGCCCATTCCAGCAGCCGTGCTTTTGATCAAACTGGATAGCATAAAGGATAAAGTTCCAACCACAAGGGAAACAAACCACGCCAGTCCAAATACCATCAACAGAAATTCCCACTGTGGAACTAAATGAACAGCTTCCGTACTCAGCTCTCCATTTTCAACTAAAAAACCGGTTAATACCGGCGCAGACCAGCCGCTAAATCCAAACACTAAACCGGAAATAAGGTAAGATAAAACAGCAAATGACATAATCAAAAATGAAACTGAAAGAATAAGTGTTATGTATTTGCTTAACAGGATTCTCCATCTTTTCACGGGCCTTGTCAGCAAAAGCTTAACTGTCCCCGCACTATGCTCAGATGAAACAATGTCAGCTGAAATAATCATCACCAATAATGGCAGCAAAAGCTGAATGGCGTGCTGTAAGAATTCACGGACAAAGGTTGGAGCCCCTGGTTCTGTTGGATTAATATCATGATCCAAATAGTACTGCTGCTGTTCGACCGAAATTTTCAGCTGTTTCCGCCACTCCTCTGAAATCCCTGTACTGCTAAGTCGATTTTGTTTGTTAATGATATCTTGCTGTAGAGTTGTGCGCCAATCTCTTGTTCCAAGCGTTTCTTGAATCCGTTCCTGTTCACGGTATTGAGCATAAGTAAACATCGATATAAGCACTGCCATAATGAGTATGACTACAACCATTTTTCTTTTTCGAACAATCTTTAACAATTCATTTTCAATAAGCTTAATCAATCGAGTCCCCTCCTGTCATTTCTAAAAATAAATCTTCTAATGAAGGAAGTTTTCGATTCATTTCTTTTACGATTACGTTTTCTTCCACCAGCTTTTGATTCCAATCTCCAACCTCGTTCTCTACATAGGGAGTTATTACCGTTTCTTCATCATGATCAATAATTTCGGTAAAACCGCTCAACATGTCGATCCCTTTATCCATCGGGGATAATCTCCAAATTAGGCGTTCCTGCTTCGTTAACAGCTTATTTACCGAGTCCGTTGCGATAATTTGCCCCTTAGAAATAATCGCAACCCTGTCGCACATGAGCTGAACCTCACTTAATAAATGACTCGAAACAAGAACACTTAGTCCTTCCTCTTCAGCCAAAAAGCGGATAAATTTTCGCATATCACGAATACCCGATGGATCTAGACCATTTGTTGGTTCATCCAAAATAAGAACCTTCGGATGACCTAGTAATGCTTGGGCAATTCCAAGTCGCTGTCTCATTCCTAATGAATAGGTTTTAACCCTGTCATGGATTCGCTCCTGCAGCCCGACAAGTTCAACAACATATTGAATTCGATCCTTTTTAATATTGGGGAGCATAACAGCAAAATGCTCTAAATTTTCCCATCCTGTCAAATAAGGATACATTTCTGGATTTTCAACAATACAACCCAAGTTCGTCATCGCCTTTGTGAAATCCTTAGCCACGTTATATCCACATATTTGTATGGAACCGGAGGTTGGTCTTATTAAGCCCACAAGCATCCGGATGGTAGTTGTTTTTCCCGCTCCGTTTGGTCCTAAGAAACCAAATACCTCACCTTTCTTTAATTCAAAGTCGATTCCTTTTATTATCTCTTTTCTGCCGATGACCTTGCGAAGTCCCTCGACAGACATCGTAATTTCGCTCATATTTTCCCTCCTTTACATGGTAATTAATGAAGCAACCCGCTCAGCAATGAGCTGATAGCCTTCTGTATTAGGATGAAATTGATCGGTATATAAGTACTGATTCACATTTAACTGAAATAGATCGAATGTTGGGACAAACACTGTTTTTGGATATTTAGCGGTGATTTCTGCACTTTTGTAATTCCACGCGCGGACTATTTTAGATGTTTGCTCCGCATTTTCTAATTCTATAAATGGATTGTATAAGCCGATTAAAAATATATCAGCATTTGAATTCACAGCCCTAAGTTCCGTCAGGATTGTATTTAAGTTTTCATCGAATGCAGCCTCAATTGGCAATAAGCTTTCAGGACTTAAATCAGCTAACCCTTCTCCCCGTCGGAATAAGTCATTTCCACCAATCGTAATAAGAATAATGTCAGCTGTTTCCGCTTGTCTTTGAATTTCCTTTTCCTTTACTTGACTTGCTAATTGGACGGAGGTCAGTCCTCTTATGCCCAAATTTGACAAGGTAAGCTTCTGCTTCGACTTTTCTTCAAGATTAGCAACTAAATAACCAACATATCCTTTCCCCTCAGCGTCCCCGGTACCTCTAGTGAGTGAATCACCTAATGCCACTATTTTTGTTCGCTTCTCTTCTGTTTCCGATTCACGTTTTACAGTTGTTTCTATTTTTGGTTTCGTTGGGGTGTCAAAATAATCATAAAGTGTCAATCCCAGTCCAATTACACATATGAGACTAGCGATCACCGATGAGATCGCTACAAATATTACTGGAGTCTTCCGCAAATCAATCCCACCTTTAGATTAAAAAGTTTTAAACTTGTACAATTGCTAATAGAAACATTATATCCTTTTGTCCAACGTAATGATGAGTAAATACTGGCAATTTTAGTTATTTTTTATATAAAAACAAAAAAAGCTGAAGAAACCGGGGATTAAAACCCAATTTCTTCAGCTTCATAAAAATAAGTAATTAAATTTTCATAACCCCGCCAGTATTTGCAGATGTTACAAGCTTTGAATAGCGAGCTAAATAGCCCTTCTTCACTTTAGGTTCAAAGCCTTTCCAGTTGGCTTTACGTGCGCTCATCTCTTCATCAGAAATTTCCAGTGTTATTTTACGATTATTTAAATCAAGCTCAATAATATCTCCATCTTCAACGAACGCAATCGGACCGCCTTCTGCAGCTTCCGGTGAAATATGACCGATGGAAATTCCTCTGGATGCTCCGGAGAAACGTCCATCCGTGATTAAACCAACTTTAGCTCCAAGACCGCGACCGACGATTTGTGAAGTCGGTGCAAGCATTTCCGGCATTCCCGGTCCGCCTTTTGGACCCTCGTAGCGAATAACGACAACATGTCCTTCTTTAACTTTGCCAGTAATGATTCCTGATAAAGCTTCCTCTTGAGAATCAAAGCAAATAGCTGGTCCGCGGTGATAGCCGCCAACAGCTGGATCTACTGCACCTACTTTGATAACAGCACCGTCCGGAGCTAGATTTCCAAACAATACAGCAAGACCCCCGCGTTCTGAATAAGGATTTTCCAAAGGACGAATTACTTGTTTATCTAAAATCTCCGCCCCTGCAACATTCTCTTTTAATGTTTTACCAGATACAGTTAAGCAGTCTCCGTTAATTGCTCCAGGTATTTTTAGAATTTCATTGATGATGGCACTAACCCCGCCGGCATTGTGTACATCTTCAATATGATAATCGGAAGCAGGTGCAATTTTTGCTAGATGCGGTACCCGGGAAGCAACTTCATTAATGCGTTCCAATGAATAATCAATTTCTGCTTCATGAGCTAATGCCAATGTATGTAGAACCGTATTCGTTGATCCACCCATTGCCATATCTAAAGCAAAAGCATTATCAATTGCATCAATTGTTACAATATCACGTGGTTTTATATCCTTTTTAATAAGCTCCATCAATTGAGTTGCGGAGCGCTTAACGAATTCTTTGCGCTCTTCAGATACTGCTAATATTGTACCGTTTCCTGGTAAAGCAAGTCCAAGTCCTTCAGCTAAGCAGTTCATTGAGTTTGCTGTAAACATTCCTGAACAAGAACCGCATGTTGGACAGGCAACTTGCTCAATCTCTGTTAATCTCGCTTCATCAATAAGACCAGATTGTAAAGCTCCAACTCCTTCAAAAACAGAGTTCAAATTAAGGGCTTTGCCTTCTGAATCCTTCCCAGCCTTCATTGGCCCACCGCTGACAAAAATAGTAGGAATGTTGATGCGAAGTGCCGCCATCATCATCCCAGGAGTGATTTTGTCGCAGTTCGGAATACAAACCATTCCATCAAACCAGTGAGCATTGACAACTGTTTCTACGGAATCGGCTATAATCTCGCGGCTTGGTAATGAATAGCGCATCCCGATATGTCCCATCGCGATACCATCATCAACACCAATCGTGTTCATTTCAAACGGAACTCCACCCGCTTCTCTAATTGCGTCTTTAACGATTTTACCAAACTCTTGAAGGTGAACATGTCCTGGGACAATATCAATATATGAGTTAACAACAGCGATAAACGGTTTGTTGAAATCCTCTTCTTTAACGCCAGCTGCACGAAGCAAGCTGCGATGTGGTGCACGGTCAAAACCTTGTTTAATCATATTACTACGTAATTCAGCCAAATTAATTACCTCCACTATTGTTACTTTATTCAGTTAATTTTAAGTTTTTATTATTGTATCATTATTTTTAATATATTTATAGATTTTACGACAATTCTTTGACTTTTCAACATTTTTTTCAGGACAAAGAACAAAAGCGCAAGTGCCCCGTAAGCTCACGACAGGACTGGAGCACATCGACTGAGATAAAGGAAACACGAAGAGCGTTAGCTCTTCGATGTTGACTTATCGTAGGGAGGTGGGCGAAGTCCACTAGGAGCTGGGCGCTGGAGCTGGACGAGTCTAACTGTACAAAAGTTATGCACGACTTTGAAATTATTGTTTATTAAAAAATATAAAACCTAGTAAAATTACTAGGTTTTTTCCATTTTATTCAATTACGTAAGACTTTCTAGTTCTTTCACTAATCGGTGAAATTCTTCTTTATTTCTTTCGGCTAAGGAGACGTCGATTTCTTTTTTGATTTTAGCAATTTTAAAATCAATCAGGGACTTTTCAAGAAACATTTCGGCAATCAGTGCATCGGTTGGATTTACTTTTCGTTCAAATTGTCGTGGAGCCCTTTGCTGGTTCTGTCTCATAAAATTTTGCATCTTATGATCCATAGAAATCAACTCCTTGTCCTTTTTTCTATTATAGTATATTTTTTTGATAATTTAAATACTTTTATATGTTATTTATATTAAAAATCTGAAAATTTTCTGAACTTTTAACAAATTTCTTTGAAATATAGGCATTAGACCCCGTCAATGTCCCACAACACTTGAGAAGATGCGCATATAATACCATAGATTGTCCTAGGGGGTGAGGAAATGAGTTATAAAGGCGGAAAAGGTTCGAACTTTGTGTTAATTGTCGTATTGTTTATCCTTTTAGTCATTGTTGGTGCAAGTTACTATGGTTACTAATCATCACTAAACAGAAATACGTAAGGCTATCTGAGTAAACCTTGTTAGTCTTACGTGTTTTTATTATTTAAATATATTTTGAATAAAAGATTTTACTAAAAGGCAAAAAAAAAAGACCATTCAAACCGAATCGTTTTCTTTTGAATGGTCCTTGCCTTATATTTCGAGTTCTTCGAGAAAATGACTTAAGATTCTTGCGGTCAAACCCCAAATTACCTTATCTCCATATTTATAAAAATATTCATCAATATGTCTAGTTTGCCAATTATAATTTTCTCCGCCAATAATCAAATCAAACGGAAAATCTTGCTCAGGTTTAGCAGAAAAGTGAACCTTAAATATCTCAGGCTTTACGTTTTGAAAAAATTCCAGCGGTACTGTAAACACTTCAGCCACTTCTGCATGATTCGGTTGGATTTGTTGCTCATTCTCCATCACACCTAAAAAGGGATAAATGATCGTTCCGAAAGGTGTTACCATATAATCTAATGGAAAAACGTGACGTATGCTACTTGGATGGATTCCAAGCTCCTCAGACGTTTCTCTTATTGCAGTAAATTGTTCATTTATATCATCAGGATCGACCTTTCCCCCAGGAAAACAAATCTCGCCCGGCTGTCGCCTCATATTATAAGCTCTTACCTCAAACAATATATGCAGACCATCATCCTTTTCAATAAGAGGCAAAAGAACAGCGAATTTTGTAAACTTTGAGCTGTCTAACATCGTTGAGTCTCGGTTTTGCATTCTTTTCAAAATTTGATTAATCTCCATGTATTCTCCCCCGCAATGAATCTGCTTTTATCCCTATTATACATCTATCTATATACTCGATATGACAAATCATATATTTTCTACTATCGAGATGCAACTAACCCGACACCATAATATTTATTCTTCGATAAAATTATTGTCTTTCCTGCTTTTTCTTGCTTTCATTTTGAATTTCACTTGGCATTGGACGTTCTTCTATCGGGACGCTTGATAAAATCTCTCTATCTTTAGACATAGAGTCCTCCCCTACTCCTGGTGCAATATGAGACATAGGCAATTGTTCAAGCTCTTTTCCTCTTGGCATTTTTCATCCCTCCTGATTATTAGTCTTACATATGTTTTTCCTCTTTTGCATCAACCTGTCCTATCTTTTTCTACATTTGCATATACTGTTGAGAACTTTCTAATGCAAGGAGGAACTCTATGTTTTCATTTTTAGAAAAAGCAATTATCGGTATGTCTCTTTTACGTATGTTATCCGGCAGTATCGAAATCATTGTTGCTTTTCTCATCCTTAAATCAAACAGCATCGAAAAAGCTTTAGTATTAAACACAAGCTTAGCCCTTGTCGGACCTATTATCCTTATTCTTACGACAACGATTGGACTGTTTGGGATTGCCGAAAAAATTTCCTTTGCAAAGATCATTTGGATTTTTTCAGGTGTAGCGTGTATTTTATATGGTATTAAGAGTAACTAGTTGTCCCATTCATTAGTCTAGTTAATTTCGGGGTATTGACCTAACTCCAGCTTGTACTGTTCGTCCGGAACTCTTTGATTTACTGGCAATGAAAACGGAACACTAGGTAATTGAAAAGTATTAATGTCAATAATATATTTCGGGCGCCGCTTCGCCTCTTTGTATAATTTACCAATATATTCCCCGATTAAACCAATCGCAATGAGCTGTAGTCCGCCAATTAGCCAAATGGAAGTAATTAATGACGTCCACCCAGTAACGGTTGTCCCGAAAAACTTTAACAAAAAGAAATACAATCCAAATATAAGACTGATGAAAAAAGAGATAAAACCTGTGAAAAGAACAAGCCTAATCGGTGTGACAGAAAAAGAGGTGATTCCATCAAAGGCAAAAGCGAGCATCTTTTTCAAAGGGTATTTAGAAACTCCTGCAAGCCTCTCTTGCCGAGTATAGGTTACAGTCGTTGAGCGGAACCCAATGAGTGGAATAATCCCACGCAGGAAAAGATTTACTTCCTCAAATCGAGCTAATTCCTCAAGTGCCTTTTTGCTCATTAAACGATAGTCTGCATGATTGTAGACAAGATTGACACCCATTTTTTCCATCAAACGATAAAATCCTTGTGCAGTCGTTCGCTTAAAAAACGTATCTGTCTCCCGATTATCACGAACTCCATAGACAATTTCATAACCTTCTTGAAATTTGCTTAAGAATGAGCGAATAACTTCAATATCATCCTGGAGATCAGCGTCTATTGAAATGACACAATCCGATCGTTCTTTAGCGGTTAGTAAGCCTGCCAACAAAGCATTTTGATGCCCTACATTACGTGATAATTTTAACCCTTTTATCCGCTCATTTTTCAAACCTGCTTTATAAATGATAGACCATGTTCGATCTTTACTCCCATCATCGACAAATAAAAGCATACTCCTGTTTGAAATGAGCTCCTGGTGCATTAAATCATTCATTAAAAGTTCCAAGCGTGACATCGTTTCCGGTAATACTTCTTCCTCATTGTAGCAAGGTATGACGATTGTAAGGGTCGGTTCGATCATGTTTGCTTCCTCCCAGATGGTTACGTCACTTTATATAAATAAATTTTCCAAGCAGACGTTTTTGATTCAAAAACTTTTTCAAGAATAAGCCCGTTTTCTCCAGCATTTAAAATCGGAACGCCTGAAAATAAATATTGCCCTCCCATTTTCTTAAACGGCTCCAAATTAAGTTTTACATTCTTCAACTTCTTATTTGAGTGCTTTTTAAACATGTACGATTTTCCGAGTTCATCTGTAAAAAAATAACATCTCCCGCCCCACTTATCAAAATATTTCCGGATTTTCTTGTTTTTACCTAACTCATTTTCAATTATCGTGCGAAACTGATGCTTATACTTTAGCGGATAAAAATTGTTATACGTATCAAGGGTAAAAAAACCATTGTACTGGGCAATGGCAGGGTGAAGTCCAATACTGGCTACCCGATAGTCTTCGACTGGTTTGTTAATATAATCTTTAATATCTAGAAAAAGGTTTTCTGCATAGAATTCTTTCACTGTTGGTTTCTTTTGATAAATAATTTCATCATTAAATGCAAATAACAGCAGGACCTGACTGATCAAAAGAAATTGGGCCGCAGGCCTCCAAGACTTACTTTGTTCCCAAAGAATTTTCAAGCCCAGCCCAAAGCTTACATAAATAATAAGTGGTCTTAAAAAATGATACCGAGCAAAGTTGAATGTATCCAAAAAATGAAGACGTTTCGTCAGAGGAAGCCAGCCTTCATAAAACCAAAATGCATACCAGACGGACAAACCGAAATTAAGGAAAAATAAAAATAGAAAAACTTTTTCTTGCTTCATCCGTTTATTTTTTATAATCAAAAAAAGCGCGAAAAATAGAACAGGTAAAATAAACAGAGCGTGAACCGTCATCACATGCGTATGCCCTAAAATATAATTTTTAAACGCTAGTCTAATTACTCTCCATAATGGTAATTCAGCATGAAAATACTCATCTCGGCTGTTTGGTTCGGTTGAAAATAAAAAAGAATATACCAGTCTATATTCAACTAGCATATAAACAAAAGTCATATACATGAGCGCAAAAATAAACCGGAGATTCGCACGCTTCGTCTTAAGTACATCTATAATCCATAGAACACCCATCCCGGATAAAAAAAAGAAAAATCCTAGTACGATACTGGAGTAAAACGGTAATAAGCTAAGCACCAGCATGTTTTTCCACTTTTTGATTCCCTTTCTAATATTTAGAAAGGACCATAGAGCTAACGGCATCCCTAACGTACTAAGCATACCGGACGGCCAAAATGGCGTTAACGAAAAAGCCAACGCTACCCCGACACGAATATATCGATGCTTATTTTCCAGTAAGAAATGGTCTTTCAACAGCATAAACATGCCGATAAACGCAAAAAAACGAGTAATCGCTTGACTTACCCCGTAAGCAATCATGGTCGGGAATATTGCGTAAAGCCAGACAATTCCACTAAATTCTGAACTGAAAGCATTTCTAGGTAAACCATTAATGATTTGCGGAATCGTTGCATCAAACCTTCCAAAAAGCTCACCGCTACGGGCTAACACCTTATACCAGGCGATATTGGAATCCAAATTGTCATGAACACGAATATGGGCATTCTCGCCTAGAATAAATAGCGGAGACAAATAGATCGTGATGACAAGGCACGCTACTAAGATTAAGATGTCTTCTTCGTTTCGAAAGATTCTCCTCACTTGTTACACCTCATCATTAAACTCTCATCACTAGTTGGATTAAAGGATTGGTCTTAAGGTTTGCTAAAAGAGAAAAATTATTCCTTTTTTTCGGAAGATCCACACCTTTTCAATACAAAAAATGCTGCCTCAATATAGGCAGCATTCATAATAAATCAACTTTATTGGGTTTACGCAAACGTCTGGTTAATCGCTCTTTCTAAATTGACTTCAATATGTTTGAAATAGCGTTTCGTAATATTAATATCCCGGTGTCCAGCTAACTTTGCTACTGTCTGAATGTCTACGCCATGATTTATTAAATCTTGGCAAAAGGTGTGGCGAAGCTTATGAGGATGGACATGATATTTTTGAAGCATGTATTGTACCGACCTCGTTGTCATACGCCTTTTTACACTCGAACAAAACAAAGGATCTAAAGCCGCATTCTTTTTTTCTTTTTCAAAATAAACAAGGAATAGTTTTTTTAATTCCTTTGAAATCGGAATTACTCGATCAACTTCGCCTTTTTCATTACGAATCACTAAGCTTCCGCTATCATTAGCAATTTTTACATCCGAAACATTCAGAGCGCAAAGCTCCGACACTCTAATCCCGGTTTGTAACAGGGTATAAACAATCACTTGGTTTCGTAAGTTTCCATCTAGAAGAACTTCTTTAAGCAAAGAGGCTTTTTCGGAATCACTTAAACATTGAGGTGCTTCCTCAGTCCGAATCACTTCTTTTTTTACAATATTAACCATCAATTGTGGTTTTTGAAGAAATTTTGTATAAACACTGATAACGGCATAAACTTTGTCAATTGTACCTGCACTCATTTGTTTTTGTTCCAAAAAGTAAAGATAGTTTTGAATCTGAACAGCTTGTAAATCCTTTAATGAAGCTTCATTTGACAATAACCATTCATTAAAAGACTCAAGCACTCCAACATAGGTTTTTACAGTATTGTTTGACTTTCCCTTATTGACTAACCACATACGAAACTCATTTAAGATTGTTTCGGCGTTTTCCAAGGGGCAGCCTCCTTTATTATCAGCTTTATTCTATTTTATCAGTTTATTTCTAAAAAGTAAATTTCTGCGAAATTAAAAAAATTCGCCTGTATGGTTGTACAAGCAGAAATCGTTGAATAAACTGTACGAGCAATGATAAGAGCAGGAGGAATTTTTATATGTCTACATTTATTAGCTATTTATTTCTCGGTTTATCTTTGGCAGCACCGATTGGCCCCGTAAATGCTGCTCAGTTAGAAAAAGGAATAAAAAACGGCTTTTTTCATTCCTGGTTTGTTGGATTAGGTGCAATGGTTGCCGATGCGTGCTACATGATGCTCGTCTACCTAGGTTTTGTCCATTTTCTGGAAAAACCCATTATTCAGTCTTTCCTCTGGTCTTTTGGGAGTTTTGTGTTAATTTATACAGGTGTGGAAAGCTTAATCGGTGCTGGAAAAATAACTACAAACAATACACGGAACTCCGAACCATTACTGAAATCATTTTTTTCAGGATTTTTCATGTCTATTTCAAATCCACTAACGATCTTATTTTGGCTAGGAATCTACGGATCTGTTCTTGCAAAAACGGCATCCAGCTATAATACGGACCAATTATTACTATATAGTGGCGCCATGTTCTGTGGTTTATTAATTTGGGACATTTCCATGGCTTTGTTGGCAAGTATTTTCCGCAGATTTTTGTCCCGATCACTGTTAACTTCAATCGCTTATATTTCCGGACTATCACTCATTGGATTTGGATTTTATTTTGGATATGAAGCGATCAAATCCCTATTTTTCTTTAATTAAACCTTTCAAATACTGGCTTCGGATTACCGCTGGGCTTTTTCTTTAAATGAATGATCAGGGAAACGATTCCAACTACTACTACAAAGCCAATGCTGACAAAAAAGCCGGGACGAATTGAATCTTGAAAGAGCGTTCCGCTTACCGCCAAAAGGATGAGTATAATTCCTACCCAACGCTTTACTTTATCAATCATTGATAGCTCAATTAACCTTTTTACAGAAATGAGAACAAATAACCAATTGTAAAGAAGCATAAGCCCTGCTGCAGTTGTTATATACTCATAAATTTTGTCTGGCATTACCAGCGCAAGAATAATTGACGTTATTAATCCTCCCACTGTTAAGGAAAGCGCATACATCGGTACTTTAAGCATTCCTCCTTTCGCAAAAAAACTCGGTGCATCACCGTCTTCAGCTAGTGTAACCAGCATACTTGTGACAGCAAATAAGGATGCTGACATTGTCGAGAAACCTGCAATAATTAATGCCCCATTAAACACGTGAGGGAAAAATGCTAACTGATAATTTCCCATCGCGATGACAAAGGGGCTCTCCTTTGCAGTGAAATCTTGCCATGATACCATAAACACAGCAAAACCGATGGATAGGAGATAAATAGTCGTTAACAATAGAATCATTATTTTCCCTGCTTTTCCGGCATCATCCTTATTTCTGAGACGTACAGACATAATTCCCATAATTTCAATCCCACCAAAAGCATAAAAGGCAAAAATTAATGCAGACCACAGTCCTTTAATCCCGCCCGGAAAAAAATCAACAGTACGATTAGGAAAGTTGAAAACATCTTTCCCTTCTCCAATCAGCCCAAATAACCCTGCTCCGGCGAGAATAATAAACATAAGAATGGCTGCAATTTTAATAACCGCAAAAACATTTTCCATTCTTTCAAATCCTCTTGTTCCTGTTAACACTACGGCAATTCCCAGTACAGCATATACTGAGGCAAAAACCCATAAAGGTAAATTTGGAAACCAGAATTTAGTAAAAATTGATAATGCCGTTAATTGACTCCCCATGATCAACATTTCTGAAAACCAATAAACCCATCCGCTGCTAAAACCGGCCCACCTTCCAAATGCCTTTTTCGCATACGAACGAAAAGAGCCCTTTTGAGGATCCTTGGCGTACATTTTTGACAATGAATCAAATACTACATAGGTGCCGATTGCGGCTAAAATAAACGCTATAAGCATGGAAGGACCGGTCATTCTTATCCCGAGCCCAGATCCTAAAAAATACCCGGTTCCGATAATACATCCAACCCCGATTAACGAGAGCTGCCACCACTCCAATTTTTTCTCCTCTTGCTGATTGCTTTGCTCTGCCATATGAGACCTCCTAAACCCAGATGTTGAAAACCTCTGTTTATTAGACCTCATTATTTTGTGTTTTAATGCTGGTACTATTCTGCGTTTAAACATTAAAATAGTCTGGGTTGAGGATGGATGATGCCACTGGTGTTTACATAACCTTATTATGTTAAATAAACAAAAAGGAGGACTTCGCTTGAAATCCCCTTATCATAAGTTAATCCTATTTATCCGGACATGGAATCCCTTATTTTAGTTGTATTACCCTATTTTCAACTTTTCACGGACATAGGATCCCTTATTTACTCAAAAACACGTGAATCAACCTCGAAAATCCACGAATAAGGTACTCTATGTCCGGATAGCCTGTCAAAACAACACTTTTTGGCAAAATAACGGATTATATGTCCGTATCAAAACCTTTATACGTAATCTTTTTTAATAGGCTATGTTAAAGAGCAATGTTGATCTTAAGCACTCTGTTGATTGGAGCGGAAGGTGTGAGACTCCTGCGGGAGAAGGTGTCACGGGAGACCCCACAGGCGCTACGGCGCCGAGGAGGCTCCCGGACTCCCCCGCGGAAAGGGAGCACCTGCAGCGGAAATCAACAGCCAAATATAACAGAGCCTTTATAGAAAGGACAATACCTGCTCTCTTGTTGGTAAGGCGGAAATTGCACCACTACCTGTAGTAGTTAACGCTCCGCTTGCATTTGCAAAACTTAAAATTTCTTTATGATTTGAATCAAGGATTTCCTCAAGATTTTTTGGATTTGCTCCAAATTCAAGCAGCTTATATAAGAACCCACCAATAAAAGCATCTCCAGCTCCTGTTGTATCCTTTACTTCCACACAAAAACCTGGAGACTGATATTCTCCATTTTTTGTTATTAATACTGCTCCCTCTGGTCCCTTAGTAAAAACAACTGCTTTCACTTTCCCAACAAACAAAGCTTCTAGGGCTTTAGCCTCATTTTCGACACCTGTAATAAATTCAAGCTCCTCATCGGATACTTTTACGATATCTGCAAATGGAAGAAACTCCTGGATTGCATTGCGACAGTCTTGTTTATTCTTCCAAAGAGGAAGTCTAACGTTCGGATCAAAGCTTACAAGACCTCCGGCATTCGTGATCGAATCAATCGCTTTTCTATGTGCCTGTTTCATCGGGCTTTCAACGAGGTCAACTGAACAAAAATGAAGGATATCATTCCCCTGAAACCATAAAGGGTCAATTTCTCCGGAGTCCATTAACAAATCAGCCGAAGGATTACGGTAAAACGAAAAATCACGTTCTCCATCTGACTTAAGTGAAACAAACGCAAGGGCAGTATTGGCTACGTCTGTTCTTAGGATTTTATCGGTATCGACTCCAACATTCTGGAGTTGCTCTACTAAAAAATCACCGAACGCATCCGTTCCTAGTTTTGAGAGCATGGCAGATTTTTGGCCATACTTAGCAACAGCGGCTGCAACATTAGCAGGAGCCCCGCCCGGAGCCCTCTCGAAAGCACGTACATCTTTTAATGCGATACCTTTTTCTAGTGGGATAAAATCAATTAATACTTCACCAATTGCAAACAATTTCCCCATCTTGTCACCTCAAGAATTCGACTGTTTTCTAATACTCTATAATCCATTTAACTGTTTGAAATGCCATTTGTCCATTTATAAAAAATGAATTTTACTGAAACACTTGGAAATATTCTTAATTAATATAAATCTCTCCTAAAATAGGGGTTTTTTCCATGCTCCTAGTCAGTTTGTCTTTACATCATAAAGTTTTTCATATATCATAAATAATGGCGTATAAATGGTGAATTTATCCAGCCGCTTTTCTCATAGGAAAATGGTTGGTTTGAGAGTAAAATGTTTTATTCATAGGACAAAATAATCAATATAGTTTCAAAATATAGCAAAAACAGACATTTTCCGACGATGAAATAGGAAAAATGTCTGTTTTTGCGCTTTCCCGAGAAATAAAGTTTGAAAAGTCAATACTTTCCCGATCTTTTTTTATTTTAAAACTGAAGTTTTTTTATTTATCCCTTATTGACCGCATCTTCAAAAGGTGCATAGAATACCCCACTTGGAGCTAGATATTCATTTTCTTGATAGCGATTTTCTCCGTTTACGGTATAGTCTCCTGGAGGGAAATAGTCAAAAAGTCCACTTGTACTGTGAAGTAAAATGAATTGATCATTTAGATCATTCATTAACTCCCGGTAGCCATCATAATCGATAATTTCACCCTCCTCGTCAAGCTTGAAGTTTTCCTTTATTGCTTCTTCAAATTCTTCATGATTATTTGCTGCAATATATAGGTCAACGTCCAGACATTCCAAACACAATAGCACTTCTTCCCCTTTAAGGCTTTCAAAGGATTGATTAATTATTTTCTGTAAAATTGAATAAACCTTATCCGCATTGACAAGCTCTCGTTTAGTATTTAACACCGAATTTTCCTCCTATGTAAAAGTCGGTTTGATGCATGAATTCAACTGGATCCACAACTTATTTTCCGCTTATTAAAAATATCTGTCAATACAAAAAGGATGCCGCTTTTGGGTGGCATCCTTTAACGTTAGTTGATTTTAACGAACTTGTCCAAATTGGGACTGATAAACAGGAATATTAAACGATGGATTCGTATTTGCAAAGGATTGTACTCCAACTGAGGCTTGACCTGACAATTCGTGCTCCAATTGATTACAAATACCAATTAACTCTTGGCATCTCTGAATTGCCATATCATGGCCTTGTAAACTTTGTTGGATTGTTTGGACCGCATGACGTTCGCGCTGAATGATTTGTTCTAACATTTGCGCATTTTGTTGCTCCTGCTGAAGCATTTGCTTGTACATTTGGTTTGCTTGTTGTGTTTGTTGAATTAATTGTTGAGCCATTTGTCTGCATTGATTAATATGCATTGTTGAATGTTGAATTGTATTCATGGAATAATCCCTCCACATTTTATTGGTATTGGATATTGAACAATGCAGGGTCAGGTGCTTCTTGGAATTGGTGGATTACATCATCCTGGTTTGTAAGCTTGGGCACCTGGTAATAGCCTTTTATATTCATGTACTGAAACAATTCAAATGCTTGATCAGCACAATTATTTGCACCTTGAATGAATGCTTGACGTAAAGAAAAATCTGCACATTCTAAAGCTGCTGTCATTTTTTTTATCGCAGCCGTTTTGTGCCAGCCAAGAATCCCCGAAGCGATATCTTGATCCGTTAACTGCCGATTTGATACCTTTGGATAGAACTGCGGTGGAGAATCTAATCCATATCTTGGTTCGAATTCAGAACTTGCAGGATATTCTCTAAAGAGATGATGCAACTGTGGATTAGACGCAAGCTGGTTATATTCATCCATCATAAAATGCAGTTGATTTTCTAAAATACTTCTGAGCTCTTGATCACGGATATACGGTTCATATAAATGAAACATGTGGATTCCATTTATGGAATGAGATAAAATCTCATGAAGCTCTAATACCTCGTGAGCACCTAATTGATGTTTCATCTTATACCCCTTACAAAACATGATTGGAATTTTTCAATTCCACTTTTAGATTCATCCTTTTGCATTGAACTTATTCTCATTGAAAATTGGCAAATCCACTCACTCTTTGATAATTGTACTGCAATGTAAATCTCCATAAATTGTGCAGTGTTTAAATTAATGAAGGACCGACAAAGTAGTCATACTAATTGAAATAAATGATTTAAAAGAGGTGTAAATATGTCCTCCAAAAAACTATTCCCCATTCTGTTTGCATGTTTTTTATATACAATCCTCCAGTACCCCGCCGAACAGGTCACGTTCGCGAAAGTTGCTGAGGATGTACAAAAACCCGTTCCAGCATATGCAAAATGGGGTCAACTCGCCGTAAAGAAAGCTAAAGAAAAATATCCTAATGCAGCGGTTGTCGATTACCTGCATGTGGGCAGGAATGAAAAAAACGAATTCACTACAGAAACGTTTAAACTTTGGTTAAGAGAAAATAACCGAGAATTCGGCCTTTTTATTACGATCGAATTTGAGACAAAAACCGAAAAAATTCGCAATATTTTTTACAAAGAAACAACAAAATAACCATCTTACCTATTCCGTTATTGAACCGAATATACATTTCCCACTGTTTTACACTGGATCTTTTCCAGTGTTTTTTATTTTATAACCAAATAATATTTTTCCGACAAAATAAAATGAAAATTCTGCCCATCCGACAAAACACGAATTGCAAGCGTTAACACAGTAGTAATTTGTCGAGCGTATGTTCTTGATTATCCTCTTATATGGTCATATACTAGAAACAATATATCTGGATGTGCCGCTTATTTCCTTGATTTCTATTCAAAGAATAGTGATCTTCATCAAACGTAAGCCACCCTAACAACCCTTAATCAGCTTGAAAAAGCCTAAGAAGTTTTCCTCAATTTCAGCGGAATAACTCCGCAACCCTAAGAAGATTTTATTTTCGCAAAAAATCTTTTAATCCATGCTAACCAATTTACTATTTAAAATGAGAAGGGAGTAATTTTATGATCAAAGTAACTGTTACTATTAATTATCGGGGTAAAAACTATGTAACTAATGTTCTAACAGAAAAAGAGACTTGCGAAGATACCATCAGACAAATGGCCTTTGAGCAAGTAAAAAAACAATGGTCACATTAAAAAACATATAAAATTTAGGCTGTGCTTAAACTTGACTGTTGATTTCCGCTTCAGGCGCTTGCTTTCCGCGGGGCGGGCGGTGAGCCTCCTCGGAGCTAAAGCTCCTGTGGGGTCTCACCTGTCCCGCTGCTCCCGCAGGAGTCAAGCGCCTTCCACTCCAATCAACATGTGTAAAAAATCAACACTGAGCTTTAACACAGCCAAAATTTAAAAACAGTATGCTCTCCTCCATCCAAATCCAGGTGACGAATAAACCGCAATGGATCGTAAAGAATATGATGGAGGAGGCATTTTTTTTATGATTTCATTGGATGATATTTTCGTTGCTAGGGAAAAAATGAGGGGGATGATTCATCAAACTCCTCTCGACTTTTCAAAAACCTTTAGTTCTCTTGCCAATAATGAAGTTTACTTAAAGCTCGAAAACCTGCAAAAAACCGGGTCCTTTAAAGTTCGAGGATCTTTCAACAAAATGATCTCACTAAAAATGGGTGAACTGAATAAAGGGGTAATAGCGGCCTCCGCTGGAAATCATGCCCAAGGTGTTGCTTTTTCCTCAAGCTTACTAGGTATTCCATGTACAATTGTAATGCCAAAAGGGGCACCATTAAGTAAAATTCAAGCTACAAGGCGATACGGAGCTGAGGTTGAATTACATGGTACCGTATTTGACGAAGCACTTGATTATGCACTTGAGTTAAAGGAACAAACAGGCGCGGCGTTTGTTCATCCCTTTGATGATCAATACGTTATCGCCGGTCAAGGAACAGTCGGTCTTGAAATACTTGAACAGCTACCAGACGTTGAGGCTGTTGTCTGCCCTGTCGGTGGCGGAGGTCTTATAGCAGGACTTGCTATGGCAATAAAAGAGCAAAAACCAGATGTGAAGGTTTATGGAGTTGAAGCACTTGCCTGTCCCAGTATGAAACAGTCGTTACAGGCAAAGAAAGCATTGTCGATTGATTCGATGCCGACGATGGCCGACGGAATTGCTGTTAAAAAACCAGGGGAGCTTACCTTCAAAATGGTGCAAAAATACGTAGATGAAGTTTTCTGTGTAGATGAAATGGAAATTGCCAGAACGATGTTAATGGTGCTTGAACGAAACAAGCTACTCGTTGAAGGCTCCGGTGCAAGTTCCCTTGCCTCACTGTTGTATCATAAAATCCCGATTGTGAATAAGAAGACCATTGCCGTTATTAGTGGTGGGAATGTCGATGTTAGTTTTATCTCGAGGATCATTGAACGTGGAATGGTTGAAGCTGGGAGATTTGTCCATTTGTCCCTTTCTTTAAAAGACAAGCCAGGGGAGCTGGAGAAACTCCTCGGAATTATTACTACACTCGAAGCAAATGTTTTAAACCTTTCCCTGGAGCATATTGGGGAAAAAATTTTCCCTGGCTATGCATTATTAAACCTATCGGTAGAAACAAAGGACCATAATCACGTTGAACATATTATTCAAGAACTAACGAAAAAAGGTTATGAAATTCAAAAATAGCATTAAATCCGCCTTGATGATTGGGCGGATTTAATGCCTTCTAGGTTATTTAATTAATAGTAAAAATCAAGTAGATAGCTGTCCCCCACATAATAATGGCTGATATTTTGTTAAGGGCGGTTAAAAATTTGCCCTTTCGGTCGAAGTTTCCTACAGCTCTACCTGCGATAGCTAACCCGAAAAACCAAATCCATGAAACGAATATACATGATAGAGTAAAAACAATTTTTCCTTGACCAATATAGGATATTGAACTAGTCCCGATCACTCCGATCGTATCCATAATAGCATGTGGATTTAAAAGTGAAACAGATGCTGCAAATAGCATTTGTTTTCTAGGAGTCATAATTTTTGATATGTCAGTCTGTAGACTAGGTTTGCTTTTCCATATAACAAAACCCATGTAAAATAAAAAAACGATTCCCCCAATTAGTAATGTTAGTTTAATCCACTGTATTCCCAACACCACAACGGAAAACCCTAATACTGCTAATGTGATAAGAAATGTATCACAAATTGCTGCTGTAATCACTACTGGAAGAGCATTCACTAATTTTTTATGAGAAGCTCCCTGGTTAAATACAAATACATTTTGAACTCCTAAAGGGAGAATTAATCCTAAGGCTAAAATAAACCCGTGTATCGCTGCACTAATCATCTATGTCTCCTTAAAATGGTGTTAAAAATTCATATCTTAATTCCTTCAATTCTTCATCTTTCCATTATGAAATCGTAACATAAAATCCTCTTAAACGGGGCCAATTTTTACCCATTTCACTTAACAGAGAATTCAATTCAGTCTTAACACATATATTGTATGATTACAGTTTAATCTGGAAAGGAGACTGAATCGATTGAGTTACTTCTGGGGTGTTGACTCGGCAGCGATGGTGAATAAAGAGTTATATGATCGTGTGTTAAATCAGTTTGGAAAGCCCTCCTATTGGGGCCGTTATATCGTTACTGTCCCGAATGCAGCAGAAGGATTAACAAGAGATGAGGTTCGATTAATTCGTAACAGCGGCACGAAAATATTGCCGATTTATAGTAATTTTACAAGCGCAATTGGAGAGCGGCAAGGCCGGACTGTTGCTAATAATATGATCTACCAAGCGAAAAGACTTGGGATTCCAAAAGGCAAAATCTTATTTGCTAATGTCGAGCGGCATTTTTCCGTTGATGCAGCTTGGATTACCGCTTTTATTAATACAATGTTTAATAGTGACTATAAAGCTGGTATTTATTTTGATCCGATCGAGAGAAAGTTCCAACAAGGGTATGGTGAAGCGATTGCAAATAACAGCAACTTGGCAAATCATGTTGTTTTATGGAGTGCCCGACCGGAAACAGGTGTTTCAAAGGCAAGAAACACTCCTAGATTTAGACCTTCTAAGCCACCTTGTAAGTCAAATGTTTGGGGCTGGCAATATGGGCGTGATGCCTCAGAATGCCCAATTGATACGAACCTCATTAATCAAAGTCTGTTTGAACTCTTATGGTAGTAAAGTACCCCGGGATCTCCTTATTCAAAAACTTGAGGACTCGAATGAAGATGGCTTCCGTTTATTAACGGAGAGCCTTTTTTAGTTGTTAAGCTGTTTATTTTTGGGCTGTGTTAAAGAACAATGTTGGTTTTGAGAACTCTGTTGATCTTCGTTGCAGGTGCGAGACTCCTGCGGGAGAAGGTGTCACGGGAGACCCCACAGGCGCTAGCGCCGAGGAGAAAGAAAAGCGGAAGCGGCTTGCCCAGGGGCGACAGGCATAAGACGAGCCGACAAGAAGGTCGTTCTTTGACCTTCTTGTCGGATTGGCTTATGACCCCGAGCCCCTTGCCGCTGCAGCTAGACAGGCTCCCGGACTCCCCCTAAGGTGCGGGAGCACCTCTCTCTGCAATCAACAGGCAAATTTACCAGAGCCTATTTTTAAGTATGATATTTAACAAAAATATATAATGGCGACAGATTGTGATCAAAAATAGACGATTTTTGGTTTAAGTATGCTATTCTGATATTATGCAAATCATCTACTTCATTTAATAGGAGTAAACATAAAGTAAGGAGTTTCATGAATGAAGGATTATAAAATTATATTCTTAGATATTGACGGAACCATTTTGCGAACAGATCACACCATTGAGGATTCCACTAAAGAAGCCATTTCAAAGATGAAATTAAAAGGTATTGAAGTGATCTTAGCAACGGGAAGGCCGCTTCATGAATTACAGGATATCGCTTCAGAACTGGAAATTGATTCGTTTATTTCCTACAATGGAGCTTACGCAATCTATAAAGGCAATGAAATTTTCAAAGAGCAAGTCGATGAAAACATTCTCAGCACCTATATAAATGTAGCTGAAGAAAGAAATCATGAATTAATTTTATTTACCAATACTCATAACCTTTCGACGAACCTTGAGTCGAAAAGAACAACTCATTTTTTTGATCTCTTTGGTCTGACAAAGAATCAATCCTATACTCCTGACGATATCGGGAATATTTTATCGTTAACCGTTATAGCGAACCATCCTAGTGAAATTAAACATTATCCTCCATATGAAGGAGTTCATTTTTCACAAGTTCACGTCCACGGTATGGAACACTGCTTTGATGTACTTATGGAAAAAGTCAATAAAGGGGTCGCTGTGCATTCAATGCTTCAACACTTAAATATACCGCGTGAGCTTGCGATTGCCTTTGGGGACGGACTTAATGATAAAGAAATGCTATCCTATGTTGGGGAAGGCGTCGCAATGGGAAATGGTCACCCCGAGTTATTTTCTTACGCTAAGCACACGACAACTGATGTAGACAACTCAGGAATATATAATGGTTTAAAAATGTTAGGACTGTTATCATAATGATTTTTTACAAAAAAAGGGGCCGCTATGGCCTTTTTTTTTACTAAAAATATACCATTTAATTCCCAGTAAAGTGTGGTGCTCTTTTTTCAATTAATGCACGTATTCCTTCTTTGTGGTCTTCTGTTTGAAGCAAAACCGTTTGCACCATATTTTCATTCATCAGGGCAACATCCAAATTTATAGACCCAGCACGATTTAACAAATGCTTTAAATACTTATTGCATAAAGGTGCACCATTGATAATAAACTTGGAGAAATCAACGGCTTCTTGAAGGACATTATGGTCTGTTAAGCGATTGATCATTCCTCTTGCAAAAGCTTCCTCTGCTGTAATAACCTTGCCAGAAGAAATCCACTCCTTCGCAATTGGTAATGGCAGGTGGTCAACTAGATGTTTCGTCAATCCGAGGTCTGGAATTAGTCCTAAATTTGCAAAGCTTAACGCAAACTTGGCCGATCTTTCCGCAATAATGAAATCCGCAGCAAGAGCAATACTGAAACCGGCACCCGCAGCAAATCCTTGTACTGCGGCAACTACATATTTATCTAAGTCAACGATCGTTTTTGCTAATGATGCAGTCATTTCGATCCATTTTGAAGTTTCACTTGCCGTTTCTAACTCTATCATCGCATCTAAATCAGTACCTGCGCAAAAAGAACTGCCTTCCCCTGAAAGGATAATCACTTTAACATCGGGATCATCTTCAGCAACTCTTAACGCTTCAACCACGCGTTCAACGAGAGCCTCTGAAAGCGCATTTAATTTATTAGGACGATTTAAAACAATGTGACCTATATGGTCTTCAACTCTGAAAAGTACCGGACTTGACATTTTTATCGCTCCCTTCCACTATTAAAAAACGTTTAATAGGCCAAGTACATTGATAGACATTTAAAACTAATATACACATTCCCATGGGAGACATTTTCCTAGTACATAATAAAGTTCCATTCATAATAATTTATTCCTGTCCTATTCTGCGATAATTTCTTACAACTTTATGTCAAATATTTCCACTATCTTTACGTTTCCTACTATACAATACTATATGAACGTGTAAATTCTGTTGGTCGGAGCGGAAATCAATGCCCAAATATTACAAAGTCAAAAATTAAGAAGGATAACGCACCAATAAAGTGCGTTATCCTTCTTTAATCGTTTTTACTTAAATCCAACTTATATATTCCATAACCTTGGCTATCAATTTCTTTTGTAAAGGAGATTCTGCTTCCCGCTTTAATATACATTTCCCCTTTTGGAGAAGAAGTAAAACTAATTTTAACATTACTGTTAATTGGAGCAATCGACCAGTTTTGATCAGCAGTTGGTGTAATTTCTTTTAAATCGTAAATATATTTCATAAGGATTTGGCGATTTTCATCGATTGAATCTACCAATACTTCACTGCCCTTCACACCAGGGAAATTCCCACCACCACTGGCGCGATAATTATTCGTAACAACAATAAAATCTGCGTTCGGGTCAATTGGCTTATTTTTGTAGGATAGGTTAATCACTCGACTCGAGTTTGGATGAACTAACTTGCCGGTCACATCATATTTTGCCGGCTTCGTTATATCAAACTGATATTGCACCCCGTCTATTACATCAAAATTGTATACAGGATAAATTGGATTCAATAATGATTGAACCTCAAGTTTAGCTGGGTCGATGGTATTAAACTGTCCTGCCGACATTTCAAGCCATTCCTTTAACACTGCCCCCTTTACTTTTATGGCTTGTAACGTATTATCATATAAATACAAGTCACCTGTGCTGCGAATCGTTAAATCGCCTTTTTTAATTTCAGTGTAATCCTCAAAGCCGTTTCTTCCAGCTTTAAATGGAGCACTAACCGATAATATTGGCAAATTCTTATATTCTGGTTTTTCTTTTTTGATAACATTCTCGACGTACCATTTTTGTGCATTTGTTACGACTTGAATGGAAGGATCATCCTGAATTAACGCAAAATAACTTTGAATGTCATCTGTCGTTCTTCCAATAGGAGTATTAATGTATTTAATTGTCGCATTATGTTCATGGAGTACTGCATTGACTATTTCCTCATCTGGCTCCACGGTACTATGGATTACGAGCTTTCCAGAAACCGGATCCTTTTGTTCCATCCAAGTTTCTCGAGTAAACGAGATGGAATCAACAACTTCCCACTTTCCATTTACTTTATCAAGCTTTAAGTCAATAATCCCTAATGATCCTCCTCCAAAACCAGCTTGGACAACAGGAACCCCATTGATGGTCCCTTTTCGGTTATCAATCCCGGGTAAAGGCTGCATATCAGGGCCAAGCAGGATGTTGTCTAGTACCGTACCTTTAATCGGGAAGAGTTTATGGGTATGGGAAAACGTAATCGCATCAATCCCCGGAATTTCACTCAAAGCATAGACAACATTCTCCGTATCAGCCTTATTTGCTCTGAAACCTGAGTGAGCCAGGACAATGACTAAATCTGCTCCCTTGCTTCGAATTTCCGGAATAAATTTTTTGGCTGATTCAACCATATCCTTAACGATTACTTTCCCCTTAAGATTTTTTTTATCCCAATCATTTGCTTGTGGTGGAAGAATTCCAATGAATCCGAGTTTTAACACATGTTTTTTTCCTTTATGATCGATTACTTTCTTTTTAATTATTTTATAGGGCTGGTATTTATTTTTCTCATTACCAGCAATCTCATCATGGTCATCGATATAAACATTTGCATTCACAAATGGAAAATTTGCGTCATTGTAGGTTTCCGCAAGAAAATCTAATCCATAATTAAACTCGTGATTTCCAATTGTTGCAATGTCATATCCCATCAAGTTCATTGCCTTCATCACTGGATGGACCTCTCCAGGTTTTAAAGGATCATATTTGACTTTATAGGCAGCAAGCTGAGTACCTTGAATCAAATCTCCATTGTCAACGAGGATACTGTTTTTCACTTCTTTCCGAGCTTTTTTAATTAGTGTAGCTGTTTTAGCAAGGCCTACTTTATGGTAAGGTTCATCTTTATTGTAGTCATAGCTCAAAATGTTGGCATGAACGTCTGTTGTTTCCATTATCCTTAAGTTTAATAATGGGCTTTTGAATTCCTGATCTTTTATGGCAGAGATCACCTCCTGTGCAACTGCTTTTTCCGTTCCTAGAAAATAGAATGACCACATTAACATAGTAAATATGAGAGAAGCTGATAGAAGTTTTTTTACACGATGCATTTCCAAAAAGATCTCTCCTTATGTATTTGTATAATCACTTTCGTAAAGTGATTGATTACCACCTATGTAAGAAAGGGAATTGCTCCTTATTGTTTCCAAAATCTTGGTAAAATACCAAAAAAGTTCGGGTAAGAATCGGCCTTGGGATTTTTTTCTTTTCTTGTTCCAACCTTTATGTTAACTTTATAATTAAAAAGTTAACATTTTATCCAAGCCGTAACTGGCGTGTTGATTATACTTAGTAAAGGGAGTGGTAGATTTGTTTTTACGGGGACATCATCTTTTGTGTATCCAAGGATTTCGTGGGGCGGGTTATAGTGAAGAATTCGTTGAAAATATGAAAGAAATTGTGGCAGAATTCCGTAATGAGGAACTTGATTTCCCGATCAAAGTATTAGTAGGCTTTGATAATGCCTGTATGGCCTGCCCGCATCGCGGTGAGCGTATATGTGAAGCAAATGAAGGATCGCAAAAACATGTACTATCCATGGATCAAAAAGTAATTAAACATCTGGGGTTAACATCAGGAAGAATTTATCAAAAATCAACACTTTATGAGGTTGTAGCTACTAAAGTAGAGCCGGCTGACTTAGATGAACTATGCAAAGGTTGTTCTTGGCTTCAATACGGTGTGTGTAAAGAAGGAATTGCAGAAATGAAAGAAAATTTTCGCCAACTTAATTAATATCAAAAAACAGCAATAAATTTTGATCATAAGGCTGTGTTAAAGCTCAGTGTTGATTTTTTACACAATGTTGATTGGAGCGGAAGGCGCTTGACTCCTGCGGGAGCAGCGGGACAGGTGAGACCCCACAGGAGCTTTAGCTCCGAGGAGGCTCAACGCCCGCCCCGCGGAAAGCAAGCGCCTGGAGCGGAAATCAACAGTCAAGTTTAACACAGCCAATCATAAAAAAAGCAGAGCGAATTCAAGTACTAATTGAATTCGCTCTGCTTTTATATATTGGCACACCAGCATAGGCCAGCCTCTTATTTTTACCCGCGCACTTGTCCTGTACCATAAATATAATACTTGCTCGAAGTAAGAGCTGGCAGTCCCATCGGTCCACGCGCATGGAGCTTTTGAGTACTAATGCCAATCTCGGCTCCGTAACCGAATTCGAAACCATCCGTAAATCGAGTCGACGCGTTATGATAAACTGCAGCAGCATCAACTTTTGTTAAAAACAAATCCGCGTTCGCCACATTTTCAGTAATAATCGCCTCAGAATGCTTTGTGCCATATTGATTAATATGATCAACGGCTTCCTCAACATCCTTCACAACTTTAACGCTTACCTTAAGTGCTAAATATTCAGTGTACCAATCCTCTTCCGTTGCCTGCTTGGCAGCACTAAATACACGACAGACCTTTTCATCCCCATAGATTTCCACTGTATGATCGTGAAGGGATTTTAATAATTGCTCGCCATTTTCATCAAACCATTTTTCATGAATCAAAATGGTCTCAATTGCGTTGCAAACTGATGGACGTTGCGTTTTTCCATTAATGGCAATCCGCTCTGCCATTCCCTTGTCAGCTGTTTCGTCAATAAAAATATGGCAATTGCCGGCCCCAGTTTCCAATACCGGTACAGATGCCTCACGAACGACCGTATCAATTAGATTTTTACCTCCGCGAGGAATCAATACATCTAAATACTCGTTTAAGTGAAACAATTCTTTTGCTGCTTCACGGCTAGTATCTTCAATTAACTGAACAGCTTCCAAAGGCAGGTCTGTCTTTTCTAAAGCACGATGAATGGTTTGAACCAATGCCGTATTGGAATACTGGGCCGAAGAACTCCCTCGTAAAATAACCGCATTTCCTGTTTTTAAAGAAAGAGTTGCCGCATCAATCGTTACATTTGGTCTTGCTTCATATATCATGCCGATTACGCCGATTGGTACTCTCCTTTTGACAATTTTTAACCCGTTTTCTTTTTCAATTGATTCAAGCCTTTCACCGATCGGATCGTTAAGCTTGACCAAAAGACGGATTGCATCCGCCATATCTGCAATCCTTTTTTCATTTAAAAGAATTCGATCAAGAACCGAGTCATTTAAGCCATTCTGTTTTCCCTGCTCTATGTCCTTTGCATTCTCGTTAATAATGTCAGCTTGATCCAACAACAACTGCTGTGCAATTTTTTCTAACGCATCATTTTTTTGTTCCGTCGTCACTCCGATTAAGGCAAAGCTAGCTTTTTTTGCTGCCTCTCCCTTTCTGCTAATCTCACTCATATACAATCCTCCCCTTTATGCTTTTACCCATTTATCACGATGAATTACTTCAATTGTTACAACACTTGATAATTCATCTGTACGTTTCCCCATTACATTTAGCAATTCTGCGGAAGAATAGAGTACTTCCCCTTTGCCGAGTAACCCTGATGAACCAATCACCTCGACAACTTCGCCTTTTTCAAATGTCCCCTCCACATCATAAATGCCAGCAGGTAGTAAGCTTCTTCCGTATAATAGAAGCGCATCCTCGGCCCCTTTATCAACATAAATTTTACCAGAAACCTTTGAATGAAGGGCAATCCACTGCTTATTATTTGTTACAGTTGTCAATTGATCACTTCCGATATATGTTCCATCACCATTGCCTTCTAAAATTTCCAGCAATTTCTGACGCCCGTTTCCATGCCCAATAAAGACACGAACTCCAAGCGAAAGCGCGGTTTTAGCAGCAATCAGCTTGGACAGCATACCGCCTGTACCAACGTTTGAACCCGTTCCATCCGCGACACCAAGCATTTCGTCAGTTACTTCGTCAAGAAAATCGAATCTCTTTGCATCTGGATTGGTGCGTGGATTGGCATCATATAATCCGTTAATATCAGTCAAAATGATCAAATGCTCTGCATGAACGAGTCCACTTACTAGTGCAGACAACATATCATTATCACCAAAGGTTAATTCTTCAACTGAAACGGTATCATTCTCATTTATGATTGGTAAAATCCCTCTCTCAAGCAGTTCAGTAATGGTTGAATACGCATTTCGATACCGGCCTTTTTTTGAGAAGTCATTTCTCGTTAACAGGATTTGCGCAGGGACAATGTTAAACTTGCCTAAGTGCTCCATGTACGATTGAATTAATAAGCTCTGTCCAACAGCTGCAGCAGCCTGCTTACCCTTTAACGTAACGGGTCTAGAAGGATAACCGAGGCGGGAAAAGCCTGCCGCAACAGCACCGGAGGATACTAGCACAACTTCATGTCCGTCCTCTCGTAATGCTGCGATTGCCTGAATATGGTCGGTGAATTTTTCATAATCGATTTCACCTTTTGCGTTTGTTAATGAACTACTGCCTATTTTGACAACAACCCGCTGTTTTTCCATTTTTAATCCTCCGTAAATTAGAAAAGCGTGAAGATAGACACTAACACTTGTTCTAAAAAATATTTTGTCTGTTTTCAATAAAAAAAGCCCTTTTCGTCTTAATAATAAGGACGAAAAGGGCTTTGCTTCCGTGGTACCACCTTGATTGGATGTAACAGTAAATACATCCCACTTTAACTGATAACGCAAGATTGCGCCTATGCTTTAACATAGGACTCAGAAGGCAGGTTCAACGGCTTTATCGTGGCGGGTCTTCCAGCTAATAAACACCGCTCTCTGGCACATAAAGTACACGCATACTAGTCCTTCTTCAACGTTCATTTGATTTTAATTCATTATGGCAGATAGTCTGAAAAAAAGTCAAGATTGTTCAGATTTTTTTTAAACTACAAAAACTCCTATACTGGTACTCCAACAAAGAATTCCTCATAAAGTGCTTTAACGGCACGCTTCTCTAAATCTTCCTTAACAGCAAACATCATGCTTACCTCGGAGGATCCTTGGTTTATCATTTCAATATTCACTTGGGCCTTCGCTAATGCTTTGGCTGCACGAGCAGTTGTACCAACATTGTGTCGCATTCCTTCACCAACAACCATGATCAATGCTAAATCGTGCTCCACCTTCACTTCATCAGCATGGAGCTCATTATGAATTCGCTCAATAATTTTATTTTCCACGGCTTCTGTCATTTGACCTTGACTTAAGATAATGGAAATATCATCAATACCAGATGGAAGATGCTCGTAGGAAAAGCCATAATCCTCTAAGATTTGCAATAATTTACGACCAAACCCGATTTCACGATTCATTAAGTATTTGCTTACGTAAATGCTGCAAAATCCTCCGTCACTAGCGATTCCAACCACAGGTCCTGCAGAACTGCTTCGTTTGTTTACAATTCTTGTACCAGGTGCGCCTGGATTATTCGTATTCCTTACATTAACCGGGATTCCAGCTCTGAATGCAGGAAGAAGTGCTTCCTCATGAAAAACGGAAAAACCACCGTAAGACAACTCCCGCATTTCGCGATAAGTCATCTCTTTGATTTCTTTTGGATTTTGAACAATACTTGGATTAACAGAATAGACTGCATCAACATCAGTGAAATTTTCATATACATCTGCTTTAATGGCATTAGCCAAAATCGAACCGGTAATATCCGAACCACTTCGAGAGAAAGTGAGTACTTGCCCAAACTCGTTATATCCAAAGAATCCTGGGAAAATAATGATTCCAGATCGTTCACGCAGAGAATAAAGACGAGCATACGACTCCGGTAGGACCTGTGCATTCCCTGGTTCATTACTTACTAGGAGTCCTGCTTCTTTCGGGCTAACATAGGATGCTTCTACACCCTGATGTTGGAAATAAGCTGCGACCAGCTTCGCATTATTATCCTCGCCACTTGCTTTAATCGCATCAAGATAACGCTCAGGTGAGCTTTGATCCCCATTTAGCAAGGCTAAGAGGTCCTCTCGGATTGTATTAATAATATCAGCAGGAATATTTAATTCATTAGCAATAGTAGAATATCTTTCTACAATTTTATCAACTAACTCATTTGCTTCTCCAAGCTCCAAATAGCGCTCTGCACAAGCAATTAAAAGATCGGTAACTTTTATATCGTCAGCGTACCGTTTACCTGGTGCAGAAACGACAACAATTTTCCGCTCCGGATCGGATACGACAATTTTAAATACCTTTTCAACCTGTTCTCCCGATGCTAAAGAAGAACCACCAAATTTCACGACTTTCATAGCAACAACCCCTGATCTCTAAATTCTATGTCAAATAAATTTATATACTATTATTACTCTTTATTCAAAAAGAATCAAGGACTTTCTTCTCTAGATGTACAATTGTTTTCCTGAAAAGGACTTTTTCCGAATCAAAAACGAAAAAGGTTAGATGCGCTTTTACGCTGCACCTAACCTATGTTTACATAATTAATGCTGCATAACGACACGATTGAGCTCTTTCAATTCTGCCTCATGCTGTATCGAACGAGCCGATAAAAGGTCAATCGTCTTTTGATTGTTTTGCAAGGATCCAAGTCGTTTAATCTCCTTGCTTATAAACGATTCTAAATGCTGATATTGAACAATAATACTGCTAATTTTCCGGTCTCGTCTATCATGATCATGTTCAATTTTCTCTAGATTTTTACCCATTTCATCGTTGTTTTTTTCCAACGCTTCCATGCGTTGATCAAGATTTTCCAGCACATATTTCAATTTTTCATAGCGGTCTGCTGCATCTGTTCTTAACTCAATCAAATCATTTTGAAGTTCCGTTATAGTCCTTCGAAAATCTGAAAGTTCTTCCTTTATTACTTCACGTATTAAAGATTTGAGTTCTTCGCTCATTCTTTTTTCCCCCAATTTATTTTTTACTTAATTATGTAAAAGTACTTGGTGATTTTAATGAATGAAAGCGTTTCAAATATACTCAAAAAAGGGTGAAATTTTCAAAGAAACAAATAATTCACTTTTATTTTAACATTCCCAAAAAGATTTGTACTCAACTTCACAAAATAATCAAAATGAAATATTATATTTTCCTAACTTTTTCAACGATTTTTTGTCAACTTTTTCTAGATGTTCCCCATTTCCTGTTCTAAAAGAGCTTGAAATTCTGCTTCACGATTATCGCTTTCTAAAAAATAATCACTCACGATTGCGGTTAGGAGCCCTTTTTTCTTGTCAGGTTCTTGAATAGTTCGTAAAATGGTTCTGCGTGCACGATGAAGGAATTCAAGATAGTCATCATATCGGTCATCAAAATCCTGTTCTAGCTTGTTTTTGATTTTTTTTGCCAGAATTGGACTGGCACCAGAGGTTGAAATAGCAAACGTAAGTCTCCCCCTTCTTAAAACGGAAGGAATATGAAAATCAGAGTTCTCATGATCGTCAACTAATGAAATAAGCTGACTATTATTTGCGTATGTTTTAACCATACGATTGACAGCTGGATCGTTCGTGGCAGCAATGACCATTAAAGCATTATCGATGTCCTCAATTGAAAATGCTTTTCTTTTCCAGACTATCTGCTGCATTTCAACCATTTTTTGCAGTTCACTCGTTAAATCCGGGCTAACCACTTCAATCCTTGCTCCAGTATCGTATAAATTTTTTATTTTTCGTTCCGCTATTTTTCCTCCACCAATAATCACAACCAGTTTTCCTGTAATATGTAAACAAATCGGATAATAGGCATTCATTTAACCACAACCATTTCTCTTAAAACTTTCATATATACCCTGATAACGATAGTTAGAGTATTTTAACCAGTCTTTTCCTTTCATTGTGCCCTATAAATGTTCATCTGTCCATCTGCCAATTTTGGTCGATTAATACCAGTAGGTTCCTTCTTATGCTAGACTGAATACTAGGATGATTAGGAGGAAATATGGGTACTTTTACAATGAATACACAATCAAAATATTTACGATTCATTCTTACTCTTCTTACAGCTATTATCGGAGGCAGGATCTTTTCAGCCCTTCATATACCAGTTCCATGGTTGCTCGGGCCAATGGCAGCTATTTTAATCGGCTCCAAGTTAACAAGAATCGCATTTTTTTGGCCGGTTAAAATCCGCGACACTGGTTTACTTATTTTCGGTTATTCAATTGGGCTCTCATTTACGAAAGATGCTTTAATGAAAATGGTGTTTCAGCTTCCCATTATGTTTTTGTTTACGTTTATAACGCTATTGATTTGTGCCTTATTGGCATATATCGTTTCAAAGCTATCTCGGTTGGATTATCCAACTGTTTTGACAGGTAGCATCCCTGGTGGTTTAACCCAAATGGTTTATTTTGCTGAGGAAACAAAAGGGATCGATGTTTCAATCGTTACCTTTTTACAGGTAATTAGATTATTAGTTATTATTTTTGTTATTCCTTTACTCGTATTTAGTCCAGTATTTGGTGGATCGCACTCCAACACTGCTGGAGCAATTCAAGAGCATGATTGGGAGTTTTTTTCTAAAGCCTTTCCAGAAGTGATCTTGTATATTGCTATAGCCCTTCTATTCGCGTTTTTAGGAAAAAAACTAAACTCGCCAACTCCCTTTTTACTTGGGCCAATCATTGGGACAATCATATTAAACCTTTCAGGCTTGCACGGTTCTGAGCTTCCATCTGTTATTATTGACCTATCCCAGCTTATGATTAGCGTTCATATCGGATTAATTATGAAACCAGATAGATTAGCAGAAAACAAAAATTTACTTTGGTTATCCTTACTTAGTGGAATCATTTTAGTTAGTAGTTCACTTATGTTAAGTATCATTCTGCAGCACTTTTATTCGGTATCTCCTGCGACGAGTTTTCTTAGCTTAGCGCCTGGAGGTATGGATCAAATGGGAATCATCGCTCATGAGGTAAAAGCAAACTTGTCCTTTGTCGCTGGATTTCAGATGTTCCGCCTCTTATTTATTTACTTTGCTGTTCCACCGCTCCTGCGTTCACTTTTTACTAAGCGTCTTGACAGGAGAACTGGCTAATTTTCAATCATATCAAAAATCAAGGGGGAACCGATATTGGGTGCCCCCATTCTTGCGTAAAGCTCTCCCATTCCCAATCATCTAACGGGTTCCGCTCCCTATTTATTCATAGATAAGTAGTACAAAAACCAAACAGCATGATTCTGTTCATCAGCGGCTGCGTTTTTAAATACTTCTTTAATAACCGGATCAGTTGTTTCTCTTGCAATTTCCAAATAGAAGTCTACCGTTTTTTGCTCATCGATAAGCGCAAACTCTAACCCCTCGCGATACGTATTAGGACATTCCTCCGTTGGCTGAATATGCGGGTTTTGACCCGTCAATCTTTGATATATTTGTAAAAACTCCTGATAATGACGAACTTCATCTTGGCGTATTTCCAAAATTTGTTGTCGTACTGTTTCATCTCGAGACATTCGTGCAATCCGCTCATAACATAAAACCGCCGAGTATTCCCCATTTATCGCCTTAGCAATATCCTGTACAAGCTTTCCAGTTTGACGTTCATTCAATCCATACATATACGAATAATCCATAATCTACTCCCCTTTTTTTTGGTCACAGATATTTTATGGAAAAATGTACATAATGTTGCCTTCCTTTCAGTTTAATTCCATTTTGAACGGCGACATGTTTCTCACTTTGCTGATTTTTTTCCCATCTTCTGCTGAATTCCGTCTTGTTTTGATAGCTTTTGTCAAGAGGCAGGAAAAACAGGTAGGACATGATGAATACTATCAAAAGAGTATTTTTAATAGACCATTATAGTAAATTGACTATTAAACATATAGAAAGGGTTGGCATATACATGAATAGTCCAAAATTGAAAACATATACCATCCAAGAAGTTTCTAAACTATTAAATATTCCAGTCGGGACAATAAAACGTTTTGAAAAAGACTTAGCTGGACTCCTTATTGTTCCAAGAACGAAACAAGGAGCTAGATATTTTACCGAATTAGAAATAACCTTCATCAAAAAAATAAAAGAATTACGGGATGCGAACACTAGTATCGAAAAAATAAAGGAAACCTTTTTAAGTCAAGCTGAAGGAAAAGCCGATTCATTAGAGGAAGAAAACGGGACAATGGAAACAACGGAAGTGAAAAAGCTTAATCGAGAGGAATTTGAAACGTCCATCGTTACCGTTTCCCCTTCAAACGATCTACATGCTCAAACAAATGAGCCTAATATTGAGGATTTCTTCAAGGTTATGGACATTTATAAGCAAAACTTACTGGATGAGGTTAAATCTGAAATTCGGAATGGGATCCGAAAGGAAGTAATCGATGAAGTGAAAAAGGAGATCTCAAAAGGCCAGCTCCAAACTGTAAAGACCCTCTCCAGCTCGTTATATAAATTAAGTGAAAACACAAAATCTGACCTTCAAGAACTGTCTAACATGATTAACGAATCATCTGAAAACACAACTGAAAACATCGTTACTTTATCACACATAATTACAGCAACCTCAGAACACACGAGTGGAACGATTGAGAACCTATCAAATCGAGTTGCTGCTAATTCAGAGAACACATTAGAAAGCCTCAATGCCATTTCACAAAGAATTGCCGCAACTTCAGGAAATACGACCGCTTCCATTAAGACTCTTTCAGAAGAAATTGAAAATGTTTCAATCAACACTACGGAAAAAATTGATTCATTATCTAGATCCATTTCCATGGCTGCAGATATTACCCATCATGAGTTAAGTAACTTAGTAGACTCAATAAATAAAGATAGAGAACTATACATTCAAACCTTACATCAGGAGAGGCTCCATTTTAACCAAGAAATCCGCTCTAGAGAAGCCATGTTTCAGGATTTAGTCTCGAGTTTCCGAAATACCGCTGCCTCAAAAGACCCAAAAGATAATAAAAAATGGTGGATGTTTTGGAAGTAAAAAACGAAAACCTAAAAGGAGGATCTCATTTTGAACACAAGTGAAGTTGCAAAGTTATTGGGTGTTTCAACAAGCACAATAAAACGTTGGGTGAAGCAATTAGATTTGCCAATGGAACGCAATGAACGCGGTCACTATCTGTTTAACAATGAGACAATCGACCATTTAAAATCAGTCCAAAACCAGATTAACGCAGGGATTCTTCTCCATGAAATCGCCCCATTACAAGAAAAGGTAATCCGAAAAGGAACGGTTAAATTCGTCAATGAAAAAGAGCCGCATATCGATGAATTGGCTGCAAAAATTGAAACGCTCGAAAGAAGATTGAATGAAAAAGCTGATTCCGTTGCCTCATACCAACTCCTGCAGCATCGTCGTGAAATTGAGGATTTAACAAACCAAGTCAAAACTTTGTCCGCTCAAATTGAGAGCTTAGAAGGTGAACTACTTGAGCTGAAAAACAATACTGAAACGGATCTATCCGATGATTTTGGGCAGCACAAAAAATTAAAGAATATTAAAAAAAAGAACATTCTCAGCAGTTTATTTGGATTTTAAAACCAGCGGATCTCGCTGGTTTTTTTATGTTATGTCTTTTTTTGTGAATTTTTTTGGAATATTCCTGGAATTTTTCCAAAATTTTGAATAAACTTGTAAGGTGGTCAGTTTAACTTGAACGAATATTCCCAGCTGAGAGGGACATGAAATGATGAAGGATAAAAAAAGAAAGATTACCAAAATTATAAGCGCTTGTCTGTTTTCCTATTTTGTTATTTTTTTGATTAGCTTTTTAGCTATTTCTAACGATGTTAAACTAATGGGTCGAATACATAATGACAGTAAAGAAGATAGAAAGTTCGTGTCAGCGAATCACCCTGAAAAGAAAACAGGTATTTCCTTATTAGATCAGGGTCAACTTAATGCCCATATTGCATCTGCCCATCCAACAGTTCAAAATTTGATGCGCACGACCTCATCAAACATCACACCTTCTGTCATTAATTCTGGTCCTGAAGCGGCTCAAACCGAAAGAAGACCCGTTTATTTAACTTTTGATGATGGCCCAAAGAATATAACAACGCAAATCCTCACTATACTAGAGCAATATCAAGCAAAAGCAACATTTTTTATGATTGATGGGAATATTAGGTCCTATCCTGATGTTGTTAAACAATTGGTTGCTAGCGGTCATACTGTAGCATCACATGGTGTATCACATCAACGCCATGCATTCTATCAATCTAAAGATGCGGTCTTATCGGAATTGGAGCAAACTCGAAATACGATTAAAGAGATTACCGGTGTAGACTCTTACTTGATTCGAACTCCTTATGGCAGCTCACCGTACATGACCGATGAATATATGCAAGTTGTGAAGGAATATGGTTATATTTTGTGGGATTGGAATATTGATAGCAAAGACTGGTATTACCGTGATTATCGTTTCGTCGAGACCACTATCTCACAAATTGAAGCTCTTAAGAACTCGAATGATCCACTCGTTATACTTTTACACGAAAATGATGAAACTGCTGCCCAATTGCCTGTCTTATTAAATTATTTAACCAGTCAGCATTATTTCTTGGCTGCGATTGATCCAACAATGGCGCCGATCCAATTTTAATTTAAACAAAAGGGTATGGTCCATAATTCTGGATCATACCCTACATAAACTAAATGTGTTTTTCTTTAATTCCGATGAAAAAAACCCATTACTTCTGTCGTTTCGGTAATATTAACAAAGGAATTAGGATCTACTTCATTAATGATGGCCTTAACTTCTGAAAGTTGATAGCGTGTAATTACGGTCATCAAGATTTTCCGTTTCTCTCCCGTATACGCACCTTCACCATCCATCATGGTTATGCCGCGATACAAATTAGCCAGAAGCTTTTCTTTTAGCTCCTCCCCTTTTTTTGTCACAATCATTAACGTTAGCTTGATATGTTTCGTGTGAATCGCATCAATTACTTTACCGGAAGCGTAAATGCCCAACAATGTATTTAAGGCGGCATCCCAATTAAAGACAAACCCGGAAATAATCACAACAATACCGTTTAGCGCAGAAAATAGCGTCCCTAGTGGGAAATCCCGCTTTTTGGCAATGAGCATCGCGATGATGTCGAATCCACCAGTTGAGCCAGAAGCCCGAAACACTAAGCCGATCCCAATTCCAGAAATCACTCCCCCAAAAAGGGAAGATAAAATTGGTTCTGAGGATAAAGGGGTAACCGGAATAAAATATAAGCTAATCGATAAAACGATTACCGATAATATGGTATATATAATGAATTGTCTTCCTAACTTATAAAAGCCGATGATTAATAACGGAAGGTTTAGCAAAAAATTCAAAAGCCCTGTATTAAGGGGAGTAATGATCCCTAATAATATCGCAATCCCACTAAGTCCGCCACTTAAAATTTGATGTGGGATTAAAAATAAATTAAATGCTGCACCGACAATAATCGATCCGATCACAATAACGATCATTCTATTCATACCTTCACCCCTTAAGAATTACTTCCTTCATTATAGGGTAGAAAGTTGGAATATTGGATTTAATAGTAATTTCTGAAAATACCTCTTGCGGGTTTATTCACTATTAATTGTACTCGACCGTTATTTTGGATACCGCTTCTTCTGCTCGTTTGCGTGCCTCCTCAACTGTCTCTGCTGAGTTTAGCGCAACAGCCATCCGGCGCCCCATCTTTGTTTCCGGTTTTCCAAAGACACGAACCTGGGTATTAGGGACAGCGAAACTTTCTTCGATCCCCTTAATTTGATATTCTTTGCTTTCTTGCCACGCTTTCACGGTTCTGCTGGCACCAGGGCTTAACAGCTGGATTTGCGGAATCGGGTATCCTAATATAGCTCGAACGTGAAGAGCAAATTCAGAAAGATCTTGTGTAACTAATGTAACCATCCCTGTATCATGTGGACGAGGAGAAACTTCACTAAAGTAAACACGGTCTGGAGCTAAGAACAGTTCCACTCCAAATAAGCCATATCCGCCAAGGGCATCGGTAATTTTTTTAGCGACCTCTTGAGCCTCAGCAATTTGCTTTTCAGACATTGGGTGGGGCTGCCAAGACTCAATGTAATCCCCATCTTTCTGAATATGTCCAATAGGTGCACAAAACGTTGTACCAGAAACTGACCTTACAGTTAGTAAAGTAATTTCCGAGTCGAAATGAATAAACTCCTCGACGATGACTCTTGTTTTCTTGCCTCTTCCGCCTTCCATTGCTGCATTCCAGGAGTTTTCTACATCATCTATAGAGCGGCACACGGTTTGCCCCTTACCAGAAGAACTCATCACCGGTTTAATGACACAAGGAGTACCAATCTCCTCAACAGCTGCTTGTAATTCTTCAAGAGTGTTCGCGAAAGCATATTTTGCCGTAGGTAAGCCAAGTGTTTCACTAGCAAGACGACGAATTCCTTCTCGGTCCATCGTTAAATTGGCAGCATTGGCTGTTGGCACTACCCTAAATCCCTCTTTTTCAAGCTCAATTAACGTTTCTGTTGCAATAGCTTCAATTTCTGGAACAATTAAATCCGGTTTTTCTTGCTCAATCACACGGCGAAGCTCGCTTCCATCAAGCATGTCAATACTATAAGAGCGATGTGCTACTTGCATTGCAGGAGCATTTTCGTACCGATCAACCGCAATTGTTTCAACTCCCAAGCGTTGCGCTTCAATTACGACCTCTTTGCCTAATTCCCCCGAACCAAGCAACATCATTTTTTTTGCATAATTCCCAAATGGTGCACCTACCATATTAAATCCTCCCTCAATGTCTGTTATTTGTTGATTCCACCTTACATTTTAGCATGTTTAAAGAATGAAATCTCTACTAAAACCGAATATTATCATTCATATTATAACAATAATTCGGTTTTCAAAATGATTTCTAATTACAAAATCATCATTTTTATGCAAAAACCTTTCTTTATAAACTGGGAAAAGCCGCTTGTCCGATTCGGATTCGGTGACTTTTTGAATTCAACCATTTAAAGTGCGTTTACAAAAGATTGAACGTACTTGAGCATTCCACTTTTACAAATTAAATATATTGGCTACAATTTTATTTGAATGGAGGTTTTCATTTGAGGCGATTTTTTCTAACAATACTATTCTTATTCTTTATATATATGTCCTGGCCTATTTTTATTAATCAGATTGGCAAAACCGAATTTGGACCAATTATTGAAAAAATAAACTCTGAATTGTACGGGGACGAGAAATCTAAATATTCATCAGCTATTGATGGATTTTTCGAAGAAATTCACCAATTTCTGGTCTCGCTCGATTCGTCGATTGAATCCGTTCCAAAGGAATCACCCAAACCGCCTAAACAGATTGAGAAGCCAGAACTGAACCCGCCGGCATCGCAATTGTTCTCAATCAATAATATTGAAATGGGTGATAATAAGCAAAAGGTTGAAGCCTTCGCTGGGGTTGAAAAACGAGCTTCGTATAATGAATATGGACTAAATTGGTACACCTATCACGAAAACTATCAAAACTTTTTCATGGCAGCTTATGATCAAAATAATAAAGTAGTTGGATTGTATACGAATCAAGATTTAATTTCATCCGTTAAAGGCATCACCCGTGGAAGCTTAAAGTCCTTTGTAAGACAGCAACTCGGCGAACCACTAACAAAAATAGAAAAAGAGACTGTATATATTCAACTAAAAAAAGATCAAGATTACGACGTTTATTTAATGGGTGACAGCTATATTACCATCTTCTATGATAAACATCAAAACAACACCGTTACGGCAGTGCAAATCATCAATAAAACGCTTGAAAATAAAAAACAGGATTTTTATGTAGATCCTAGTCCGCCCTTAATCGAGGGATTTGAATACCAATTATTTGACTTAACGAATGCAACAAGGGTTAATCATGGACTTTCCATCCTTACCTGGAATGGCCATGTAAGAGGTACAGCCCGTAAACATAGTGCAGACATGGCTGAAAATAATTATTTTGACCACACAAACCTTGACGGAGAATCTCCATTTGATCGAATGCAGGAGGATCACGTCGTATTCACGTATGCTGGAGAAAACTTGGCCTATGGTCAGTTCAGCAGTATTTTTGCGCATGAAGGTTTAATGAACTCACTAGGACACAGGGAAAACATTTTAAAGTCAGAATTTGAATTTCTTGGGGTCGGTGTAGCGTTTAATGCGAAGTCACAGCCGTATTACACGGAAAATTTTTATGCGGATTAATAGTTATAGAAATGGTATTAGCGTCTGTGGATTTTTTACAAGAAGTATGGTTAGACAGTTAGAGCCTTTTACTGGCCACTTTTTTGGTTTTTTTGCTTAGTTTTGGCCAGCGGGAACCTTCTACTGGCCACTTTTTGGGTTTGTTAGCTTGGTTTTGGCCAGTAGGAACCTTCTACTGGCAACTTTTTGGGTTTGTTAGCTTGGTTTTGGCCAGTAGGAACCTTCTATTGGCCACTTTTTGGGTTTGTTAGCTTGGTTTTGGCCAGTGGGAGCCTTCTATTGGCCACTTTTTGAGTTTGTTACCTTGGTTTTGGCCAGTAGGAGCCTTCTATTGGCCACTTTTTGAGTTTGTTACCTTGGTTTTGCCCAGTGGGAACCTTCTATTGGCCACTTTTGCGTTTTTCCTGCTTACTTTTGGCCAGTGGGAACCTTCTATTGGCCACTTTTGCGTTTTCCCTGCTTGGTTTTGGCCAGTAAGAACTCCCTTACTGGCCACTTTTACGTTTCCCAGCAAATAACTGTTTGGATTCTCTCCGACCGCCACCACCTATATTAACTTTAAATAATTCTTTATAGCATCCGTAACCCCGTCTTCATCATTGCTCTTTGTAACGTATGTCGCTGCATCTTTAATCGATTGTGGGGCGTTGTCCATTGCAATGGCCACAGTTGCCACTTCAAATTGTGATAAATCATTACCACCATCACCGAAGGCATAAATTTCATCGAAATGGATATTTGTTAAATCAGCATAACGTAATAATGCCTTCCCCTTATGCGCTTCACTTGACGTGATTTCAACGTTATTAGGGAAAGAAGATGCCATGGAGATGTTTTGAACATGAGCTAGAGCATTTTTCACTACCTCTATTTTGTCTAGATCTGAAGGGTGAACTAATGCAATCAGCTTATAGACTTTTAGGTCTTGTTTTTCAAACAACTCATCGTAATCAAAATCTCTAAATAATAAATTGAGTTCTTCCTTAGTTTTATGATGCAAAGGTGGCAAGGTAGATGGAAAGCCACCCTGATTCGTGTAGACAAGAATCCCAACATTTAATTCTTTTAATATAGTAAAGATTGGTCCATAGATAGAAGGATCCAATGTAGCCTCAAAGAGCAATTCCCCTGTCTTTGAAAACAAAATCGAGCCATTTACACAAACAATCGGGCAATTCAGGTCTTGTATGCCTGGTACTTTAATGACATCCTGATACGCCCTTCCAGTATTAATAATAACCTCGATCCCATTTTCTTGAAGGCTGAGGATCGTTTCCTTACTTGCTGCCGTTATTTCCGAATTTGAATTTAATAACGTTCCGTCCAGATCAAGTGATACACATTTCACGCTGCTCATACACCTCATTAATATTATTATAAAAACATAATACCCATTCTATTTCATCTCCAACTTTACGTCAAAAGGAAAAAGCACTACTTCACCATAAAAGTAGCGCTTCCCAGTTCAGTTTATAAATTTTGAAATTTAAAATATTTGTCACTCATGTCATCCCAAATTAGTTCCGATACGGGAACAATTTTTATTTTCTTATACCGTTCCTGCTTTACCGAATGTACAATACCAATCGAACAAACCTTACCTGTTACCCCAACATGACCAATCGCGATACCTTTGCCATTTTCTTCGGTAATTTCGGCCAATTTCCTCATTTGTTTTGCCACGTATGAAGGAGAAGAAATATCATCTAAGAAAATATCTCTTTTTAAAAAAGGAACGCCTAATTCTGTTGCAATCTTAGGTATTTTTGAATTTGGACTTGTTCCACTGTCAACAATGTAGAGTTTTTTTTCTTTCGCTACTTCAACAATCGCTCGAACAATTTCCTCATTCTCAATGGCCAATGAACCCATATGGTTATTTATTCCTCTAGCGTGCGGAACACTTTTAATTGCGGCTTTAACACGTTGCTTTACTTCATTTTTTGTTAGATCAACTGTAATTGGCTTTGGACCAAGCCATGAACGTTTACCTTTTTTCGGTTGCATAGGGAGATGAACCATCACTTCGAATCCATTTTTATGAGCCCACTTCGCATGCTTCTTCGAATTATTGGTAAAAGGCATGACCGCGGCGGTAATTTTAATATCTCCTTCAAGAAATTCTCTGACACCACCAATACCACCACCAAAATCATCGATGATAATCGCTGCTTTTAATTCCTTTGCTTCTCCATGGCTTGGAGAAAAAACAAATCCTATTAGCATAAGTGAAATTAGAAACCGGAAGATTTTTCTCATATTTATCCTCCCAAATACTATTTGGAGTTAATATATCCAAATAATCAACGAGAGATTCGAATGATTAAAATATATAAATCCCCGAAAAAAATAAAACCACCTCCAAACTGGAAGTGGTCTTATGCCGTAAATTAATTTTTAATAAATGCTAATACTTCTGAGCGTTTTGTTGCATCCTCAGCAAAGACACCACGAACGGCAGAAGTAACGGTTTTCGCACCGGGCTTATTGACACCACGCATCGTCATACACATATGCTCTGCTTCCACGACAACCATTACGCCATGCGGTTCAAGGGTTTCCAAAATTGTATCAGCCACGGTCGCAGTAATTCTTTCCTGTAATTGCGGACGGCGCGATACTGCCTCAACGGCACGAGCCAGCTTGCTTAACCCGGCGACACGGCCATTTCTTGGAATATACGCAACATGAGCCACTCCGTAAAACGGAACAAGGTGATGTTCACACATAGAATAAAACGGAATATCCTTTACAAGTACAAGTTCTTCATGATTTTCACTAAAAATCGTCTCAAAATACTCCTTTGGATCAATCGTTAATCCAGCAAAAACCTCTTCGTACATTTTCGCAACCCGCTTTGGAGTGTCAAGTAGTCCTTCCCTGTTCGGGTCCTCTCCAACTGCTTCTAAAATTAAACGTATCCCCTCTTCAATTTGGGCACGATTTACCTTTGACATATTGCTTCCCCCTACGGTTAACTATTTTAAATGAGAGGCCTTTCGTCTCTGCCTCTGCTCAACATTATCAGGTTGATTTCAACCATTAAACCTATCCTACACGCCTCGTTTATTACCCCAAATATAGGTGTGCAACTGAGGCAGGACTTTGACATCCTTAAATTCGTTATCTTCCATCACTTTGTTAATCAGCCATTCATATTTTTGTAAAAGCAAAGCTATAAGCTGCGCATTTTCAGTTGTATTAATATCATCATTCCCTACTTGCAGGAAAAATGGAATGTTTGGATAACGAAGATAAACCTCTTTTGCAAATTGATAATCTTGATCGTCAAACACAACGACCTTCAAGCTTGTGTGATGCGATGCATCAGCACTTCTTAAATTTCCAATAATTGAATCAAGCGCCTGAAAATCTGTTTTCATTTTGGAGCTAGGCGGCTTCGGAGAAATGGTCAGTTCATCAATTTCATAAAACCAGTCCTGCCACTTACTGCCTTGTGTTTCCAAACCAATTTTAATGTTTTTCTTTTTTAATAAGTCGATTAATTCGCTTAAATTTTTTAATAAAGCTGGATTCCCGCCGGAAATCGTCACAAAGGAAAAACCATCTCCACCAAGTGCTGTAAGCTCCGACCAGATTTCTTCTGCTTCCATTTGTTTTATTAAATCCTTACCTGATCCATCCCATGTAAACGCTGAATCACACCACGAGCAGGAGTAATCACAGCCCGCCGTTCTGACGAACATTGTTTTTTGTCCGATTACCATTCCTTCACCTTGAATGGTTGGTCCGAAAATTTCCATTACTGGAATTTTAGTCAATCTCCATCCACTCCCGTCTAGCTTCTGCATAGCTTGTCGGAGTTTCATATAGACGAACAAATTCCACACGAGCACCAAGGTACTGCTTCTGTCTATCTTCTCGTTGCAATGCTTCTTTCATTTTTTTATAAATCCAAACGACCATATTTTCTGCTGTTGTGTTCATTGGTGGCAATGTTTCATTTAAATATCGGTGATCGAGGAAGATCTCGATTTCCTGCTTCCAAATTTCCTTCAAATCTGCAAAATCCATCATTAGCCCGCGTTTATCAGGGAATCCGCTAATCCCAAAAATGACCTTATACGTATGACCGTGAAGGTTCATACATTTTCCATCATACTCATGAAGATGATGAGCAGCGTCAAAAGTAAATTCCTTGCTGATCATGACGCGTTTAGAATGATATTTTAGTTGATCACGACGGATATCTTCATCTATTTTCTGGAGCTTATCAACAATTCGAAAACCATACATGCATTAGCGCTCCTTTCTTACCATCAAGTAGTCGTCATGTCCCTTTTGACGAAGCTTGCAAGCCGGGCACTCACCGCATCCATCGGCAACAATGCCGTTGTAGCAAGTTAATGTCTTTTCGCGGACAAATTCGAACGCCCCTAAATCATCGGCCAGTTCCCATGTTTCCGCTTTATTTAACCACATCAAAGGTGTATGAATAACAAATTGATAATCCATTGAAAGGTTTAATGTAACATTGAGCGATTTAATAAACACATCGCGGCAGTCAGGATAGCCACTAAAGTCTGTCTCACAGACACCTGTTACAATATGTCTTGCTCCAATTTGACGCGCAAGTACACCTGCAAAGGACATAAACAATAAGTTGCGTCCTGGAACAAAGGTGGATGGAAGCCCGCCATCGACCCCGTCCTTCACATCTATATCGTCTCGAGTCAAAGCGTTTGGTGCTAATTGATTTAATAGTGACATATCCAAAATATGATGCTTGATCCCTAATTCATTAGCTATATTTTTCGCACATTCAATTTCCGATTTGTGTCTTTGGTTGTAATTAAATGTTACGGCTTCTATTTCTTTAAACTGTTTTTTAGCCCAAAATAAACATGTTGTGCTATCCTGGCCACCACTGAAAACAACAACCGCTTTTTCGTTTTTCATCTGACACATTCCTTCCCACAAAAAAACAGCACTACTAAGAAAGCAGTCCTGTTTTCCTTAGTTTTTTTGAGAGGGTAGCTAGAACCTCTTTATAAAATTTATCATTAGTATTTTAACATAACTTGAAAACCAATTCATTATACCATAAACCTTATGCAATGGTTAAAAAAATTAGAGATTAATTTAAATCTTTATCAAAATAAGGCGTGACATGAATTCGGTATGTTTTTGCCGTTCATTTGGCAAAACGTGCCGAGTTTACGGCTTATCCTCCTGTTATTACCGTATTTCCAGGTGGTTGTAAGCGCTTTAAAAGTTGGCACGCTTTTTGCATATTAGTTAAATGAATACGTTTACAAAGGAGATGGATTTTATGGGGAACAATGAAAATCAAATCAGAAACGTTTTAGTACAGGAAAACAATCGGGGCACTAAACTAATGAAAGCGGCAGTCATTAACGAGTTTAAACAAAAGCTTGAAATCAAAGAAGTGCCTGTACCTGAACTAAATTATGGTGAAGTTTTAGTAAAAATTAAAGCGTGTGGTGTTTGCCACACTGACCTTCATGCTGCACATGGAGACTGGCCTGTAAAACCTAAATTACCACTGATTCCTGGGCACGAAGGTGTTGGAATCGTTGAGGAAGTAGCAGAAGGTGTTACATCCATTAAAGTGGGCGACCGCGTTGGGATTCCTTGGCTTTATTCGGCTTGTGGTGAATGTGAATACTGCTTAACGGGACGCGAAACGCTTTGTCCTCACCAATTAAACGCGGGGTATTCAGTCGATGGCGGATACGCAGAATATTGTAAAGCACCAGCTAACTATGTGGTGAAAATTCCAGACGGCTTAGATTTGCACGAAGTCTCCCCTATTTTTTGTGCTGGTGTGACTACCTATAAAGCGTTAAAAGTTTCTGATGCTAAGCCTGGTGACTGGGTTGCCATTTATGGAATTGGCGGTCTTGGACATGTGGCCTTGCAATATGCAAAAGCGATGGGATTTAATGTCGTGGCGGTAGACATTCAAGATGATAAACTTCAGTTAGCCAAACAGTTGGGAGCGGATCTAACAGTAAATGGATTACGGACAAATCCGATTGAAGAAATCCAAAACCAGGTTGGCGGTGTACAAGCTGCGGTCAGTGTTGCCGTAACGAAGAAAGCGTTTGAACAGGCGTACGGTTCTGTAAAAAGAGGCGGTACATTAGTAGTGGTTGGACTTCCAAATGCTGATTTGCCAATCCCAATCTTTGACACGGTATTAAATGGAGTTACCGTAAAGGGATCGATTGTTGGAACAAGAAAAGATTTGCAAGAAGCCATTGAGTTCGCCGCACAAGGTAAAGTTCGCACCAATATCGAGGTACAGTCTATCGATCAAATAAATGAAGTATTTGAGAGAATGGAAAAAGGAAACATTAACGGGCGTGTCGTGTTAACATTAGAATAAACCCACAATTGAACAAAGACATAACAAAGGTCAACGGGAATCTCCCCGTTGACCTTTGTTGATACAGAAATTTAAGCTTCAATTTTCTTCTCATTCAATAAGTAGCGAAGCTTACGCATCGTGATTTGTAATCTCTTAGCGGCTTCCTTTCGATTTCCAAGTGTATCCTTTAACGTTTTATAAATGAATGCTTTCCCAACTTGAGATTCGAGATCTTTCATTTGACCAAGAATATTTTCCAAGTTGATTTCTTCTTTTTGCTCAAAAACGGTTAATAGGTTGTTCGACCATTCTTTAATATACCTTTCTAGATCAGTATGATCCTTCTTTTCAGGTAAAGTGACCGTAACCGCAGGATTACCTTGATTAAATAATGGAAGGTCCGAAGCCGTTATCCATCCATTTCTACAATCTGATAACGTCATCACTCTCATCACGAAATTAGCAAGCTCACGAATATTTCCAGGCCATGAATAAGCCTGAAGGGCCTCCAGCGCCTCTTCTGTGAAGGTAATTGGTTCTCCCCCCTGGCGTTGAATGACGTGATCGACCAATAGCGGGATATCCTCCTTTCGTTCTCTTAAAGGGGGGATTTTTAGATGGACGACATTTAAGCGATAGAGCAAATCCTCGCGAAATTTCTTTTTTTCAACTGCCTCAAACAGGTTTTCGTTAGAAGCTGCGACAAGACGTGTATTCGTTTGAATCATCTTTTCGCTTCCAACCCGCATATATTCCCGGGTTTCAAGGATTCGGAGCAGTTTAACCTGGATTGAATGGGATGCTTCAGCAATTTCATCTAAAAACAGAGTACCTTTACTGGCAATCTCAAATAATCCTTTTCTCTGTTGAATTGCTCCCGTAAAGGCTCCTTTTTCATGACCAAACAATTCGCTTTCTAATAAGGTTTCTGAAATGGCTCCACAATTCACGCCTACAAACGGTTCTTCACAACGGAGACTCGCTTCGTGAATAAATCGTGCCAATACTTCTTTTCCAGTTCCTGTCTCACCTTCTATTAATACATTAATATTTTTGCCTGCCACTTTATAAGCTGTTTGAATGAGACGATTCATATGGTCGTTTTTTCCGATAATGAATCCCATTCTTTCAGCGATCTCATGAATATTTTGGTCTGATGTATTGGTGGTGTTCCCTATAAGGTGCTCGATCTGTTTCTCTAGCACATCAATATCATCAAAAGGTTTTTCAATATAATCAGAAGCGCCTAGCTTCATTGCTTCTACAGCGGTGTGAATGGTACTGTATCCTGTCATCGCCACCGCTTTACACCCTGGCTGCTGCTTTTTTAGAATTGCTAGTAACGACAAACCGTCTGTGTCAGGAAGCTTTAGATCGATTAGCGCAGCTTGAAAAATTTGTTTTGTTAGATTAAGCCGTAAAAATTCCTCACCGCTATTTGCCACGGTAACCTTATAACCTTTTGCACTAAACAAATGGGATAAGAAATTTCCAACTTCTTTTTCATCATCTACTATGAGCAAATGGATCATGAGCTCACCTCAATTACCCTTGGGGGCTGTAACGGAAGTTTAAGCGTAAAAGTACTTCCCTGATTTAGCTTACTCTTTACTTCGATGGTACCACCGTGAGCTTTCGCAATCCCGAAGCTTACGGAAAGTCCCAGTCCAGTCCCCTTTTCCATTTCCTTCGTTGTATAAAATGGTAAAAAAATATCGGATAACATATTTTCGTGGATCCCAATTCCATTATCCTGAACCGTTAACACAATTTTATTTCCAACAAGCAACGTTTTAATAACGATTTCCTTGTTGATATGGTCTGAAATTTCAAGTGCATCACGGGCATTTAAAATGAGATTTACGATAATTTGTTCAATTTGCTGTTGGCTTCCAAGTAATTTTGGTAATCGATCGGATAGTTCTAAATTCACATCGACCTCGCTTTTTTGCAATTGATATTTTAATAGATGCAGTACTTGGTTAACCGCTTCATTTAAAGAAAATAACTCAAATAGATATTCATCCTGGCGGGAAAACGTTAACAGGCTTTTAATTATTTTTTTACTGCGATCACCACAGTTTTTTATATCCGTTAATAATGAGTAAGCGGGATCTTCCTCTTGACTATTTCTTAATAGTATTTGAGAATTCCCTAGAATGGCTGTTAATGGACTATTTAGTTCATGGGCAATACCAGCCGCCATTTCCCCAATCGCTGCGAGCTTTCCTGAATGAAGCAATTGCGCTTCCAATTTCCGTTTCCCCGTAACATCCTTTGCATACAAAATGACTCCATATACTTGGTTTTGGTTGTTTTGAATCGGGTAAGTATAGGCTTCAAAAATAGACTGATTATCGAAATACAGATCACTATATTCCGGCTTTAAAGATTGCAGCGTAGTTTGAAGAAGGGTTTTAAGCCTTTCATCCACCTCTTCAGGTTCACAGTTAAAAACGTTTTTCGCAGCATCATTAGATTGGAGTATGTGCAAATTTTTATCAAAAATAACGATCATATCATCAACAGCCTTAAACGTGTCTTCCCAATGTTGTTTGCTGCGAACCACCTCGGTATAAAGCTGGGTATTTTCAATACTAACCGCCAGATGGTCTGCAAGATTCTCTAAAAAGGAAACATCCTCGTCACTCCAGCAGGCTCCATCCTTACGTCCGATACTTAAAATTCCAATTCCTTTATTTTTTATAAAAATAGGAAGGACAAGAATACTATTTATTTTAGCTTCAAGTAAAAATTGTTTTTCGAAAAACTCATCATCTGTTTGCTCAAATTGCAGGTGGATTGTTTCTTTGTTTTTTAAGGATGACCAGTAAAGAGAATTTTCAACAAAAACAGTTGAATAAACTTTAGAACAGTGACTTTTCTCAGGATACACATTAGATAAAACTAGCTCTTCGTTTTTCAACACCAATAAACAGATCCGATCACATTTCATGAAAACGGTTAATTTATCAATAACATTCTTTAATACATCATTCAGCGACATATCCACTTTAATACTTTTCATCACGTCATTTATGATTTCTAATTGCATATTTTTTTTACGTAGTTGCTCCACTGTGCTTTTTAACTCGGTATAATAATTCCTTTTCGAGGATTTAACCCCTGTTAAGAGAGCAATCATTTCTTGTTTTCCCTCAACCATTTGTCCACCTCATTACAATGTACTTCTCAATAACTTTTTCATTTGATCTAGTGAAATATCCCTTGGATTGGTAATCATGCAAGCATCCTGTAAAGCGAGGGTACTCATTGTATCAATCATATCCTCAGTGAAGCCCAGCTCACTTAATCCAAGTGGAACCCCAATATCGGATGCTAAATCCCGAACAAATTGAATCGCTTCATTTCCTGCTTGTCTTTCGTTCAATCCCCTCGTATCAATCCCCATGTATTCAGCTATCTTCATATATCGGTCTGGGACAGCGATAAAATTAAAATCCATAATATAGGGAAGCAAAACTGCATTAATCTCTCCATGAGATATAAGCAACTTCCCTCCGATTGCATGTGATATGGCATGAACAGCCCCTAATATAGCATTGGAAAAAGCTAATCCCGCTTGAAGACTTGCCATTGCCATCCCTTCTTTCGCTTCCTCGTTTGCCTTTGAAGCAACAGATGGACGCAAATATTTACACACAAGCGATAGAGCATTCTTTGCCTGAACATCTGTCAGCGGTGTGGCTGCCATACTGACAAAGGCCTCTACTGAATGGGAAAGTACATCCATGCCTGTGGTCGCCGTTAAAAAGGAATCCTTTGTCACTAAAGTAATCGGGTCAACGATGGCTATATCAGGTACGAGCGATTTTGAAATAATCGTCATTTTCTTTTGCCGTTCTGAATCAACAATAACGGAAAATTGTGATACCTCAGAACCCGATCCTGCAGTTGTTGCAATCATTATTAATGGCGGGAGAGGTTTTTCAATTTTATCAACGCCTTCATAATCACTAATTTCCCCTCCGTTAACAGCTAGAATCGCAATCGCTTTCGCGGTGTCTAACGCACTTCCACCACCTAAGCCGATAATGGCATCACATTCATTCTCGATATAAACCCGACACCCCGATACGACGTCATGATCCTTTGGGTTTTCAGTAACCTCTATAAACGTGGCCACTGGAAGATGGGATTCCTGACAAATAGAAATTACCTTTTCTAGCCACCCTGCTTTAGCTACACCGTAATCACTAACAATCAATACTTTTTTTGCCCCCAAGCGAAGACAGGCTTCTCCCGCTTGTTGAATAGAATGTTTTCCAAAGATGATTTCGGGTGCGACAAATTTACTTATATGCATGATTTTCACCTATATTAATTATTTATTACGTTTTAATTACTCGATTAATAAGGAATATTCCTGTCTAATTTTCAATTTTTTTCAAAATATTATTTATTTTCAATCTATTAGAAGAAGAAAAAAAGAAGGTCAGAACAAACATAAGCCTATAAGAATAATCTGTTTCCATAGAGGAGGGATTTAATATGTATCATCAATTCGGAATGTACCCGGTCCATAATCCGGACCAACAACTTTCAGCAGATCAAGATTTTAGAGACGTAAAATCAGCATGTCAACGCTATATGAATTATTATGTAGTTGGACAAATGGCAGACGGGTCGCAAGTCGAAGGGATCGTAGAAGATATGGATGATCAAAATGTCACCATGCTTGTACCTGAAATGGTAGAAGATGGAGATGATTCTCGCCAGTTTGGCTTGGATCCATATGGCGGCTTCGATGGTGGGTATGGTGGATATGGAGGATATGGTGGTGGTTACGGAAGAAGAAGATTCCGACGGTTCCGACGGCGCCGCTTCCCATATAACATTTTCGTCTATCCGTTTATCTTCCCATACCCTTATTATTATTAATGGGGAAAAACCGCCAATGCTATAGGGCCTGGCGGTTTTTCATTTAGGCTAGAATATAAATTAAAGAGCACATTCCTCAATTTCAAAGCCTAAATCTTCAATCATGCCCCAGTCAGCTGTAGGCTCCTGACCCGCAGTGGTTAAATAATCTCCAACAAAAATGGAATTTGCTGCATAGAGACCCATGACTTGCATTGAACGAAGATTGACCTCCCGTCCCCCGGCCATACGAATTTCCTTTGCAGGATTTACAAATCTCATCATCGAAAGGAGCTTTAAGCATCTACGCGGATTCAAATGCTTCTGACCTTCTAAAGGCGTCCCATCAATCGCATTTAAAAAGTTACACGGAATAGAATCGGTATCTAATTGACGTAATGTCATGGCAACCTGTACCGCTTCCACATCAGATTCACCCATTCCAAAAATAGCACCGGAACAAGGTGACATCCCGGCTCCTTTTGCGGTTTCTACTGTATCAACACGATCCTCATATGTATGAGTAGAGCAAACATTTTCGTAATTTCCCTTACTTGTATTAAGGTTATGATTGTAGCGATGGACACCGGCTTCTGATAGCTTTTTCGCATGTTCCTCATTAAGGAAACCTAAACAGCAGCATATTTTAAGATCGGTCGTTTTGCGGATTTCTTCAACCGCTTCAACGACGTGATCAATTTCCTTATCGGTTGGACGGCGACCAGAGGCAACAATACAGTATGTACCTGCTTTTCGGCGAATCGACTCCTGCGCACCATCAATAATTTCTTCCTTCGTTAACCAACCGTATTTTTCAATTGGTGCATCCGAAACAATGGACTGCGAGCAATAACCACAATCCTCCGCACAAAGTCCTGATTTTGTATTAATGATCATGTTTAATTTTACTTTTTTACCAAAATAGTGCTTCCGAATGATAAACGCAGCGTTCAATATTTCTAGCACTTCATCATCCCCTGCCTGAACAATTGCCAGTGCCTCTTCCTCACTTATTTGGTAACCACCAATAATGTCTTCCGCTAATTTTCTCCAGTCTTTCTTTGATAAAACTTCCATGTTTGTTTCCCCTTTTCTTCTCTAAAAAGTAAGATGTTAACCTTTTGCACTAAATTTTCGAGTTTCGTTAACCTTAACTCTATTTTAGTTAACATAAAGAAAAAGTACCATAAAATAACAAGTATTACAATTGTGAATTTTCATAAAGGCGAAATTTTTATCCGATAATTTGTTTTTTGTAACTATTTACCTTTCATGTTCCTAGTTCATTCAAACCAAATTAAAAAAGAGCTATGTCTTAAAATAGCTCAATCCTATTCGTCGGGAGTGATGTATCATGGCAAGAAACAAACTTTTGGTTCCAGGATCGGAAAATGCTCTTGAGCAGATGAAAGAGGAAATTGCCAACGAGTTTGGAGTTCAACTTGGTGCTGATACGACCGCACGAGCTAACGGTTCTGTCGGTGGCGAGATGACAAAACGTTTGATCGCCTACGCAGAACAATCATTAAGAAATCAACAAGGGCAATAACGTTGATTCTTATCGAAGAGACCCTTTTTTGGGTCTCTTTCATTGAAAAGCTTCATGAGAATAAAAAATAAACGATGAACAAAATATAGTTCGTGAAAGGAGGTTTTATCAAGTGACCAATAAAAATGATAACCGTGAACGAAGAAGTAAATATCCTAACAACATAAAACATAACACTGAATTCGATAGCGAAACGAATATTAGAAGCGAAATAACAAAAAAGGATCTCCAAAAAAATTTGAAGAAAAAATAGATATTACACATTATGCTTCAGTTTCTTTACCTCGATTGAACAATAAAAGCGGTCAAATGAATGTTAGACCGCTTTACATTTTATCCTTCTCTTCACCCCCTTTTCTGCATGTTATTTCGTTGCGAATACCCAAGCTTCCAGTTTAGAATATAGAAAAAGAGCATGTGAAGGAGAAATAAATGAGCAGGAAAACAGCAATTGTTACCGGAGCATCCAGAGGTTTCGGAATGTTTTGTACGATCGAGCTTGCAAAGGCAGGCTTTCATGTAATCGCCACAATGCGAAATGTAGAAAGCGCTGAAACTCTTATAAACCTGGCAAAGAAAAATGATGTTTTTAACCTCATCACACTACATCCACTCGATGTTACTTCACGTGATTCAATCCATCAATTGAAAAAGGCACTGTCTCACTATCGAAATGTTGATATGCTATTAAATAATGCCGGATTCGCGCTTGGAGGATTTAGCGAGGAAATCCCGATTGAAGAATACCGAAGCCAATTTGAAACAAACTTTTTTGGTGTTATTGCCGTTACACAGGCAATCCTCCCGATCATGCGTGCACAAGGTCATGGTCGAATTATTAATATGAGCAGTATTAGCGGCAGATTTGGGTTTCCTGGCTTATCCCCTTACACAGCCTCAAAGCATGCACTTGAGGGTTACAGCGAAAGTCTAAGGCTCGAATTACGTCCCTACGGAATCGATGTCGTCCTTGTGGAACCGGGTTCCTATCAAACGAATATTTGGGCGAGTGTCGATGCGATCGAAATGAAAGCAGATTCCCCCTATCGCTCCTATTTAAACGGAATTGTGGAAGAAATTAAAGCAGGAAAAACAAAACATGGTGACCCTCAGGAGGTTGCTCGGTTGGTTGCACAAATTGCCTTACAATCGAACCGCCCTAAGCTTAGATATCCAATCGGCAAAGGGGTAAAAATGAACCTATTTTTGAAATCCATTCTTCCGTGGAAGATGCTTGAATCGATTATATTAAATAAAATTTCGAAAACAGTTTCGGGTCCAAAAGAATAATACATATTTGTCCGTTCATAATAAGCAAGAAGGTAGTGAACCATTTCGTTTCGAGGAGGTTACTCAATGGATCGCGAACAACTCGAGCAACTTGGAGATGAATTAAGGGAAATTGGCCATAAAAGACGACAACTAGCCGAACAAATATTTGAGGAGGTACAAGAAGGAGATAACCAGTCTTCTAAATCCTTGTATCAAGAATTAAGTCATATTTCGGATCAGGCGATTAATATTATTACGCGCCAAAAACAATTATTTGATGCGGAGATGCAAAAACTTTAGCGTAGCTAACCTACGCTATTTTTTTATGTTAAGCTATTATTAGAATTTATTTTTCAAACCGTGCTTGGAGGCCCCATGAAAAGATTTAAGAAATTTAGCAAAAGATTATTCTACTTTTTGATTCTTTTAATAGCTTTTATTTATTTAAATAACAGCTCCCTGTTATCGAAGGAAAACAATAAAGCTCCTTTATTATTAGCACATCGGGGGATGGCCCAAACGTTTCCGATGTCAGGAATCACCGGAGAAACATGCACTGCGGAGAGAATCTATAAGCCGGAACATTCATTTTTAGAAAACACCATTCCTTCAATGGAAGCAGCCTTTAAATCAGGTGCTGAAATTGTTGAATTCGATATCCAACCAACTACCGACGGAAATATTGCCGTTTTTCATGATTGGACCCTCGATTGCAGAACGGACGGCAAAGGAATAACAAGAGAAAAAACAATGGCAGAGCTGAAGCAATTAGATATTGGGTTCGGATACACTGCTGATAAAGGGAAAACATACCCGTTTCGCGGGCAAGGAATTGGGCTTATCCCTTCTCTAGATGAGGTTTTCGACTATTTTCCTGAACAAGAATTTTTAATTCATGTGAAAAGTAACGATCCAGAGGAAGGTAAGCTTCTTGCTCAAGCTTTGACTAAACTCCCCGATAAACGCTTAAGTCACCTAACTGTATATGGTGGAGATGAACCGGTTGAAGCGGTTAAGGAAAAGCTGCCACATCTTCGAGTAATGTCAAAATCCACGATGAAAAGCTGTTTAATTCCTTATATGGCTGTCGGCTGGACCGGATACGTACCTTCCGCTTGTGAGCGTACTCAATTACATATTCCCGAAACGATTGCACCATGGTTATGGGGTTGGCCAAACAAATTCCTTAATCGAATGGAGGCTGCGGACACTCGAGTTATGGTCGTTGCTGGCGATGGCGGGTGGTCGGAAGGTTTTGATAATGCCAAAGATCTAAAACGGCTCCCTCCTCACTATTCGGGAGGCATTTGGACCAATCGAATTGATAAAATTGGACCGATTTTTCAAAAATGAAAAAAGACTTTCTGAGTTGCTTTAAGTAATTCCGATTAAGTATATAAAAAGCGCACAAAAAATGCATGGATAATGTAAGTCCATGCTTTTTTTGTGTAAAATCTATACAATTTTGTTTGGATAATTTTTTTTGCGGACATTAAATCCGTTATTTTCTTAAAAATGCTTGTTAGGAAACATTATCCGGACATCAAGTACGTTATTTGTGAAAATCTGAAGCAAAATGAGCTGCTTTTTGCTAAATAACGGAACGTATGTCCGTTAAAAAGCGAAATGGCGATTTTTAAGGCATATTACGGAACGTATGTCCGCTAAAAAGCGAAATGGCGATTTTTAAAGCATATAACGGAATGTATGTCCGCTAAAAAGCGAAATGGCGATTTTTAGGCAAAATAACAGATCGTATGTCCGCTTAATTCCAAGAGTCGATTGCCGTCGCAAACTTCCAAACCGTTACCCAATCATAATCTTCTCTTCCACATATTTAAGCGGCACTTTCTTTTTTGCTTTTGCGAGCGCAAAGGCAATCGTAAGCGGTCCTACCCTACCAATAAACATTAAAAAGGCAATAATCACCTTGCCAGGCAAGCTAAGATCCGGAGTCAGCCCCATCGACATACCAACCGTACCAAACGCAGAAATCACTTCAAATATCAGCACATTTAAAGGTGCGTTTTCGGTTATTGTTAAAATAAATAAAATTAAAAAGACAACAAATAAAGAATATACTGTTATCGAAAAGGCTCTAAAGATAAGTTCCTTAGGAATCCGCCTTTCCATGATATTGACCTCTTCTTTTCCTCTAATTAAGGTCCAAACGGCTAGGATAATAATCACAAAGGTTGATACTTTAATTCCACCCGCAGTTCCTCCTGAGCCCCCGCCAATAAACATCAGCACCATTGTAACAAATTGAGAACTCAAGCTTAATTCAGCAGTATTCAAAGAATTAAAACCAGCCGTCCTCGGAACAACACCATGGAAATAAGCTCCTAAGATTTTATCCTTTAACCCTAATCCACCAAGTGTCCCAGGATTGTTATATTCTAAGATCAAAATGAGGACCGTACCAACCACATTAAGTATCAAAGTCATAATCAAGACCAATTTCGTATGTAAGGAAAGCTTCTTTAAAGATTTTTTTCTCAAAATATCCAAAATAACTGTATAACCGATTCCACCGATAATCAGCAACGAACTAATCGTCATTATCACAGTGAAATCACCGACATATTCGGTCAAGCTGCGAAAATCTCCCATAATGTCAAAGCCGGCATTATTAAAAGCGGAAATCGAATGAAACAAACCTAGATAAAGAGCCTTAGGAAGTCCAAAATCACTTGCCCAGCGTGCTGCTAAAATCACTGCTCCAATTCCTTCGACTATAAACGTAAAACCGACTACGAATTTAACCAATCTAACCATACCCGCTAATGTTAGCTGGTTTAACGATTCCTGAATCATTAGTCTTCCTTGTAAACCGATATTTTTCCCTAGAAAAAGAGCAATCAGGATTCCGATTGTCATAAAACCAAGCCCGCCAATTTGAATTAGCACCATTAAAACAATTTGACCGAATATCGTAAACGTCGTTTCAGTATCCGTAACAACCAAACCAGTCACACAAACGGCTGATGTAGCCTCGAATAAGGCATCAATAAATGATAAATGATGTCTGTCTTTCGTAGCGAATGGCAACATGAGTAAAAACGTGCCAATTCCGATAAGACCTAAAAATCCTAGTGACAATGTTTGAGCCGGATTAATTCGGATCAACTTAGAAGAACTCTTAAAACTGCGTTCTAACGGTAAACCTTTTTCCATTTGTATTATGCTCCTGACATTAGAATGAGTAGATGTAACCTTTTAGAGTTTTGTATAGCTTCTATTACTTTGCCCTTTTGTCAAAATGATAATATACTTGTTGAATAATGTCATTAAGATCCATCCAATAAATGGATAAACCTTTAAATATTGGAGAAAATAATAATGGCATTCTGTTAAAGTATATTATCATTCAGGGGGATTGCAAATAATGGATTTAGTGAACGATATGGAGTTTGAAATAAAAAGCAGCTTTGTGCCAAACTTAAGCAACGCGGAAAAATTAAAGATTGTAGAAGTTACACCTGGAAGCATCGTCGTCCAAATGCAAAATTCTACATGCAGAGGTGTTTTTCCCGTCGATAATTTCCAATATTGGATTAAAAGAAGCTCGCTTATTTATATTGATGAGCAAGAAGAAAGAACTTCATAATATAAGACAAGCCATTGTTCCAAAGAAGAAAGTTCAAAAAACCGTCATCCACTTATGACGGTTTTTTGAATCGTCTAAGACGATCACAAAGGATAAACTTATTTTTCTCCCCATTTATTATTAAAAATTAGCGGTTCTAATTCATGACGTTTTTCCCAATTTGCCAACTCTAATAATGGTTTAGCTGGATATTGATCTGTATAGCCAATTGAAATAAGTGCTAATGGGTCAATATGCGGCGGGATTTCAAGAATGTCGCGAACATCATTCTTTTTATAAAAGCTTACCCAGCCCATAGCAAGTCCTTCAGCAGTAGCTGCGAGCCACATGTTTTGAATGGCGCACGCCGTGGAAAGAGCGTCGGTCTCCGGAATGGAATTTCGTCCTAATACATGGGATCCGCCTCTCGTCGGGTCACACGTCACACAAATGGTTAACGGCGCCTCTTTTAGTCCTTCAATTTTTAAACCGAGGAATTTCGTTTCTTTTTCTCCCTCCGCTTCATAATGAATCGCTAGAGCTCTTCTTTCTTTATCGGCTGCCCATGCTAATCGTTCTTTTGTTTCCGCTGAAGTAACTAAAATAAAATTCCAAGGTTGGCTGAATCCAACTGATGGCGCATGATGAGCAGCATTAAGAATTCGATTTATCGTCTCATCAGGAATCGGATCTGGTAAAAAACTGCGAATATCCCTTCTGTGATAAATGACTTTGTAAATAGATTCTCTTTCACCATGACTAAACATATAATCCCCCCTAATTATTTCCCTACAAACTTAACATTTATAACCATCACTTCAGCCTGAGTACCAATTCTAAGCGGAGGACCCCATAACCCAAACCCGGAGGAGACGATTGAATGAAAGCTTCCTTTTTGCATATGTCCCCAATCATTTTCATAAATTCGATCCGTAATGAAATTAGCAGGAGCGATTTGACCACGGTGTGTATGTCCTGAGACAAGAAGATCCACCCCATTTTCCTTGGCTTCAGTTAAATCCTTCGGCTGATGGTCCATCATAATAATCGGCTTGCTTTTATCCAAGCCTTTAAAATACTTACTTAGTTCTTTTCGACTATTATCGGTATGTTCCTTCCTGCCGGCTAAATAAAAATAATCGCCAATATTGATAAATTCATCCATTAGAACACCAACACCGATTTTTTCCATTTCCGCTAGAATCTTCTGATCATCATTTCCATAATAATCGTGATTGCCAAGAACAGCGTAAACACCTAGCGGAGCATCAATTTTTTTAAAGACATCGCTCATATTTTGTTTTTGATATTGTTCGATATTGTCATTAATGATATCACCCGGCAGTAAAACAATATCCGGGTCTTCCGCATCAACGAGCTTTACTAACCGCTCTAAATGCTTAGTTCCAACTACACCACTCAAATGAATATCCGAGGCCATGAAAATCTTTAAGTCTTTTAGATTTGTTTTCTTATCGATTTCAATCTCATACGTTCTTACCACTGGGGTCCAGGCATTGTAAGTACCATAGATAAAAATGAATGAATAAAGGACTATAACCCCTATTCCGATCCAAAACTTATGGTTCTTTTTAAGGATAAAATAGATGATATTGGCCAAAGGAAGAATCATTAAGCTATAGCCAAAAACAGCCATCCAATATCCACTGATCCATTCCAAAAAAGCAAAAGGTAATAATCTTCCTGCAAAAAGGGACAGAGATAGAAGAATCATTACACAAATATAGGTTTTTTTATATTTTGCTAAAAAAGTAGACTTAAGCCATGCCCAGCCATTATAACCAATGTAAAAAGAAATCAAACTATAAATTAACAGTCCAATAATAATAGAAATGACGATGATTGATGTCATATAAGTTAGCTACCTCGTTTTATTTTGTATTTTTTTCTGCCAAAAGGACCGATGTAAGGCCGCTTTTCAAAAGATTGTTAAAATGAATGTTTAGTATATACATATATCTTACTAACACGATAGTTTTATTTCAAATGAGGAATTATTCGAACTTTAAGCTTGAAAACAGTGGATGGACTTTTTTTCTTACTGTTAAGGTTGTAAAATGAACAAGAAAGGAAGTGGAACGATGGCGATTATATTACCTCATATCGAGGATGCAAATACGACACACTATATTCCTCCAAAAGGTGAATACATACAATTTATAGATGAGGCCGATTATGCTGAGAAAATAAGAGAATGGGGCCTCGGCGGCACAAAGGAAGTTAAGAAGGAATTCTGGTACAAGGAGCGTACACACCAACGTATCATAACGATTAAAGGATATGAATCCTATGGTATAACAGGTGAATACAATACGGTCATCATTGAATTCAAGGATGGGCATTTGTCCTGCATCCACCCTGCCCTGTTAAAAGAGATGCAGTCCTCTAACTATGGCAAAGAAACAATCGTGAAATTAGAAGCAAGCACCCCTGAAATAACTGAATCTGAAAATGATAATGAAAAAAATATGACAAACTTGAATGACCAATTAGAAACAGTTAAACCTGTTTCACCTGTTGCAACAAAAGCGAAACCCGTTAAAGAAAAAAAGGAAAAGGCTCCAAAGCTTGTATTGCCCGAAGAAAAGGTTCACTTTACTGCAAAAGTGAAACAATTTGCGCTAAGCTGGAACCACTTCAACGAAGAAAATGACGAGGTCGTAGTTCTTGAAAACGTACGGATTGAGTTAGATGAGCCGATTGATGTTGGTCTTGCATGGTGTGCTCACAGTAAAACATTAAAGAAATTTGAGCTTAGTCCTGGTGAAGCCCTCGAATTTGACGGAAAAATCGTCAAAAAGACCTTGCCAAAAGGGAAAGACGTTGAAGACGAGGCTTTGCTAATCAATGGATCTGTTCCTTATAAAATTAACAATCCTTCGAAGCTATCTAAACAATAAACACCAATTTATCGTAATTGGCAAAGTCAATAATTATTTTGTGCTGCAATCTTTTGGATTGCAGCCTTTAAATTTATCAGAAAAAATTCAAATAATGTTTCGAAATAGGATAATATTTCCTTCTCGTTAAATGATAGAATGCTTTTATTAAAGAACAATATGATATTAATAAAATTTGGACCGGTGAAACATGAGATATAAAGGTAGAGTGTTTGGATTATTTCTTGTTATAACCAATTCATTAATTTGGATTTTTCATGAACATCTTGATCTTGATCAAAAAGGAGCAGTAGCTTTTAAAATATTTTTCCCCCTTCTTTGCTTGCCTTTCTTTTGGTGGTTAGGAAAAATTTACGACAATTATAAAATTCAAACAAATGAATTAAAAACGAGTAATGAATGGTTTCAAACTATTTTTGAAAAAGCAGGAATAGGGATTACTGTTATTGATCATAACGGCAGACCCATTATGGTCAATCCAAAACTACAGGAAATGCTCGGATACACTGAAAATGAGTTGAAGAAAATGACCCTCAGTGATTTTAGTTATCCGGATGATGCAAAAATTAATTATGATCTTTTAAACCAATTAACCGACCGAAAAATTGAGTCCTATCAATTAGAAAAGCGCTATTATCGAAAGGATGGGACAACCGTTTGGGGGCAAGTTACCTCTTCCCTTTTTCCATATAATGACGGGGAGCTCTCCTATGTAATCGGTTTGATCATCGACATAACTGAACGAAAGAATGCAGAAGAAAAGCTGCTCAAAGTAAATCAACAGTTAGAACTATTGTCAAATATAGACGGTTTAACAGGAATAGCCAACCGCCGTTATTTTGACCAGCATCTTGTTCAAGAGTGGGAAAAAGCTAAAACCCACTTAGAACCAATCTCATTAATTATGTTTGATTTTGATTTTTTTAAAGCATTTAATGATACATATGGTCATCTTGTTGGTGACATTTGTCTTAAGAATACATCAGAAATTCTTAATCGATATACAGCCTTTCCTGATCGTTTGGTAGCTAGGTATGGTGGAGAAGAATTTGCGGTTATTTTATCCGGGCAGGAAGCAAAAAATGCCTGTAGTCTAGCTGAAGAGTTACGTATAGCGGTAGAATCCATGCAATTACCTCATGAACATTCACTGGTTAGTCAGTTTGTTACGATAAGTATTGGTGTAGCGACGCTCATTCCCCATTCAGATTCAAGTCAGGAAGATTTAATTGATGCTGCTGATAAAGCACTATACCAGGCAAAACTAGAAGGTCGTAATCGAGTTTGTAGTTTTGTCATCAATCTTCCTGAAAAAATAAAAAACGATTAAACTGACTCCAGTTTAGTCGTTTTTTTTATTTTGGAATGATTGAAGACGCAAAAAATGTATTACCCTAATCGATATGTGAAATATTATAACTGGAAAATCATTTAAACAAACCGACTAAAAATAACTACAAGCATCTACTCGTTTGACCAATCAATAGGAGGTGTTCCCCTTTGCCAACTGTAAATATTGATGGAGTGAACATTTATTATGAGGTTCAAGGGAAAGGAATCCCCATTATCTTCATCCATCCCCCATTGCTAACGAGTATAAATTTTAAATACCAAGTGGAGCAGCTATCCAAGGACTTCCAAACGATTATATTTGATATACGCGGCCACGGAAACAGTTCTTACTCTGAAGAATCGTTAACCTATCCCCTCATTTCTAAAGATATGGTACATATTTTAGATCATATAAAAATTGATAAAGCATACCTATGTGGTTATTCAACTGGAGGTTCAATTGCACTTGATTTTTTAATTAACTATCCTGAACGATCAAGTGGAGCGATCCTTTTAGGCCCGATGTCAGAAGTGAATGACTGGATGTTAAAAAATAAAATTTCTTTAGCTGCCATGCTTTCAAAACATAAATTGGTGACCACTCTTGCTTTGGCAATATGTTATGGGAATTCGAATAAGAAAACAACGTTCCGGGATTTATATCAGGAGGCTAAAAAAGGAAATGTAAAAAATATTGAGCAATATTATAAATACAGTTTGATTTATAATTGTACGACCCAGTTAGACAATATTAGCCACCCCGTTTTATTGTTATATGGGGAAAAGGATAAGCAGTTTCATCGCTATGCTGATTTAATTAGTAAAAGGTTGCCGAACCAAGAACTCGTTTTTGTAAAAAATGCGAAACATCAGCTCCCTACAAAATGGGCAGTTGAAATTAATCATCTGATAAAGGAATTTATTAATAAACAATCATAAATTACAACGTCTTAAAGGAAAGAATAACTATCGTTACAGAAGCTGCGATAAGAACAATAATCATACTTAACCACAAACTCTTTATGGCCATGTACAATGAAATCCCTAAGGATATCCACAAAATCGAAATGCTTACTATTTTATTTTTAAGCGTGATTCCCTTTCGCTTTTGAAAATCTTCTATATAGCCACCGAGCCATTTATTTCTCAAAAGCAGACGGTACAGCTTGTCTGAAGACTTTACATAACAAGCAGCTCCCATCAAAATTAATGGGGTCGTAGGCAAAAGTGGCACAATAATTCCAATAATTCCAAGTACAATTGCAACGGTCCCAATTACAATTAACAAAGCTCGCGCGATGATGTTCATTCATTTCAATCCTTTCAAAGCAAGGACAAGTCCTCCATAAAAAATCATTATAGTTAGTATGTTTTGCCTTACTATTTTTCATAACGTTTTTACCATCATTGAATACTAGGCGAAGATATTTACCGGACACAGAGGCCCTTATTTAGCTAAAATAACCATTTTTCTAGACTTAAGAGGACACAGGGTACCTTATTTACATAAAAACCACTAAAAAATGCCAATTTATTATAAAATAAGGAACCTGTTGTCCGCTTAGCCTATAAAAACAACGCTTTTTGTGAAAATAGCGGAACCTATGTCCGTCTCCTAATAACTGCATGATAATGCACAATTACCTCGTAAACACCCTCTAAAACGCTGCTCCTTTTTTTATTATATCGTTCGGTATAACTGCGTTAAATAGGTTCTTCGCATAATGAAAAAATATATGATATGGAATGACAAAAAGCTTGCGAGCACAATAATAGAGTTGTGAACAAGCGAAATGGGACCAACTGTTCTTACTACTAATTGCTGCAATGCAACATAAGCGACACTGCTATGGATCACAGCTACGATAAAAGGAAGAAAAAATAAAACGGCCATCTCCTGTGTCACCACACGGTTTAATTCCTTTTTCGTAATTCCCAGTTTAGACAGCATACTGTACTTCTCCTGATCTTTTTCCAAATCAGTGAACAACCTGAAATAAAGAAAGCTCGAAGCAAAGACAAAGAATACAATCCCAACTAATACCGTCAGAATCGAAAAGATTCCATTAAGCTGTTTCATAAACTGCCACTCCAAACTCAAAAATCCAACATAATAATCAGGATGATCTTGATCATATTTAAGCAAAGTGGCTAGTTTTTCGGAAACCTCCCTCGTTTCCTGCCAATCTTTAATGATGAAACCGTGACGATGTTGTTCGTCAGTATTCGCGGAACCGTCAGGGCCTTGAACGATATTAATGTTTGTGTAGAGTGAATCATCAATAACCATTCCGTAGAAGTAATCTGAGTAGTATTTATTGGTGACCACTCGATCAATCGTTACAGTGCTATTATTTATTAGCGTTACTGTTGACCCCTTTTTCGGTGCATCCGTCCGTACAAATGACTTAATTACAACTGCTGCACGATCACCGCTTAATACCAAGGGCTTGTATCCCAGTTTCTTTGCATATTTGTTATAATCGGAAAGTTTCATTATTTGTTGTCGGGTTTCAAGCGTTTTATAGGAAGTAGACATAGATGTGTATTGAATATTTGCATCGTTTAATTGCTTGTTAATTTCTGATAAATGCTTTTGCTCCAACGGATTTTTGACAGTTGATTCATATTTTATCGCAAAAGTTTTATCCAACTGACTTAATAATACATCTCCTACTGCTGCTGAAGTCCCGATTGCCGTAAATGCTACTGCAGATATGATTGCAACCAAGAAAAAGGTAATCGAATTGTCCTTAATTCGATAAATAAGATCAGAAATCGATAACATATTTGTTTTAAAAAAAAATAACAGTTCTCTTTGTTGGAGTGCTTTTAACAAATAGACACTTAATTGGGTAAACAAGAAGTATGTGCCTGCGATGACCAGTCCAACTCCTGCACCAATTGTGCCGAAGAACTCCTCGGGTCCCACATGTTTGATATGATTTGCAAAGTAGAAAACAACTCCATAACCAGCTCCAATGAAAAGAAGGGCAAGGATGGACAGCAAGATAGAAGCCTTTGGCGCCGGCTTCGGTTTTTCTTCTGATTTAATTAACTCAACCAGTCGCGTCACTCTAACCGTTTTTGAAGTAAATAGCGAGATTAGAAGAAACAAAACGATAAAAGCTATTCCTGTTGTCACGATGGCTTTAAGCGGGAAATAAAAAGGCAATCCCTTATCAAGTGTTAAAACGGTGGCACTGATTAACAGGATTAGCTTTGAAAAAACCAACCCAAATCCAATCCCAACGACAGTTGCCGTAATCCCGATGATAATATTTTCAAAAAAGACGAGTCGATTAAACTGCCGGGGTGATAAGCCCAGAATCATCAGAATTCCGAATTCTTTCTTTCTTTTTTTTAAAAACGAGCTAACCGAATATAATATGAAAAAGATAGAAAAGATATAAATGATATATTGTGAGACTTTAAATCCACCTTTTCCCAGTGTATTCATCGTCGAGCTAATTTCGGTTATATTCCCTTTTAATGCAGGGTGATAAGCAATAAGGCCAAAGGTGAAGAAGATAATCACTGCAAAGGTGCTGCTTAAAAAATGACCAATATAGACCCGTTTATTCCTAGCGACATTGTTAAATGCGAACTGGCGAAAAGTCATGCGCGTCTCCCCCCAGCACCGAAAGTACATTAATAATTTTTTGGTAAAAGACAGGACGATTATCACCATTATAAATCTCATTAAAGAGCTCGCCGTCTTTTATAAAAACAACACGGCTGCAATAGCTCGCTGCTTGAGGATCATGTGTTACAAGCATCATCGTGGCTTCCTCTTCTTTGTTTAGGCGGGTCAACAGCTCCATTACATCACGAGCTGACTTTGAATCTAGATTTCCGGTTGGTTCGTCCGCCAGCAAAATCTGCGGTTGATGTATGGTTGCTCGTGCAATAGCCGTCCGTTGTGCTTGTCCGCCGGAAATTTCATAGGTTCGTTTATTTAATATGTCTGCTATTCCCAATTTTTCTGAAATACTCTCTAATTTCCGATACATTTCAGCTAGATTCGTACCATCTAATGTCAGCGGAAGCAGAATATTTTCTTTTACCGTTAACGTAGGCAGAAGATTAAATGATTGAAATACAAATCCCAACTGCTGACGTCTGAACATAGCTAACTTTTCAGGTTTTAAAGCATGTGGATTTTGTCCATTAATAATAACTTCCCCTGATGTTGGTGTATCAATGGTCGAAATGACATTTAGCAGAGTTGTTTTCCCGCTCCCTGAAGGCCCCATAACCCCAACAAACTCACCCTTTTTAATCGAAAGATCAATACCGGATAATGCCTTATAGGAAACTTTCCCGTTGTATATTTTCGTTAATTTTTGAACCTTAAGGATTTCCATAGATTTGGTCCCCTCTCTTTCATTTCCTAAAATCTAAGCTAAGTGTAACCAAATGATCCTCATTCACCTATCGATTTACCTGTCAGTTTCCTTACAATCATGTAAGATTATGATTAACCCTAATAAATAAGAATTGTTACGGATAAGTTTTAATGCTAAAATTTACAATTATTTTTCTTTTTTTCAAGCAAGTTATTACAAGGAAGTGTTTAAGTTGACTACTAAATATACTAATAAAGACAATATTCCCAAACATTTAAGTTCGGATTGTGAAAATTGTTTTGGTTTATGCTGTGTAGCTTTACCATATGCGAAATCAGCCGATTTTGCATTTAATAAAGACGGGGGTGTTCCTTGTCAAAACTTACAAACCAATTATTTATGCAGTATTCATAATGACCTTAGAACCAAAGGATTTCGAGGTTGCACCGCCTATGAATGTTTTGGTGCTGGTCAAAAGGTGTCCCAACTCACTTATCAAGGAAACGATTGGCGGAACAATTCCATTTTAGCAAAGGAAATGTTTGCTGTTTTCCCGATTATCCAACAACTTCACGAGATGCTTATGTATATTCATGAAGCTCTTACATTAGGAGCAGCCAAAGCTATTCATGCAGATTTAAAAGAAGCATTTGAAAAAACGGAACGTCTCACTTTACAGAGCCCAGAGTTCATTTTACAAATCAATGTTCCGGACCATCGAACGAGCGTAAACCGGTTACTTTTGCATACAAGCGAACTAGTACGGGCTGACTATCGCAATAAGAAGCAACCAAAAAAAGTAGGACCAGGCAGTGACCTGATTGGAGCTAAGCTCAAAGGGGCGGATCTTAAGGGAGCTAACCTTAGAGGGGCCTTACTCATAGCTGCCGATCTTAGACAAGCTGATCTAAGAATGGCAGACCTTATTGGTGCAGATTTTAGAGACGCAGACCTCTCTGGTGCTAATCTTACCAACAGCATCTTTCTTACTCAAGCACAAGTAAATGCTGCAAAAGGTAATCAAAACACGAAGCTGCCACCCTCTTTAAAAATGCCTTTACATTGGAAGGATATTGATTAAATAAAATAACTAAAAATCTGTGTTGATTCTGTACACTCTGTTGATTGGAGCGGAAGGTGCGAGACTCCTGCGGGAGAAGGTGTCACGGGAGACCCCGCAGGCGCTTGCGCCGAGGAGAAGGAAAGAGGAAGCGGCTTGCCCAGAGGCGACAGGCATAAGACGAGCCGGCATGAAGGTCGTTCTTTGACCTTCTTGACGGATTGGCTTATGACCCCGAGCCCCTAGCCGCTGCAGCTAGACAGGTTCCCGGACTCCCCCGCTGGGTCGCTGAGCACCTGGAGTGGAAATCAACAGCCCAATTAACAGAGCCAATCGAGTAGGAGGGGGTGACTAACCCCCGACCTCTCACACCACCGTACGTACCGTTCGGTATACGGCGGTTCTATTAAGATTGACGTAAAATTTCATAAC